>NZ_CADCWT010000023.1 GCF_902806485.1 Candidatus Frankia alpina | reverse complement strand
CACACCAACACAACATTGATGTCACGCAAAGCGACGAAACGTTACCGGGAAAGGCTCAGTGACATCTTTGCGCCGAAACGCAGTAACTCGAATACTCGGACGGAGGTACCGATTCCTGCCCGGCGCAGACCAGACCGGTTCCGGGCCGATAACAGGAGGACGCGTGGCGAAGCAGGCCGACAGGGCGAAGGCGCGGCCGGTTGGGGCGGTGGCCGGACAGCCAGCGGGGCTGTTCGTCGGCCTCACCACCCTCGACATGATCTACCTGGTTCGACGCCCACCCGGACCCGACGAGAAGATCGTCGCCGACGATCTGGTGGTCGCCGCGGGCGGCCCGGCGACGGGCGCGGCCTTCGCCCACCTCGGGGGGCGAGCCACGCTCGTCAGCGCAGTCGGCTCCGGGCCGCTGGCCGCCGCGGCACGGGCGGATCTCGCCACGCTCGGAATCCACCATCACGACCTGCGGCCAGGGGTACCAGTCCTCCGGTTTCGGCAATCATGGTCAACCCGGCGAGCGGGGAGCGGGCGGTGGTGTCGGCGCACGGCGCGCTGCCGGGCGCCGTGCCGGGCCCTGCTCGCCGGGGCGGACGTCGTCCTCGTCGACGGCCATCAGCTCGACGTCGCCGTCAACATCCTGGGAACTCGCCGGTCCCGGCCGACGGGGGCGGGTGGGGCGGCAACCTCGGCCGGGCGGCCGCCCGTGGTGTTCGACGACGGTTCCTGGAAGCCGAGGACCGAGCGGCTGCTCCCCCACGTCGACGTGGCGTTGTGCGGGTCCGCCTTCCGGCCGCCGGGAGTCGGCGTCGACCCGGGCGAGGTGCTGCGCTACCTGCTGGCGCACGGGCCCTCGTTCGCCGCGGTGACCCACGGCCCCGGCCCGGTCCGGTGGGCGACCGCCCGCGCCGGCGGGGAGGTCCTGCCCCCGGCCGTCCGCGCGGTGGACACGCTCGGCGCCGGCGACGTGTTCCACGGGGCGTTCGCCTGGTCGATCGCGGCCCTGCCCCGACTCACCACCGCCGGCCTGGTGGACGCGCTCGCCGCGGCGTCGCGGGTCGCGGCCCGGTCGGTGACGAGCTTCGGCACCCGCTCCTGGCTGACCGCCCAGGACGAGGCGCCCCCGTCCGAGACGAGTGGGTCCTGAGTGATCAGTGGCCAAGAGGATCCGATCGGGTGGCGGGGGGTCGCCTCGGGTTTCGGTGCACCCACCGACCGCCACGCCCTCCGTATCTTTCTGTGATCAGTTGTGTACGGAATCGTGCCGAGGCGCAGTTACGGTTTTCGGCCGAAAAACCGTAACTAGACCTCGGCACGATCTGGCCGGAATCTGGCCGGAACCCAGGCCGGCGAGTGGACGGCAGTGGCCGTGGTCGTGGTCGTACGGCGGGGACAGGGTCGGTAAACGATTACCCAAAGTCACTAGAGGTTGTTGATCGTCACCGGAGCTTGGCCTCAGGGGCGGGGGGCAGTACGGGAGGCAACCGGAGCAGGTAATCGGCGCGCCGCGCCGTCGCATCCACCAGCCGCAGGTTGTTGAGATCATTCTCTTGGACCCAGGTGCGGGCGGCCGGTCTGGAGCGGCCGCCGGTTGTCTGCCGGGCGATCAGACGAGTCCGGGCGATCTCCTCCTCGACCTGGAGGAACCGCGTCTCGTCGCAGCATGCGCGCACCTGGGCCCATGCCGCGTCGTCCAGCAACAGATAAGTTGCCCTCGCAGATCACCAGCCGCACGGAGGCCGGAATCCGGTGTGCTCCCGGGACCGCGGCGTCGTGGACGAGGGTCCATGCGGATGATGGGTTCACGGTCGAAGGTCAGGTCGGGCGCAGCAGTCGGCGCAGCAGCTCGTCGACGGCGGCGCAGGCCTGGCGGATGGCGACGCGCTGGTTGTCGGCCCGGGCCACGAGCAGGGCGATCTCGTTCATCGAGGCGAGCAGCACGTGCGCGAACAGGTCGACCATCGCGGCGTCGAACACGCCGTCGCGGGCGAGTTCCGCGACCGTCTGCTTGATCTTGCCGAAGGCGTGCCGCTCGTCGAGCTCCCGCCAGCGCGCCCAGCCGAGGACCCCCGGCGCGTCGATGAGCAGGATGCGCCGCACGACGGGGTCACCCGCGATGCCGATCCAGGCCAGGCAGCCCAGGCGCAGCGCGGTGGCGGGGTCGCCCCCGCCGCCGGCGCCGACCGCGGCCACCAGCCGGCGGCCCACGTCCAGCTCGACCGCTTCCAGCACCGCGTCGAACAGCGCATCCTTACCCTTGAAGTGGTGGTAGAGCGAACCGCGGCTGACCCCGGTCGCGGTGAGGACGGCGTCGATCGAGGTGCCCTCGTAGCCCCGCTCGGCGAACAGCCGGGTGGCGACGCCGAGCAGGTGTTCCCGGGGCGCGGCCCCCCGTTCGACGTTCTTGCTGGGTGGATTCATGGGTACCTCTTGACTCGGAGCCGACACTCCATTGTCGGCGTAAGGCCGCGCCACGCACCCCCGCAAAGCGCCACTAACACGACTTATCGGGTAAAGACGTAGGGAAGGCGAAAGAATCCGGCCGGTGCCGGACCGCCCCCGCGTCGGCCGGCCGGGCTCCGCCCGCAGGGCCGCGAGCAGGCCGCCGGGCCTGCGCGAATCGATCAGCCGCATCGCCGCCCGCATATTGCCGCAACGGCGTAACCGGACGTTTCACCCCTACGCCGCAGCATCTTTCCCGTCGCGATCATCGGCGTAATGCACGGTTCACCCGTCTCTCGACGGCGAGAAACACGCAGCCGCGACTGTTGTTCGCACGGTGACCGGTGGCACGAACCCGCCATTGCGCTGCTGCGCGTCCATGCGCTCAGCTCGGACACGAGCGTGACACCGTTGGTGTTCCACCACAGCCGGTTCCGCCAGCCCGTGGCCCACTGACCAGCGCCACCGAACCCCAGCCGCCGACCCGCCTCCGGGGGTGCCCGTGCCGTTCCGCCTTCCCGACCTCGATCTCGACCTGCCGATCTGCCTGACCTGCGGGGTGCAGTACGCCGCCGCGCAGGTCGACTTCCCGGTCTGCGAGGACGAGCGGCAGTACGTCGGCTGGGAGGGGCAGCGGTGGACGTCGCTGGCCCGGCTGCGCGCCGACGGCTACCACGGCGTGCTCCGTCCGGAGGGCGAGCGGGTGACCGGCGTCGGCGCCGAGCCGAAGATCTCCATCGGGCAGCGGGCGCTGCTCGTCCAGACCGACGCGGGCAACATCCTGTGGGACTGCGTGCCCTTCCTCGACGACGATCTCGCCGGCCGGATCGCCGAGCTCGGCGGCGTTACCGCCATCGCGATCAGCCACCCGCACTTCTACGGGGCGATGATCGACTGGAGCCGGGCGTTCGGCGGGGCCCCGATCTACATCCACGCCGCGGACGCCGACTGGCTCGGCCGGCCGGACGACGCCGTCGAGCTGTGGTCCGGCGACGCGCTGACGATCGGCGACGGGCTGACCCTGATCAATGGCGGGGTGCACTTCGCCGGCGGCACGGTCCTGCACTGGGCCCAGGGCGAAGACGGTCGGGGGGCGCTGTTCTCCGGCGACATCCTGCAGGTCGTCCTCGACCGCCGGTGGGTGAGCTTCATGTACAGCTACCCGAACTACATCCCGGAACGGCCCAGCGTCGTCCGCCGGGCACTGGAGCTGCTCGAACCGTTCGACTTCGACGCCGTCTACGGCGCGTTCTGGCAGACCGTCGTCCGCGCCGACGGCCGGGCCGCCGTGCGCCGCTCCACCGAGCGTTACCTCCACTTCGTCACCGACACCCGGTAGGCGCCTTTCCTTGCCCTTCCAGAGGGATAAATCGGATGCCGAACCCTCCGGATGGGCAAGGCAGTGAGCCGGTTCGGCGTGACCTGCCGGACTTCTGCCCCGGACGGTCGGTCTGGCGTGGCTCGGCGGAGCGTGCTGGCGTTCGCCCGGGTCGGCCGCTGCGCCGACCCGGACCGCCTGGGCCGACGACGAGACACCCGGCCACGCCGACCGGGATCAGGGCACCAGGCGGGAGTGGCGGGACGCCTCCGTGAGCTTCACGCCGAGCTGGCCGGCAAGCTGGCCGCCGACCTTCCCGGGCTCGACCCAGCGCACGCGGGTGCTGACGGAGTCGGGCACGGCGAGGCTGCGGTCCTCGACGTGGAACAGGTAGGTCATGTCGTAGTGGACGTGTTCCGGCTCCCCGCGCGCCGGGGCGGCCTCGACGATCGAGGCTTCGACGTCGAAGGGGATGACTGCGTCGGGGATGACCATGTTCGTGTCCACTCCGGCGTGGCGGGCGGCGAGCCCTAGCGCCGCGCCGAGCAGGGACGAGGCGCCCGCGTCCACGTGACCGCCCGGCAGGTGCCAGGTGGACGTGGACGAGTCCATGATCTCGAGAACATGCCAGTCGGGGGAGACGATCGCGGCGCGACAGGTGACGTGAGCCGGAGTCGTGCTACGGGCTGTGATGGCAGGCCCGTGCAGGGCAAGTACAACCAAGGACCGCATGAGGTCCATCTCGTCCGGGTTCGCCTCGATGTAGCCAAGGGCCACACCGATCACCGCGTTGTTGGTGACCGCCACGCTCAGAGAACGTACAGGTGTCGGGTGCTCAACACGGAACACCGGGGCGGGACACTGCGAAGTTCGTACTGCACACATACCCTCACTTACGGTGTCGGCAAACCTGGCTGTATAGGAAGAAATCGGAATGCCAGTTCGACATAGCCCTGGACTTCCTCGTCCAGGCGCGCTGGCCCGCGGGGCAAGGCGCGCACCGCTCGGCCACGCTCGGCGCGACACGCCTCCTCCCGCCGACAACTCGCCAGACCGTCATGAAGATGCGACGGAGAGTGACAGCCGGTCGAGCTGCGCGACACGCCCGCCGAACCCCCTACGGCATCCCGCACGTCGATCCATCCTTCCCGAGATCGGATGAAGCGGACAAACAGGGCAAGCACCCGCCTGCCGGCTACCCCGCCACTACCATCGCGAAACCTCCTTCGTGCCGCAAATACGAAATTTTGCTCAGTCTTCAGTCGAGGGGTGGGTGCGCCCCCAGGTCAGCGGGATCCTGGCGGCCCGAGACGGCGGGGCGCGCGGGTGCCGAACGCACGGTCAATCGGCATCTGTAGGCAGCACGTTCGGGTGGACCTGCACCGGTCTCGGTACCCCCGACAGCGGCACGCGTGACGGCCAGCCGACACCTCGGGCGGGCGGCACCCGACCGCGACTAGGGTCGGCGTGGATGCGTCGGCACAATGCCGACACCGGGTCGCCGTCCGTCCTCGCTGCGGCACGCCGCCATCGCGCCCGCCCTCACCCGGGTCCCTGGAGCGATGCGGCCTGGAGCGATGCGGTAGGTGGGCCCGGCAGCGGGATCGAGCGGGAGGGACCCCACCGTGCCCGACAGTCAGGCTCTCGACCGGACGCGCCCGGGGGACCGTCGGGTCCGCCGGGCCACGATGCTCGTGGCGGGGCTCGCCCTGACCGGATTCGTCGGTCTGACGGCGGGTTGCGGCTCGGACGGCGTCGACCTGCCGGACCCGAGCGCCAGCGCGAGCCTGCCGACGGCCCTCCCGACCGCGCTGCCGAGCGGTCTGCCCACGGCCCTACCCACAGCCCTGCCAAGTTCGCTGTCGACGTCCATCCCCGGGGTCGGGAAGGTCGACTCGGTGACCGGCGCGGCGGCGCTGCGCGGTACCAACGTCCCCACGGACTTCCCCGTACCGCCCGGGGCAGCCGTGAAGGTCGGCACGACCACCGGGAAGAGCTCGACGGTGACACTGTCGGGGGTGTCCAGCGACCGGGCGGCGGCCTTCTACCGCACCGCGCTGCCGCGAGCCGGCTACCGAATCACCTCGGACGTCGGCATCCCCGGCGTCGCCCGCGCACTGGCCTTCGACGGGCACAGCGTCACCGGGAGCATCGGCGCCGCGGGCCTCGGCCAGTCCAACGCGATCGCCATCGTGTTCACGAAGCACTAGCCAGCCGGGCGGCGGCGGGATCACACCGGCGCGGGGGCCAGGTCCGGCAGGTTGAAATACCCGCGGATCTCCGTCTGGACGGCCCGTGGCACGCGGCGGGCGTCGACGACGGCCACGAACTCCTTGCGCTGGAAGATCTCCATCACCGGCTGGGTCTTCTCGTGGTAGTCGCGCAGCCGCACGGCCAGCGCCTGGGGATTGTCGTCGGCGCGTTTCTGCAGCGGTGCTCCGCAGACGTCGCAGGTGTCCGGCATAAGCGGCCGGCTCGCTATCAGGTTGTAGTCCAGGCCGCAGCGGGAGCACAGCCGGCGGGCCAACACCCGCCGGTAGACCTCGTCGTCCGGGAGATCCAGATAGATGACCCCGTCGATGTCGTAGCTCTCCAGAAAGAACTCCGCCTGCCGCGCATTGCGGGGGAATCCGTCGATGATGAACCCGTAGTTCCAGTCGTGCTCGGCCAGCCGGGTGCGCACCACAGATTCGACGAGATCGTCTCCGACCAGATGGCCGGCGGCGACCGTCCGCTTCACCTGAGCACCCATCTTCGTGTGGTTCTGCACGTTCCAACGGAAGACGTCACCCACGCTTATGTGGACGAGGTCGAAATCCCGTGCCAGCATCGTCGCCTGGGTTCCCTTGCCGCTGCCCTGTACTCCCATGATGACGAACTTGCGCACGAAATCCTCTCCCGCTCGAATCGCAGGTTCCACAGGTGGCCAGCCGCGGACCGTCGTCCGTTCATTCCCTGCCGGGTACCGTATCCGCCCAACGATTGGGCCGACCGGGAACCCACCCGCAGGAATGCGGCGTGGGCAACGCCACATACCAGGTCAACGACGTGCCGGCCGGCGGGTGGACGCCGGAGAACCGCGGGCAGCGGGAGGTGACGGCCACCGCCGGCACGGCCCGTCGGCGCGGCGGCGTTGCCAGGCCGACGGCCGCCACCGGCACAGAAAGGGCAGTCGCGCGAGGGCAGCCTCACCCGCATCGGGTGGCACCGAAGCGCCAGCGACCACCACGGCCCGAACGGACCCGGGCAGCGGACCGGTCCCGCTCAACCCTGCAGGTAGCGGCGCGGCACCCAGGTCTGGCTGTCGATCGGGGGCCGTTTGTAGGCCTTCTCCTGCCGCGGGGGCAGCACCACGCGCTCATGCGGCACATCGCCGTACGGGACGATCGACAGCAGGTGGCTGATCAGGTTGAGCCGGGCCGTGCGCTTGTCGTCGGCGTCCACCACGTGCCAGGGTGCCTCGCGAATGTCGGTGTAGGCGAACATCTCGTCCTTGGCCGCCGCGAAATCCACCCATCGGGCCCGTGCCTCCAGATCCATCGCCGACAGCTTCCACCGCTTGCCGGGATTGTCGATCCGTTCCTGGAAGCGACGTTCCTGCTCCTCGTCACTGAGCGAAAGCCAGTATTTCACCAGGACAATCCCGGAGCGGACCAGCGCCCGCTCGATCTGCGGGCAGGTGCGCAGGAAGTCGTCGTATTCGCCGTCCGTGCAGAAGCCCATCACTCGCTCGACCCCCGCCCGGTTGTACCAGCTCCGGTCGAGCAGCACGATTTCGCCGGCGGCAGGCAGGTGCACCAGGTAGCGCTGAAAATACCACTGGGTGCGTTCCCGCTCGGTCGGCGTGCCCAGCGCGACGACCCGGCACTGGCGAGCGTTGAGCCGGTCGAGGATGCGTTTGATGGTGCCGCCCTTCCCCGCGGTGTCCCGCCCCTCGAATACCACCACCAGCCGGAATCCCGTATGCCGGATCCATTCCTGCATCCGGACCAGCTCAGTCTGCAGACGGTCGAGTTCCTTCTCATACTCCTTTCTGGAGACCCGGCACGGGGTGATCCCCGCCGCGAGGGCCGCGGCGGTCGAGGGATCGACCACTCCCGTACCGGCCGTGCCGGCCGTGCCCCGCGGCCCGGCGGCGCCTGCCGTCGCTCCGCCGCCGTCGTCGGCCCTGTCACCGGCCGGCCCGCCGTGCTGCCCCTGCGCCATGTCCCCGCCCTCCCTGCCACCGGCAGATCTACCCGCCCGGCACCAGGCTCGCACCGCCGTAGCAGGTCCGGGGCCGCCATCGACCCGCCGCCGTGACCAGGCGCGGGGGCGCCCAATCCCATGCCGGCCCTACCGGTGCTGGATGACAAATCACTACAGAGCAGGATGTGTACGTGAATCGGGGACGTGGGGAACGGCCGCGCGGGTGGCGACCTCCCGGATTCCGGGGAGGAACGCGGGTGTCGAGAGGACTGCGGCGGGCGATCGGTGCGGGTCTGGCCGCGGCCGCACTGGCGGTCGGGCTCGGGGCGTGCAGCTCCGGCGACGAGGCGCAAGCAGCACCGGCCGAGGTCGTGCTGAACCGGGGGCAGGAGTCCTCGATGCCGTTCCGGACCGACGCCGCGGGTGAGGTCCTGCTCGACCTCACCACCGCCGCGCCGGGCGTGTCGTGGGGTTCGCCGGGCAGCGAGTCCGCCGTGGTGTCCCTGTTCGTCGACAACACCTATGCCACCGACGTCGTCATCCCCGCCTCGTTCCCGATCAAGCGGAGCCTGGCGCTGGGTCATCTCGCCGCGGGCGGTCATACCCTGCGGGCGCAGTTCGCCGCCGACCGCTCCCCGAAGGCGGCGGCCTCGGCCCGCCTGACCGGCATCGCCTTTCGGACGGTGACGCCGCAGGACAACGGCTACCGGGCGCTGGCGCACGCCCCGGTCCTGTATGGCCGGGCGGCGCCGCCTTCCACCGCCGGAGCTGGCGGCACGGGGGCGGGATCAGCGTCGTCGACGGCGACCGCCGCGGACCCGCTGGCCGGCGGGCCGTTCCAGAACGCGATCACGGACACGCCGCTGCTGGCCTTCCATTCCGAGGCGCCCACCGCGATCTCCGGGCACCGGCTGCTCACCTACTCGACGGTGTGGAGCAACGAGGACGGCGGCACCTCCACCCCGGCGCTGATGGCGCAGTGGGGCCGGACTACCGACATCGAGTGGACCTACCAGGTGGAGATCGACGCCGCGGGCAACGCGATCCCCGGCAGCGCGGTGATCCAGAGCCCGGACCACGCGACGCAGCCCTTCGCCGGCCGCTACGAGGGCGGCCACCCAGTGCTCGGTACCTGCACGCTGAACAACAACATGTGCCAGAACCCGGATGGCCCGATGCGGTTCGCCCTGTCCGCCACCGACGCCATCGATCCGAACGCGGACGCCCGCGAGCGGGAGATGGACCGCAACCCGTGGACCTACTGGGTGATGTCGCAGGAGCTCGCGCGCGAGGGCAAGGTCGACGAGAACAAGGCACCGAACTCCACCACGAAGATCAGCGACCCGCGCAACTACCTCTACCTCATCATCCGTAAGAGCACGGTGGGTTCGCCGAACACCGAGAACAGCTGGGTCGGCCTGTCGGTCGGCGTGCGGCTGTCCGGCAACGGCGAGACCTACCGGTCGAACAAGATCTACCCGCTCTGGGCGATCGAACGGGACACCCCCGCCGCGACCGCCGTCGAGCTCCCACCCGGCACGGTCGCCGAGGACATCTCGACGATCGAGGCCACCCGGGTCGTCGGGGCTGGCGTCGACCGCGGCGCCCGCATCAAGGTCGACTCGATCGAGCGGGCGTTCCTACTCGGACCGGGCGGCCAGCCGCAGCAGTCGTTCCTGTTCGCCCCGACGAAGGCGACCCTGAGCCAGGCCGCGCCGACCGCGACCCTGTTCCGCCGCCCACAGGGCGGTTCCTGACGCCGAGCACGGAGGGTGGAGGCACGTGAGGGCCGGCACCACGGTGCCCGTCCCACCGGACGCCCCGCCACCCCGCGGTACGCCCAGGTAGTACCACCCTGGTGCTGCCCCGCCCGCTCGGGCGCCCGCCTGCTCGCTCGCCCGGGCGCCCGTCGGGTCAGACGCCGGGATGCAGCACCGCGAGCAGGGCCTCGTCGCCGAAGGCGGCGAGATCGGGATGTTCGAACGGCAGGCGCCCCCACAGGGCGAGCAGCACGGTGGGGGCGGGGCCACGCAGGGCGGCGTCTCTCTTGGCATGCTCCCGGGTCACGGTGACGTCATTGCCGGCCAGCGCGACCAGCCACTCCCCTTCGACATCGGTGAGATGGACGTGGACACCGCCGTCGGCCAGCCCGGTGCTCGCGTGGGCGCGGTTGCCGGGCAGTAGGACGGTCAGCAGCTCGTCGACACCGTCCGCGGCCACTTCCGCCGTAGGCAGGTGAGCGGCGCCGATGGCGTTGTCGGCGTCCCAGCGGTGCACGGTGAGCTCCTGGGCGAGGCGGCGGTGCCAGAACCCGGCGACGGGCGGCGCGACCCCGGTGTGGTTCCAGGCCGCCGCGGCGGGATCGGTCTGACGCAGCGCGCGCAACAGGTCGTCGAGGGCGCGCCGGTAGTAGGCGACCAGCCCCTCGTCGTCGGTGGGCGCGGGCGGGTTCGGCGGCGGCGGGTCGGTGGTGCCCCGCGGCACCACGACACTGACGCTGTGCAGCAGGCGTCCGACGTGCCGCAGCAGGCGGCGCGAGCTCCAACCCGGGCAGGTCGGCACCGGACTGTCGAGATGCGCGCTGGTCGTCGCCAGCAGCGCGAGGCCCTCGGCCTCGATGACCGCGAGATGATCCACCTGGCCAAGTCTGGCAGGTCAGGCGTCCTGCGGCGCCGCGTTACCCAGCCGCATCGATGATCTGCGCCGGCGCGCCGATCTGGGCGGCCAGCCTCGTCCAGTGGCCGTCGGCAGTGTTGAGGGCGTCGGTCGTGCGCTGGAGCAGGACCGGTGGAGGCTGGGCGGTGCCGTCGAAGAGGTTCCCGCAGGCGGTGACGGCCTGCGCGTAGGCGGCGGCGCCGTCGGTCCAGGTCCGGCCGGCGGCGGCGACGGGCGGCACGCCGAGCCCGGTGATCCGGTCCACGGCCTGACCGAGCTGGGCGCACGCCGGCTTCAGCGCCGCGCCGTCGGCTGCCTGGATGTCCGTGCGCACCGCGCTGACGGACGTCGTGATCTCGCCGCGGATCCCGGCGGTGCCGGCGTACCAGGTGGCGAGCTGGGAGCTCACGTCGACGGTCGGCGGGACCGCCGCGCCAGCCTCGGCCTGCGTGCCGCCGCTGCCGACGACCAGGTACACCGCCGCCACCGCGCCGGCACCGGCCACACCGAGAATCGCCAGTCCGCGGCGACGCTCCTGGCGGGACAGTTCTTCCCAGCTGCGGTAGTCATTACGGCGCCGACGCACGGATCCCCCACATCGCGAGAAGTAACCGACAGAACAGACGCCCGAATCAACCCGGACGTTGCGCCGGATCGCCGCCGGCCCGACCCGGGCCTCCCAGACCCACTCCGCGCCCTCCCCGACCAGGGACCCGAGCCCTCGCCGAACCCGAGCCCTCGCCGAACCTGTGCCGCGACCCCGTGCCGCGACCCCGTGCCGCGGCCCGTCGAGACCGCGCCTGGACGCCACCACCGCGCCACCCCGCGGTGGACCGCCGGAGCACCCGACGACTTATGTCACATTTTTGATTTCGCCGTGCCCGTAGCGCCGCGAACGTATGCCAGGTGAGAACAGCCGGGCCCCAGCCAATGCAAAAGCACGTTCCCTCGCCGCAGGCCGGACGACGACGCCGAGAAAATTCGGCCGTTTCGGTGGACTAGGCGACGGGAAAGCGCACGATATCGGAGGGGGCCATCCACGGCGTCGGTGTGCATCGTGGTGCATCGCCACCTGGTCGGAGGGGCCCGGTGGCGATCATTTCGGCGGCGGCAGCCGGCAGCGCGAACTTCGCGCCCGGGGCGATGCCCAGCCGAAGTATGTGTCGCCGTCATGGGTGGCCGCTGAAGGACCTGCATAAGGGGGCGTGAATGGTCGAGGGTGTGCCGTGCTGGTGGGAATCCACCTCCTTGCCGGACGGGACGGCGGATGACGATGCCGCGGCCTGGGCCGTGGTCGTGCTGGGTAGCTCGGGCGGGCGGATCCGTGGGGTGGTCGGCCCGTTCCGGTCACCGGGCTATGCGCGCAAGTACGCCCACGACGAGGGATTGCGTGAATGGCTTGTCGTTCCCGTCCTGTGCCTGACGATGCCGGCCGGGCAGCAGGCCGCCGGGGTCGCGGTGCTGTGAGACGCCGCTCCCAGTGACCGCCCCGGCCCGCCGGCGGGCCGGGGCGGCGGGCAGAATCAGTGGCCATGTCGGAACGGATCATCGAGAACTATCTCATCGACATGGACGGCGTTCTCGTCCATGAGGAGCACCCGATTGCCGGAGCGGACGCGTTTATCGCCGGTCTCACCGCCGCCGGACTCGGCTTTCTGGTGCTGACGAACAACTCGATCTACACGGCCCGTGATCTGTCCGCGCGCCTGTCCCGCTCGGGCCTGGAGATCCCGCCCGAGCGAATCTGGACCTCGGCACTCGCGACCGCGCTGTTCCTGCACACGCAGCGCCCGGGCGGCTCGGCGTATGTCGTCGGCGAGGCGGGGCTCACCACGGCGCTGCACGACATCGGATATGTGCTCAGCGACAGCTCGCCCGATTATGTGGTGCTCGGGGAAACCCGGACCTACAGCTTCGAGGCGATCACCCGGGCGGTCCGGCTGGTGCGCGGCGGCGCCCGTTTCATCGCGACGAACCCCGACCCGACCGGGCCATCGGTCGAGGGCCTCCTCCCTGCGACCGGCGCCGTCGCCGCCATGATCACCAAGGCGACCGGGGTCACCCCCTACTTCGTCGGCAAGCCGAACCCGCTGATGATGCGCAGCGCCCTGAACACCCTGTCCGCGCACAGTGAGACGACGGTGGTGATCGGCGACCGGATGGACACCGACGTGGTCGCCGGCCTGGAGGCCGGCATGGACACCGTGCTCGTGCTCTCCGGCATCACGACGCACGCCGACGTCGAACGCTTCCCCTACCGGCCTACCGCGGTCGTGAACAGCATCGCCCGGGTCCCCGTCGGGCGGGACGTCCGCACCATCGACGGGACGCTCACCGCGCCGACCCACCGCCCGGCGCAGGGGATCGCCCCCGACGACGCGGCACCACGGCACGTCACCCGGGACTGACCTCGCGGCGACACGCGCCCCCGGGCCGCTGGCTGCTCACCCGGCGCCCGCAACGACCGGCCGGCGGCCCTACCGCCGGCCGGGAGGCGCGGACTACGGTTCACTACGGTTCAGGCCACGCCCGCGGAACCCTCACGGTCCGCACCGACGGCGGCCACGCCGACCGGGCAGGATAGGCCCGTGCCCACGGGCCTATCGACATGTGACCTGATACGGGTAGACCGTCATGCGACGTCGACCTCCGGCTCATCGTCCCGTACGACCGGCGGCAGGGCGAAGATCACCGCAATTCGATCGAGCGTCAGCTCATGCTTGATCGTTGGAGGTAGACCTTGATCCGTGCGTGTCCTCCGAACGATCTCACGGATATGCGCAATGCGGTCCGATTCGATGGCCTTTGCACCGCGGCCTGATGAAGCCTTGATTGTGGCCTCGGTGTCGACGTCGTCTGGCAGGCGAGGAAGGGGCCGGGGCATGCTGGGTTCGCTCCGTCCTGCTTCGGGTGGGTTGGGGTGCGGTCCCGGCGGGTTGCTTGGTCGGCGGGTCGCCGGGACCGCTTGTGGTGTGGGGCGCGGGGTCGGTGTCCTTTGGCGGGGCGCGGGAAGGCCAACCACCTTCGCCCCGAAAAGTCGGGCTGTGACTGTCGGTGACCGGCCGAGGGTTCGGGGTTTCTCGTTTTTTCGGGGTGCGTGTCGCGGGCAGGGCGTCGCACCACCCGCAAGTCCCGCAGCCGGCCGAGATGGGCGCTGTGAGCTGGGCGGATGTGTGCGGGGCTTGGCTGTGAGGGAAGTCCCGCGAGGGTGCGGGTAAGTCCCGCAAGCCCTGCGGGGGTGGGTGGGTGCGGGGCTTACAAGTCCCGCGTTGCGGGGGTTGTCGGAGCACAAGTCCCGCAGTGGGAACCCCTGCGGGACAGGGGCTTTCGAGCGTTTGCGGGACTTGCGGGGGGTGGTTGGCCTTCGTGGTGCACTGAGAGGTGAGTGAGAAGAAACTCCGGTGGTTCATGGGGTGTCCCGCCGGGTTTCGACGCGCCACAGCCGGATCTTGCTGTGACGTTCCGTGTCGGATCGGAGGGTGTGGGGGCCGTACCAGCGGCCGACGTGGCCGCGTAGGCGGGCGCCGAGTTCGTTGGCGGTGGGGAGGTGGCGGCCGTTCATCAGGCTGTCGGGGATGGTGCCGTCCCAGGGGTCACGGCCGTCGGGGTCACGGTCGAAGCTGGCGCGGATGTCGGCACTGGTGCGGCCTTGGGTGCCGAAGCGTTCTTCCCAGCGGGTGAGGAAGGCCTGCCAGGTGGCGGCCTGGTCGTCCATGTCGGCGACGTCGGTGGTGTTGTCGAGGAAGCCGGTCAGGCCGTGGTGGGTGACGAAGCCGCCGGCGGCCTGGGCCCAGGGGCTGAACTGGCGCATGAGATGGGCGGTGCGGGGTGCGCCGACGGCGACCCAGTCGGCGACCAGGACGAGGAGGTTCCATTGGAGTTCCTGGCGGTGGGCGGGGTCGGTGAGCCAGGTTTGGAGGTTGGGGATTTGGAAGGAGCTGTCGGGACGTAGTTCGGGGTTGGGCATGTTCGGGTCGAGGCGGACGACGACGGTGCGGCTGGCCATGTCCCCGCCGAGGCGGAGGTTGTTGCCGGTGACGGCCCACAGCCGGTCGTTGGCGTATTTCTCGTTGCGGCTGGAGCCCAGGACGCGGTCGGACCATTCGGCGGCGGTGATCAGTCCGGCGAGGGTGGCGCTGGTGATCTGGGTGCCTTCGGCGATGTTGTCCCAGCAGATCAGCGGTTCGGGGCGGCGTAGGCAGCCGAGGATGGCTTTGCGGAGTTCTTCTTCGGCACCGGGCCAGGGGTTCTGCTGCTTGCCGTAGATCGACCCGACCATGTCGGCGAGCAGCGATTTGCCCGACGACGCGGTGGTGGCGGTGGTCATCCAGAACGGGGTGAGGGTCCGCAGGTAGGGGCGCAGGATCGGGGTGATGAGGATCCGCCAGGAAGTTCGCTTTGTCCGCGGTGCTGACCCAGGGGAAGTCGTGCAGCACCATCTCGAGGAACCGTTTCGCGGCCACGACCTGGTCGCCGGTGGGCCGGTCGGGGACGGGGGGCAGGGGGACTTTCGGGGCGAGGTAGAGACCGGTGGCCGGGTCGTAGCCGGCGGTCTGCAGCAGCGATCCGTCGGGGCGTAGCACCGGGGAGCCGACGATGCCGCGCAGGGGGCGCAGGCCGGGCCAGTGGGGGCCGTTCAGCGCGGAGGTGAGGATCCGGTCGGCGGGGACGTGTTCTTCTTCCCAGGTGTCGTCGTTCGGGCCGGTGACGGTCCGGTAGGCGTAGGTCTCGTGGGCCAGGAGGCTCGCGAAGCCGGGGGCGGCCAGGGGCGAGGCGACGAGGGGCAGTGGGTCGTCGCCGGTGACGCTGATGTCGCCGCTGATGTGGGCGACGTGGACGGCGTGGCCGTCGGTGACGTACACGTCGGCGAACACCCCGCCGTTGAGAGCGGCTTTGAGGTTGCGGATCGCGGCGGCCGTGCCGGTGACGTCGATGTCGGGCCGGTCGCCGGGCCGGTCGCCGTCGGGCCGGGGCCGGCGGCGGGCGGCGTCCTTGGCGGCCTGGCGGGCATCGGCCACGCCGGCCTTGTAGGCGCGGTCGAACCCGCCTTTGCTGAGGCGTTTGGCGGCGGCGAGGGCATCGCGGTGCGCGTCGACGACCAGGGCGTCGGTGGCGTGCCGGCCCAGGGCGTAGACGTGTTCGCGGAGCGTCTTCGCGCGGGCCAGCTCGTTGGTCTCGGTCCCGACGGCGGCCAGGATGACGTCGACGTCGAGCTCCACGACCGGCGTGGGGATGTCGGGGAGGGCACTCACCGGTCCTCCTGGCATGCCCGGGGTCGGCGCATCCCGGCGCTTAGGCCGGATTCGACGGTGCGGGCGGTGGATCCGCGTTTGCCCTCGCGCGCGGGGTCGTCGAGGCCGGCGGCCAGGCCGGCGTCGGTGAGGGCCTGGCGGACGTCGTGCTCGTCGAGGAGTCCGCCGGCGACCAGGCGGCCGAGTTTGTAGGCGGCGCCGTTGAGGGCGTCGCTGCGGCCGGACTCCGGTGCCATGGCGGCGATGTCGGTGGTTTCCCCCGCCAGCACGGCGGTGGCCCACCGGGCGGCGCGGGTCTTGGCGAGGTCGGGGCGGGCCCGGTAGGCCGCGGCACGGCGGCGGGCCGCGGCGATGTCAGCGGGACTCTGCGGGACGGGGGTGGTTGGCCTGGTGGTGAGCTCGTGCAGCCAGTCGGGCAGATCGGCCAGCGGTAGCCGGTCTGCCCACTGGTAGCGGCGGCCGGAGTGGTGCAGGGAGGGGGGTGCGACGGCCATGCCGCCATCGCCGTCACCGGCGCCGCGAATGTCGATACCGGGGGCGATTCCGCTGGCGTCGCTGCCTTTGCTGTTCCCGGGCGGGCTGGTCTGCGGTGCCCGGTACCAGTAGTGCACCCCGCCGTCGGTGCGGCCGGTGGCGACGCTCGCGGTCGGGGTGTGCCCGTGCCGGCCGGTGAGCGCCGCCCACGAGGCGCGGCCGGCAGGCCCGTCGACGTCGACGATGGTGAGCCTGGACGGTTTGCAGGCCACGCCGATCGATGCGTACGGCCAGCGCGTCCACCAGCAGCTGATGACATTCGGGTCGGTGGTGGCCTGGCTGCCCCAGGCGACCATCGGCTTCTTGCTGCCGACCCGGACCGGGAAGACGACGATCCCCCGCGCGGCCAGGGCCAGCGCCGCCGGCAGCATGCGCACCGGCGACTCGGCAGACACGGCGCTCATCGGACTCCTCTCCTCGGTACGGGTCGGTATCGGCGGGGTCACAGGGGAAGGCAGGCGGCGCCTGGCGGAGGCGGCCGGCGGTCCGCCGGCCGGTGTCTCGGTGCGGGGGCATGTCCGCCGCGGATGAGGGTGAGCCGGGGCCGGCCGGCCGGTTTCCGCCCGGGGTTCCGCGGGCGGCAGCGGGGGCACAGTGGGGTCCCGCCGGGTCCGTAGAGGTGATGGAAGGCGCCGCAGGCCGCGCACGGCCCGACCTGGGAGGGCGACAGACCGAGGTGGGTGCAGGTGGTGAGGAACGCCTGTCGGGCGGCGTTTCGCCCGTCCCGACAGGCCGGGTTGGGGAGCCACCGGTCGCCACGGCGGATCTCGCGGGGGATCAGGTCGGCGGCCCGCCACACCGCCGCGGCCCACTCCCCGACCGTGAACCCGCCGGCAGGCAGGTCCAGGACCGTGCCGGGCGGAAGGCCAGGCGGCGCGGCGGGGTGAGTCATCGGCTGGCCGCGCCGGTGAGGGTGACGGTCCAGTCCGCTGGACGGGCTTGTAGCAGGCGGCGGATCTCGCGGCGCAGGTCGTTCAGCGGGTACGCCTCGGCGACGGCGGCGTGTAACCGTCCGCGGGGCATCCGTGCGATGCCGCGGCGCTGGCCGCGTAGCCGTAGCAGGGTGCGGGCTTCCTCTGCCCACAGCAGCCCGGCTAGTGCTACCGGGTCCACCTCACCGTTGCGACCGGCGGGCCGCACCTCCGTGAGCGTCACCGTCTCGTCGGCGGCGGCGAGGGTGAGTCCCCACCAGTCCGGTACCAGGGCGGCGGCGTGGTCGAGATGCCGGCCGGTGGCCACCAGCGTGACCCGGTCCAGCACCGTCCCGTACGCCGTGGCCTGCCCGGTGAGACGCCGCAGGCTGTCCCGATCCGATTTGATCTCATAGCCGGTCAGCTCCGCCGCTCCGACCACGGCGACGTCCACCCGGCACGCGGCGACGTCCAGCTCGTGGCGGACCCGCCCGTCCGACTCGACAGCCAGGGCGGTGACGAGCGCCGCTCGGATTGTCCGATCGTCTAGCACGGCCATCAGACGCGACCGTCAGTTTCGCTGGCGGCGTCGAGCTCGCTGGCGGTGGTGTCGAGCAGGGCCACGACCTGCTCGAGGGTGCGCCCGTCGGCGTCGTTCCACTCGGTGATCTCGCCGATGGGGTAGGAGATGAGTCCGAGTTCCTCGGGGTCCTCGTCGGCATGGTCGGTGGGTACGAGCCGTTGCGTGAGGGTGCCGGCCGCAGCGACGAGGAGTCGCTGGGCGGCGACGGTGGCGGGCCCGTGCCGCGGGTCCCGGGTGAGTGAGGCGTTGAGCGCGCCAAGGAGGCAGACCTCGCCGGTGGGTGCCTCGAAGTCGTGTTGGGTCCAGCCGCGCCGGTCGAGTTCGTCCCGGGCGGCGCGGAGCAGTGCAGCGACGGTGGTCGGGATGGTGGTCACGTGTTCTCCGAGGGGGTGGTGGGTGTGGTCATCGGGCGTGGTGGTGGATGGGCATGACGTCGGCGGTGAACGAGGGCCGTCCGGGGTGGGTGATCCGCACGGCGCCCAGGGCGCGGTCGGGGCGGTCGGCGCGGAAGCGCAGGGTGAGGCCGGCGTGGCGGCTGACGGGCCGGCCGTGGTGGGTGAGTTTTGCGGCGTCGGCGAGGAAACCGGGGTTCAGGCGGACGGTGCCGGTGGGCTCCCAGCGGGGGGTTCGGGCGTCCAGGGCGGCGATGTCGGGGAAGGGCGACGTGGGGTCGTCGAGGGAGTGGATGGTCAGGGGGTCGAAGCAGATGCGGGTGCTGGTGGTGATCTGGATTAGCCGCAGGTCGGTGCCAGGGTTCGGCGGGTCGACGGTGAGGGCGACGGGTTCGTCGCGTAGGGCGGCGATGCGGAAGCGGCGCAGCATGGTCCGCAGGGCGGCGACGTCGTCGGCGGGCACCATCAGCGGTGCGGGCAGGCGGGCGAGGGTGTTGTCGAGCAGCGGGGTCCAGTCGCGGTGGATCCGGTAGCGGTCGGTGGAGGTGGCGTGCAGCCGGCCGTCAGCGACGTGCAGCCGTACCCGGGACAGGCTCGGCAGGGTCACGTCGGTGCCGACTGCGCGGATGGTGTTGGTCAGGACGTCGAACAGCCCGGCGATCGTCACGGTCAGGGTGAGCCGGTCTGGCGCGTCATCGGTCGGCGTCGGGGTGGTCGAGATGGCGGGGTCGGTGGCGGTCATGTACATACGGGCCTCCTGGGTGGGGTCGGGTTGGCAGTGATCGGGCGGTGAGGTCGGTCAGCCGGTGGCGCGCAGGCGGCGCGTGATAGCGGTCAGGGCCTAGAAGGGCGGTTCGTCCAGTGACCGGCCAGGGGTGCCGGCGAGCACCGAGAACGGGTCGTCCGCCGAACGAGGCTGGTCGGTGGGGTCGTAGAACTTCATCGGCCGTCGTCGTCGTGCCGCCAGACGCGGGAGGTGGTGTCGAGCACGAGCCGGTCGGGCTTGCCGGTGCCGAGCCGGGTGCCGGCCACGACCCGTACCGGGGTCGTGGCGGGCACATCGGGGTTGTGGTCGGGGATCACCGCGGCGAGGGTCGACAGGCCGGTGTGGTCGACGACGATGCGACGGAGAGGGTTGAAGTCGGGAGAGACCACATCGCCTTTGCGGAGGATGCGGGGGTCGACCCAGGGCATCAGGCTTTCCTTTCCCGATACGGGTGCCGGCGGCGCGCGGCGGTGTGCGGGGTCAGAGGGCGTGGACGAAGGTGGCCAGGCCGTAGGCGGCGTGCAGGGCGTGGCCGGCGAGGGTGCCGGCGGCAGTGGCGGCGGGCTGCGGGGAATGCGCGGCGTAGGCGAGGAACCCGAGGGCGGCGAGGGTGAGGAGGAACGGCCAGCGGGACCGGCGGGCCGGCGAGGCGAACTTCACGGGACGGGGATGTCCTTTCCAGGGGGTGGTGCGGCGGGGTGATCGGCATCCCGCCGCACCACACGTCAGGGGAGAAGAGGCGGGCTAGTTGATGCCGATGTCGGCGTCACGCGCGGCCCGCTCGGCGCGCTTCTGCCGGGTGGTCGGGACGGGCGTGACCGGCTTTCCCTTCCGCTCGGCGCGTAGCGCGGCCCGGAAGCCACCGCGGCGGACCTGGCCGTTCTTCTCGGTGATCCACCACTTGCCCGGCACGGTGTTGTGGTCGCGGTCCTTCGTCATGGGAATTCCTTTCCTGTAACGGCGGGAAAAGGGGGGCTGATGTGTTCAGTTCTTGATGTCGAGGTCGGGGTTCAGTCCGTTCATGGCGATGACACCGATCGTGGCCTTCGCGGCGATCTTCGGGAGGTCGCGGCGGGTCAGGCCGCGGGACGCGATCGGCTTTCCAGGCTTCTCTCCCCAGGAGGTGCGCTCGTCGTCGTCGTTCTTCTTGCCGCGCATGAATGGGTGTCCTTTCCTCGGTTTCCGTCCTGTTTTCGGCATGGGGGTAGCGCGAGTGCGGTGCGAAAGGGGTTTGGGGGGTGGTCAGGGAATGCGGGCGGTGAAGGTCAGTCGGGTGTGGTGGTGGGCGGTGCGGTTAGGAGCGGCGGTTCTTCTTTGGGGTGGGCTGGTTCGCGGGCAGGTGGCGGCGCTGCGCGTCGGTGAGGCGGACGGTTTCGGACCCGAGGCGGGTGGTGCGCACGCCGGTGGGGGTGCGGGTTGTGGACGTGCCGGTGGCCGTGTCCGCGACGGCCTTCCGGGTCTTCTTGACCTTGGCGGCGATCCGGTCGCCGATACCGAGAATCTCCACGAGGTGTCCTTCCGGATGAATGGATGGGTACGAGTGGGGGGCTTCCCGGGGTTGTCTGACTACCGGGACCGGCGGTCAGGCCCGGTTGCCGTTGACGAAGGAGTGGACGCAGGTGGCGTGGAGGAATTCGCCGTCGACGTGTTCGGTGGTCTGCCGGCCGCAGTGTGCACATGGACCGGTCGGAATCTTCTTGCTGCTGTCCTTGTTCTCGGTCTTCTTCTTGCCCATGTGCCGGTCCTTTCGTGGTGCTGGTCGTCTGGGGATAGGCGCCTATGAGCGGATGACGGTCCACGTGGCGGTATGACCGCACGCCAACCGGACGTCCACCCGCTGCCCCACATTCCCGGTCACAGAGAACGTGTCGGTCTTCTGACACGCAGGGCAGACCGCGTCCTCAACCAGGTTGTAACTGTCCCCGGAGCCGGTGGACCGTATCGGCGGACCCTCGATGTACCGCCAGTTCTTCTTGCCCATGGCCGTGTCCTTTCCGATCGTCTGCGAGTTCGTTGTGTGGGAGGTGTCGTCTGCGCCGGATCAGCTAGGACCAGTTACCGATGTGGAACGGGACGGCCCACGAGATCTTCGCGCGGCGGTCGATCCAGATTTCGCCGTTGGCCTTGACGATGACCTCGTGCGGCTGGAGCCGGTCGGCCTGGTGGTGGGCGCATACCTGAGCCACGATCCGCTGCTTCCTGGCGGGGGCGATGGGGTCCGGCTGAGCGGCCCGCCGCACATGGTCGCTACTTGCGGCGGCGTACCAGTTCGGCGTCGATGACCTCGATCGCCATCTCGTTCTCAGCCGCGGCATCACCGCTGATCCTGCCGGCATCAAGGTCGGCAGCGATCTCACCCTTGATGCGACTGAGGTTCGCCGTTTTGCTCCGCTTCACGCCGTTCTCAAGCTGCTTCCTCGAGGCGAAAGCCATTGACTTCATCCTTTCCGGGGATTACCGAGTGGGCGATTACCGAAGAACTCTCCGAGGTAGCGGCCGTTCACGATCACCTCGGAGCCGCCTCGCCAGTGGCGGCGGACGACAGTCCAGACGTCACGGGCCATGGCCCGTGTGTCCTCGGGCGTCGCCCCCGTCTGGTCGACACGCACCCGCACGATGCGGAGCCACGAGGCGCGATCACTGGTCACTCTGATCGCGGCGCCGGACAGGGCACCGGGCCGGGCCCGGAGCTCGGTCCGGATCTGCTTGGCCGCGACGGCGACGGCGGACAGCGTGCGGCTGGCCATGGGTGCTCCTCTGAGGCAGGGCCGGGCGCGGGATGTGCCCGGGGTTGGGGGTGTTACCGGACGTGGTCGCGGGCGGCGCCGTGGGCGATGTGGTCGGCGACGGCGCGCAGCAGACGGCGCATCAGATGCGGCCGTGGTCGAGTAGGAGCGCTGCGGTGCGTTCGATGTCGGCGCGGTGCTGGCGCACGAGCCGGGCCGCGCGCTGTTCGGCGTCGCGGTAGCTCGCCCCGATCCGGACGGTGATCCGTCGGGCGACGTCGAGATCATCGCTGCCGACCAGCGCCGGATTGCCGGTGATCAGACGACCGGCGGCGGGTCCGGCGAGGATGTACACGACGAAGTCGGTATCCGCAGCCCGCCAGGCGCGCAGCCGCGTCATCCCGCGGGTGCCGTGCCTGCCGACGTGCAGGCGGGCGGTCACTCCCCGGGCGTCGAACAGCCGGGCGGCGACGACATGGCCGGCTTCGTGGGCGGCGGTGGGGTTCAGGGTGTGGCGCATCAGCGGGCCTGGTAGTAGCCGCTGGCCGGGTCGGCGGTGAGGCGGGCGGTTTCACGGGTGGTCATGGATACGAGGTCCTTCCAGCGTGCGGGCGGATGGCGGGTCAGCGGCGGACGCTGACGAAGTAGGCCTGCGCGACGGTGGACCGGTCCTCGGTGAGGCCACGGACGACGGCGTTGCCCTTGTCGACGCCGGGGATGAGGTCGGTGGCGCGGTGGCCGGCGGAGTAGGCGCCCTGGCCCAGGACGGCGTCGTTTTCCTGCCAGCGGGCGACGGCGAAGCAGATCCCGTTGGCGCAGTTCATCGTCACGGCCTGGGGCACGCTGTTCCCGGTCGTGGCCTGCGTGCTGATGATCAGGTGGATGAAGCGTTTACGGCCGAGGCGGACGATGGATTCGCAGGCGGCGATGATCCGCTCGCCGAAGGTGTCGTCGCTGAACGCGATGTGGGCTTCTTCGAGGAGCGCGCCGATGGGGTGCATGCCCACGCCTGCGCTGGCGAGTTTGCGGGTGACTTCGGGTTCGCCGTACTCGATGAGCTTCTCGCCGCGGATCTGGATTTCGTCGACGAGTTCTTCGAGGTCGAGGCAGATCTGTTCGATGTTGTCCTTCTCGGCGCCCATGACGTAGCGGGAGCAGCGTGGCTTGAACGCCTCGAAGTCGTAGTTCGAGTCGGGTACCCAGATCCGGAGTTCGGTGGTGGGGTCCAGGCCGATGCCGAGCATGACGACGCGGGCGACGCTGGACTTGCCCTGCTCGGGCATGCCGGCGGTGATCGTGTTCCGGCCGAAGACTTGCAGGGTCAGGGGGTCGCCGCGCAGGCTCTTGCCGAACGGCACGCCTTTGAACACGTCGACGTCGCCGTCGTGGAGCAGTGGGTATGGTCCGGCGCCGGCGGTCAGGGCCCCCTTGTCCGCGATCCACATGTCGAGGATTCCGGCTTCGGTGCCCATCGACGGCCACACCTCGTTGGGCCGGCGGTGCAGCCCTGCGGCGAGATCCTCACGGCGGCGCACGATGCGTTCCGCGCTCACCGACGGCAGGCGGACCACCGCGTGGGTGCCGCGGCCGTCTGCGCGGGCAGGGGTCAGGTACTGCAGCGGCGCGCCGGTCTTGAGGTAGGCGGTGATCTGCGGAATGCGTAGCGCGGCCAACGCCTGGGTGATCGTGCGCTCGTCGATGTCGATGTCGATGTCGTCGGTGGACGTCGCGACCCACCCAGCGGCGGCGCCCTGCTCCCGGCCCGTTCGCCACGCGGCCAGTAGCCAGGTGGGTACCAGGCCGGCGGCGGCGAGGGGCACGAGAACGGTGGCCCAGGTGACCAGGGTGCCCAGGAGCCAGCCGAGGAACGTCCAGTAGTTGCCCCAGCCGATCCCGAGCGGGGTGACGACGCCCACGACGATGCCGATGGCGACCAGGCCGGCGGCGATGACCAGTACCCCGGCGGCGGCGGTGATCGCGCTGGCCTTCACCACCTCGGGCAGGCTTGCCAGCCGCTGCCGGCGGGAGTTCTTCGCGGCCTGCAACCGGTCGAGCCAGTCGGCCAGCTCCGCCGCGTCGCCCCGGGCGCGGGCGGCGCGGATCTGCTCGCGGATCGCCGCGTGCGTCGCCGCGTCAGCGGCCCGACGCGCCCACACCGCATGCCCGGCGCCGACCTGCGCCATCGCCCGACCCCGACCGGCCGGGTCATGGCGCGGACCGCGTCAGCGCGAACCAGGGGGGCGGGGCGGCGGGGTTCCAACGCCTGCCCGGCGCCGGACGGCCGCACGTCGGCCGGCGGGGTGCCGCCGTCGTCGGTGACGATCTCGCCTTCGACGATCCGGTCGTCGTTGAGGTGGGGCAGCCACGGGCCGGGGAGAACGGTGCCGTCGACGTCGGGGTCGGGCTGGTCGAAGGTGGGCTGTTCGCTCATCGGGCACCTCCCCGGAACGCGGCGGTCAGATCGGGCGGAAGAAGCCAGGTCGAGGCCCCCAGTGGGCTGATCCCGGCGGCGGTACCGACGGCGACGTCGATCCGTTCGGCGATGTCGACGACCAGCGCGACGGCCAGGCCCACCGCGCGCAACGCCAGGACGATCAGAGCAAGGACGATGACGGAGCCAGTCGCCCACCAAGGCAAGCGGCGCAGGTCGGCCTGCACGCTGCCGGTCATGCCACCCACCGCCCGGGCGTCGTTTCGATCCGGACGGCCAGGGCCTCGATGTCCCCTCGGTGCTGGCGGACCAGCCGGGCGGCGTCCTTCTGCGCATCCCGCAACGACCGGGGGGATCGGCGGAGCAGCCGGCGGGCGTCTGCCCGGTCGTTGCCGCTGCCGGTGTCGCGTCCGACGATGAGCGTCGCCGCGGCACCGCCGGCGAGTTTGACGACCGCGTCGTCCCCGGCAGGGTCGGCCCCGTCCGGGCCGTTGTAGGCGAGCTTGTACCGGCCGCCCCTGGCGGTGATGCGGGCCTGGGCTTTGGTGGCTCCCAGCGCGCGGGCCACGATCACATGTCCGGCTTCGTGGACGGCGACTTCCCAACGCTCATGATCGCTGAGTCCGAAAAGGCTCATGACGCCACGTCCGGGTAGAGCTCGGCGTTGACCCGGTCCCGAAGCTCCCGGGCGGTCTTCGCGCCGACTCCCAGCCCGGTACGGAGCTGCTCGCCGGTGACCGGCTTGCCGTTCTTCCGCGCGATCCGCCGCGCCGCGGTCAACGCTTGGGCGGGGGTCAGCTTGCGGCGGGCCTGCGGGTCGATCGGGGCGCCCCGGCGGCCGGCCGGGCGGGCCGGGGCAGGGTCGACCGGGGTGGGCCGGTCGGCGAGCGCCACACCACCCGACGTCGAGGTCGATTCGTCGCCGTGAGCGTGCTGGTCGGCTTCGGTAGTCGAGTCGGCCGGCGGGTCGACGTTCAGCGCGGGTTCGACCGGACCGCCGGCCAGATCGATGCGTGCCAGTTCCGCATCCCAGTCGGTCCCGCTCGCCGTCGGCTCGGTCGGCGTCGGAGTCGACTCGCCGGTCGGACTGCCGGTCGGGTCCTGCTCGACCGGGGGTGGCGTGGTCGCGGGCGCCCCGATCGGGTCGTCGGCGGTGCGGGGGGCGGCCGGTACGGGGACCGCGATGCCGTCCGCGGGGACCGGCGTGGCCGGGTCGGTGTTCCCGTCCGGTACGGAGCGGATCATGGGCAGGGCGCGGGCCAGCATCACCAGGCGGAGCAGGATCGGGCCGACCGCACCCCAGCCGATCAGGAGCATCGGGCCGACCCCGTCGAACGCGGCCCGACCGAACTTGCCGTCGACGACCGCTCCGGCGCAGTTCAACGCCAGCGTGGCCACCCCGGACAGGTGCAGCAGATGCCGCGCCGGGCGCAGCGTGTCGTCCGCGATGCCGCGTAGCGACAGGTAGGCCAGGGCCACGAACAGCCCGGCCACCGACAGGTCGACCGCCGGGGCCACCAGCGGCTGGACGTAGGTCGGGACGTCCAGGCGCCGCGCGAGGTCCCACACGTTGCCGAAGGAGAACAGGAACGTCAGTAGCGGCACCGCGATCAGCACGCCGATCACGACCGTGAACGTCAGGCGCTCGGCGGGATCCCGGGTAGGGGCGGGGTTCACGGCGCCACCACCCGGACGTAGATCACATACTCGTACAGGTCACCGGCCGGCCCATAGGGCGCGCTCAGGCCCTCGACCATCTCGACCACCCGGGTGCCGGTGACCTGCTCGACCCAGGGGCCCAGCCATGCGGCGACGTCGTCCAGGCAGAGCTGGACGTGGTACTCGCCGGGCTCGGTGGCGGGGCGGGTCGCGGCCGGGGTGATCCCCTCGTAGGGCCACGGGCCCGACCGCGAGCCGGGGGCGAACAGGGTCCAGTGGCCGTAGCCGCACGGCGGAGTCACCGCCCACACGTCCCCCGCCGGGACACGGTGCCTCGGATGCCAGTCGGACAGGTCGATGCCGACCGGTCCGGCCCCGATCCGCCGGCGAATCGTGACGACCAGCCAGACGGATGCGACGAACGGGAGTAGGGCGAGGAAGAGGTTCATCGGCCGGCCTCCTGCCTGGTGCGGTTCCGTGTCGGTAGCGGGGCGAGGTCGAGGACGTGCTGGCGGCCGCGGATCCGCTGGTGGACGTGGGCGACGGTGGTGGGGCTGAGGGTGCCGCGGCCGGAGACGTTCCACAGGTCGCCGCGGGAGTGGCTGGCGTGCAGGTCGGCGCTGATCCAGCGGGCGATCGCGTCGATCCGGGCGCGGAGCACGGCGGGGTCGGCATAGTCGAAGCCGGGTTCGAGCTCGACGTGGAGGGTGCCGTCCCAGTCGGTCCAGGTCGTGATCTGGATGTCGATGATGCCGAGTTGGGTGACCATGTCCGCGACCGCGTGGAACGCGGCCGCGACCTGCTCGGCGGGCGCCGTGGGCGGCGCGGTCGGCTGGCCGTTCATCGGACGACCTGCTGTCCGTCGACGGGGGCCAGGTGGGCCGCGAGGGCGGTGAGGAGCCAGAGGGCGTTGGACTTGCCCTGTCCGGTGCCGCCAACGATCAGGGCGGCGCCTTCGAGGGCCTGGCCGGCGAGTCGGACCGCGCCGGTGCGGATGTCGCCGGGGTCGGTGGGGGGCATCACGCGGCCTCCTGCACACGGACGATCAGGACCGGCGCGGCGGTGGAAAGGTCCTGGGGGGTGGGGGTGTCGAGTAGGCGGATCTGGCGGTCGAGGTCGGCGAGGTCGACGGCGATCGCCGGCCACTCGGCGGCGATCGCGCGCAGCTCCCGGACGGTCGGGCCGCGCAGCGTGTCGAGGTAGGCGCTCATGCCGTGGCTCCCGTCGGTACGACGGTGGGGACCAGGACCAGGGCGCGGGCGAAGGAGATCGTCACTGAGTCGGTCAACGGCGTCCACACCCGGACATCGACCCCGTCGATCACGAGGCGGACGGCGATGCTCACGGTCACCCCGTCGTCGTAGTCGCGGACATCATTGAGGGGCGTGTCTAGGGCGATCGCGACGAAGCGCAAGTCCGTGAGGCGGGCCGTGTCCGTGGCGGCCGCGGATCGCTTGTCCCGGGGGGTGCGGTCGGCGATGAGGGCGTTCAGCGTGGGTGCCGTGTCGTAGGTCGGGGCGTCGAAGGTGAGGTAGAAGGCGGCGGTGTCACCGACTCGAGAAAGCAGGACCAGGCCCGCGCGCAACGCGGCGGCCTGCCGGTCACTGACCGACGTGGTGGTGTTGAGGGTGGTCATCGCGTTCACCGGCCCGACGCGCCATCGGCGCGGCCCTGCGGCGGCGTCGACGTGGACTGCGGGCGGACGACCCGGGCGGGCCGGCGGTCCCGCGGGCAGCGGTGGCCCTGCTCGGAGGTGTAGGAGGCGCGGCACCGGCTGCAGGTCAACCAGCGGACACGGGCGAAGCGCGACATCAGCGGACACCGCCCGACGTGCGCTTGCCGTCGAGGATCACGGTCCACCGCTTCGGCTCCGGGTCGTTCGGCAGCGTCGGCCACGGCCGGTCGCCATCCGAACCCGGCAGCGGCCGGGAGAAGGCATGCTTGAACAAGGTCTGACCTCCAGTGGGGGGCGGATCTAGGACCCCGGCGCGGTGCTTGCCGGCGAGCGTCGGGGTCCACTCATGTGCACACTGTGCACCATGTGCATATGGATGTCAACCCGAATCTTGGGAAGCGTCTGTGGTGCACTAGGTGTTGCAGGTGCATGAAGCTCTTCACTGCGACCGAGGGGTGTCCACCTTGACCGCCGTCACCGGCCAACCGGCCTACCAGCAGGTTGCGGATGATCTACGATCCAAGATCCTTAATGGCACGTATCCCGTCGAGAAAGAGACACGTCTGCCATCGACTACGGACCTCATGGCGATCTACGACGTGTCGAGCACCGTTGTCCGTGCGGCGATCCGTGAGCTACGGACTGAGGGCGTGGTCGCGGGACAACCCGGCAAGGGCGTCTACGTGATCAAGGCACCCTCGCAGCCCGACATCGGTCCTGACGCACTCGACAGAGTCGAGAACCTGGAGCGAGAGGTCGAGCAGCTTCGTCGACGAGTCGCTGATCTGGAGACGGAACGGGGCGGAAGCGGTCCATCAGGTCCCTGAGTGCCATGTGGTACAGGTTGCTGGTTCTTCGGCAGCGGCAAAAGATGACAGCGAGGACAGGGGAGGACAGCGCCGATGTCCATGGACATGGGGACATCCGGCATGGACAGAGGGACATCCCGTGCGGACACCGGAACGACCGCCGCTGGTCGGACTCCCAATCGCGTATTGGAAGCGTTACGACGTTCTCGTGGCTGGGGGCGGCCCCGGCTTGCCAAGGAGATGCACCTTTTCTGTCAGGCTCGGCAGTGGCCGTCGCCGGGCGAGGAAAATATTCGGAAACAGATCTACCGCCTCGAATCTGGTCAGGTCAGAAACCCTGACGCCTTCTACAGGAGGCTCTACTGCCAGTTCTTCGAACGGTCGGCACACGACCTCTTCGGCGGAATAAATCAAACCCCGGACTCCGCCGCCTTCACACTGACAAGTCACAAGTTCATCCCAGCTTTCGTGGGCGCCGAAGCGGCGGCAAGCCTTGCGAAGAATTGCAGTCGAGCTGTCGACCAGTGGACCGATTGCCATGAAGTGCCTGTCGACGATATGGAGGCCGACGGGGTCTGTACCCTTTACGTCTGGCCGCATGGAACTGTCGTCTACCATCTCGTGGAAGATCTCACGCCGAAATCGATAGCCGAAATCGCAGTCTGGCGACGCACTTCCTACCCCAGACACATCGGCGGAGTAACACAGAACCTTGAGGAAATCACCGGGGGGACGTTGGCCGATCCGCCGTATGTCCTGAGTTCCTATTGGGTGCGTGACTTGCCTTTGGACGGATTGAATCGCGAGACCGCGCTGCGCCTCTTGTGTATCCCCCGCGTCCTGACGTCCGATGGTGCGGAGATCCCCTCACTCGCCCACGCTGAACTGATCGAGCAAGCCCTGATGCGCGATGGGTTTGACCATCCGGAAATCGTCGACTTCGGCATGCGGGGGATCTCATTCGGGTTCGCCTCATGGTCGGGCGTCGTCTACCACCCCACCGCACCGGGCCGAGCCTTGGCAGAGAACGACCTGATCGCGTGCGAGTTGTCCGCACAGGCGGCGTGGTCCTACTGCAATTACATCCGGTCCGAGGTCGAGCGGGGCAGAGACCCCGAGGTGCCGGAGAAATATGGTTGGCGGTTCCTTCGGGGAGTCCGGTCACGCCTCACGACGGAACGGCCACAGGAGACCTCTCAGCACAGATCCATGCGTGAGGCTATCATCGAGACAAGCGGTCTTTCTCGCCATCTAGGGCAAGCAGTGGAAATCCTCAAGGAAGCTGGTCAGTGATGGGAAACGCGCCGTCGGTCCTGGTCGTGGTCGATGTACAGAACGGGTTTCTGAGCGAGTTCTCATCGCCGGTGGTCCCTACTATCGTCGACCTTGTCGAACGCTGGCAGGCTTCCGGCGGTGACACGATCTTCACTCGCTACCTAAATCCTCCGGGCAGCCAGTATGAACGCCTTATGCGGTGGACGGAGCTTCGCGATTCCCCTGCCATCGATATCGTCGAGGAACTATCTCTCTGTGCAGCAAAGGCGACAGCGGTCATCGACAAGACGATTTACTCGCTTTTCAACGAAGAGGGTGTCGCAGTCGTCAAGGAACACGGGTGGACAGATCTCTACATTTGCGGAATAGACACGAATAGCTGCGTTCTTAAGACGGCGGTTGACGCCTTCGAACGAGACCTCACCCCTTGGATTCTCACCGACGCCAGCGCGAGCCACTCCGGCGTGCATGTACATGACGCCGGTCTCCTGGTGGCCACCAAGTTCATCGGGATCGACCAACTGATCACAAGTGATCAGATCCGGGCAAGCTGATGCCAAGGGCGCATCTGTGCCTAGACAGAGGCGTGACGTCGGCCGCGTCGTGCAGCCGGACGCCACGCAGACAGGCACCTAAACTCGCCATTCCGGATCGAACCGATCCGGATCCCATCGGCGCCGCGGGTCAGCCGGCTTAACGACCACCTTTATGAGTGTCGCGGTGACGACGGCGCGGCGCTGAGCGTCGTTTCGACGATCCCACTCGGCCAGCAACTCGTCATACGACCCGGTCATCCCCTCCAGCGATCTCGCCGCAGCGACGCGGGTGAGGCGCCGCCGATTCGTCGTGAGCCTGCTTTCGATCCGTTCCCGCGCGGTCTTCCACTCGGCGCGGCTGATCTCGCCGTCGGCCCACTCCACGGCAAGCTCCTCAAGGCGCCGCTCGTCCTGGACAACCGCGCGGCGAACCTCTGGATCAACCTCAGCGATGGCGTGGAGCCGATCGACAAAACCAGGGTCTTCTAGAGCCACCAGGACGAGGTCACGTACATGGTCGTCAGTGCGTGCAGCGTTGGTCGCCACCCGTCCGCATGTCTTCCCACCCGGCATGTTTGGGCAGACGTAGCGCGGAACGCCAGAACGCGGACGGCCGGACATCCGTCCCTTACACAGCCCACACCGGAGAATGCCGGACAGAAGGTAGGTCCGGCCGGTCGCCGCAGCCAGAGTGCGACCGGACAGCATTGCCCGAAGCTGGTCGGAGTGCTCGGGTGAGATGATCGACGGCCACAACGCGTCGGCCACGATTTCACCGATCAGCGGACGGGTGCCCTTCGCCCCGGATGCCCGCGGCTTGTGCTCTCGCCGGCCCGAGATGCGTGCCGCGGCGAGCATCGTCCGCAGCGTCCTCGGTTGCCGCTGTCCGCCCATCGGGGTCGTGACTCCTCGCTCGGCGAGGTGGCGCGCGACGCTGGACAGCGACTCGCCCGCCAGGGCCCGGCCTGCGACCTCGCGGATGACCGCGGCCTCGGACTCCCGAACAGTGACGAAGTCGGATTCGTAGCCGAACGGACGGGTGCCCCCTCCATTCGGCCGGCCCGCCTCGGCGGCTTGGCGGCGCTGACGGCGCTGACGTTCAGCCTTGTGCTCGGACTCGTGCCGGGCGGCGGCGCCCAGGATCCTGGGCACCATGCGCCCGGTCGGGGTAACGAGGTCGATCTCCCCCGTGGCCGTAGCCAGCTCCAGGCCAAGCCGGTCCGCGAGGTCGATAACGTCTTCTAGTTCACGGGGATGTCGCGTGAGCCGATCGACGTGCCAGCACGCGACGGCATCGATGGCGCCACCCCGGATGTCTGACACCAACCGGTCCCACTCCGGTCGCGGGCGGCCGGAGTATGCGCTGGTGTCGTTGTCCGAGTAGACGTCAACGACGTCCCACTCCTTGCGGGCGCAGAGGGCCCGGCAGTCTGCTTCCTGCCGGGCGACGCCTAGTCCTACCCCTCCCCGGTCCTCGCTGATTCGGACGTAGATTCCGGCTCTGGCCATGGGGCACATGTTGACAGACCCGTGCCGCCGAGGCCGCAGTAGCCGTAGGGGTTCTTGGCGTCGGACAGATACTGCTGGTGGTACTCCTCGGCGAGGTAGAACGTGCCGGCCGGGGCGATCTCGGTGGTGATCGGGCCGAAGCCCGCCCCCTGCAGGACCTTCTCGAACCCGTCCCGGCTCACGCCGGCCGCCGCGGCCTGCGCGTCGGACGTCGTGTAGATCGCCGAACGGTACTGAGTGCCGACGTCGTTGCCCTGGCGCATGCCCTGGATCGGATCGTGCCCCTCCCAGAACGCCTTCAGCAGCTCGGCGTAGGAGACCTTCGCCGGGTCGAACACGACCAGGACCGCCTCGGTGTGCCCGGTCTGGCCGGAACACACCTCCTCGTACGTCGGATTCGGAGTGGACCCGCCGGCGTAGCCGACCGCGGTCGTATACACGCCGGGTATCCGCCAGAACGCGCGCTCCGCGCCCCAGAAACAACCCAGGCCGAACACGGCGGACTCCAGCCCGTCAGGGAACGGCCCGGTGAACGAAGTGCCGAGGACGGTGTGCCGGGAGTCACCCACGAACACCGGGTGGTCCCGGCCCGGGAGCGCCTCCTCGGGCGTGGGCAGCGTGGTCTTATGACGACCGAAGAACATCTGTGCCATCTCCGATGAGTATCTCCTCTGACAACCCCCCCAGAGCGGCCGGGCGTTCCCGCGGACCGGGCCAGCGCGGGCCCGGTCCGGGTGCAGCCGTCAGATGACCAGGTCCTCCAGCATCGTGGTCACGAGCGCCGCGATCGGCGAACGCTCCGAGCGGGTGAGGGTGACGTGCGCGAACAGCGGGTGGCCCTTGAGCGTCTCGATGACGGACGCGACTCCGTCATGCCGACCGACCCGCAGGTTGTTGCGCTGCGCCACATCGTGGGTGAGCACCACCCGGGACCCCTGCCCCAGCCGGGACAGGACGGTTAGCAGCACCCCACGCTCCAGCGACTGCGCCTCGTCCAGAATCACGAAGGCGTCGTGCAGCGACCGCCCGCGGATGTGGGTGAGCGGGAGCACCTCCAGCATCCCCCGGTCGACGACCTCCTCGACCACCTCCTGCGAGACCAGGGCACCGAGCGTGTCGAACACGGCCTGCGCCCAGGGCGCCATCTTCTCGTTCTCGCTGCCCGGTAGGTAGCCGAGATCCTGCCCGCCGACGGCGTAGAGCGGCCGGAAGACGACGACCCGCCGATGGGCCCGACGCTCCATCACCGCCTCCAGCCCCGCGCACAGGGCCAGCGCGGACTTGCCCGTGCCGGCCCGACCGCCGAGCGAGACGATGCCGACATCCGGGTCGAGCAGCAGGTCGAGTGCCACCCGCTGCTCCGCGGAACGCCCATGCAGCCCGAAGGCGTCCCGGTCACCGCGCACCAGCCGGACCTGCTTGTCCGCCGTCACCCGGCCGAGCGCCGAGGCGCTGCCCCCCGCCGTGGTGAGCACCAGGCCGGTGTGGCATGGCAGGTCGGCGGCCTCCAGGATCTCCGTGTACTCGCGGGAGTAGAGCCGGTCCAGGTCCTCCTGGGCGACGGTGAGCTCCGCCATGCCCGAGAAGCCGGTGTCCACCGGCGACAGCGCCTGGTACTCCTCCGCCGGCAAACCCAGCACCGAGGCCTTAACCCGCAGCGGGAGGTCCTTGGTGACGAGCACGACGTCCGCGCCTTCGCTGGCGAGGTTCATCGCGACACACAGGATCCGCGAGTCGTTCGTGTCCACCCGGAACCCCGGTGGAAGCACGGCCGCATCGGTGTGATTAAGTTCCACCCGAAGCGTTCCCCCACCCGCCAGCGGGATGGGCTGGTCGAGGCGACCGTGCCGGATGCGCAGGTCGTCCAGCAGGCGCAGGGCCTCCCGGGCGAACCAGCCCAGTTCCGGGTGGTTCCTCTTGCCCTCCAGCTCTCCTATGACGACGAGGGGGAGCACGACATTGTGCTCCGCGAACCGCAGCAGCGCGCCAGGATCAGAAAGCAGCACGCTTGTGTCGACGACATGCGTTCGTGGCACACGCCCACCCGCTTACTCGGAGGTAGTCCGGGACCGACCCCTCCAGGAGCCGAGCACCGGCCTCCTAGTGTAGTCGCACTTGCGGCACCGAGGGGCCTCCCGAGAGGTCCGACACCACGCCGGACCACGGCTTGAGACGCTAGGGCTCTCACGGTAGCTGCCGCCTCCCAGGATGGCGACCCGCTTCGGGTAACACGTTGCGTTAAGAGCGGGAAACGTTTTGCCTTCTCGGATGCCTAACGTGCCCCTATCGGTGACACTCCGACCGATCGTGACGCCCCGCATCAGCCCTCCTCCCCAGCGCGCCGGCCAGCAGGTCTCGCATCCCACCCGTCGGCCCCGACCCGGCCCGACCGGCCCGCCTTCCCGGTCGGATAGCGGCCAGATCATGCCGAGGCCCAAGCACGGTTTCGGGCCGAAAAACCGTCCCTAGACCTCGGCACGATTCAGTAATCAAGTAGTGACGGATTGCACAGTAGCCGGCGGCGGGCAGCGCCCGGCCTGAGACCAGCAGGTGGCAGGTGGCGGTGCCGGCACGATCGCCTCTCGGGTCGGTGCCCGGACCCGCCGGGAGCAGCAAATGCGCCCAGCGGGGGCACTGGCGGGCAGCTGGGCCGGGAGCCGGGCCTGACGCAGACGCGAGCGGGGCAGGTCGCTCAGGCAGTGACGGAAAGGCATCGGGGTGGAATTCGGTGGAAAGACGCCGGCCCGAGCGGGGAGAAGGCCTGCGGTGGCGGACGGGTGGCGCGGCCCCGAGGAGGCAAGGAAAGGTAAGGAAAACCTTAGGACTGGGGCCGATCGGGACCCACGGCACAAGTCCCGGGCAGCAAGCCGCGAGTTTCCGGGCTCGAGGCCAGGTTCCGGATCGGGGGGGTTCCGGGCAAGTTTGGGGCAAGTTCCGAGCGGGGGCCGACCGAGAGCAAGGAATCGGGGCGATCAGCGGACCCAGGTAACGTGAGTGAGCCTTTCCCGGTAACGTTTCGTCGCTTTGCGTGACATCAATGTGGTGTTG
>NZ_CADCWT010000022.1 GCF_902806485.1 Candidatus Frankia alpina | reverse complement strand
CCGGTGGACGTGCGGGTGGGGGTCGATTGCGTCCTGGTCGGAGTTGCGGCGGATGGTGGAGTACAAGGCCGGCTGGTACGGCCGGACGGTGATCGCGGTCGACCGGTTCTACCCGTCGTCGAAGACGGGTTCGGTCTGTGGGGTGGTCGTCGCGGAGCTGCCGTTGCACGTCCGGGAATGGGAGTGCGCCTGCGGGGCGGTCCATGATCGGGATGTGAGCGCGGCGAAGAACGTTCTGGCCGTAGGGCTTGCGGTGTCCGCCTGTGGAGAGGGAGTGAGACCGCCTCGTTGCTGAAGCGAGGAGGCATCCGTCGGTGAAGCAGGAACCCGCACCGCGAGATGCGGGAATCATCTCTCTTCACGGAGGTGAGGATGTCAACACTCGACGTTTCGCCTCGCCGGGGGGTGGTCGGTCTGGCACGATCTGAATAGGCCGGCCGCAACCGACAGGGCCACACCGACGCGGTCGCATCCGGCAGGGTCGTACCTGACGAGGATGTCTGCGGTGTGGCGTCGATGTGGTCGGCGCGCATCGCACCGGACGAGAGGGCAACATCCGTGCCGCAGGACCCGGCCGTCATCCAACAGCAGATCGAGGAGACCCGCGCCGAGCTGGCCGCGACGATCGACTCGATCGCCGAGATCGTCAGCCCACGCCGGATCGCCGACCGCACCCAGGAGCAGCTTCGGGTCAGGGCCGCCGAGCTCCGGCAGCGCTACGGGCCCGCCCTCGGGATCGGGCCAGGGCCAGGGCTGCTAGGGGCAGGGCCGGGCGCGCCGCAGCTACCGGCGGGGTCCGGCGCTGCGGCCGGCGGGGTGCTGCTCCCCGGGCGCGGGCCGGGCGGCGGGCCCGGGGCGCACCGGCTGTCCCCACGCGACGTCGCCTTCGTGCGGGTCGTGCGGTGGGATCGGGTGGCCCTGGTCGGCGGGGGGCTGCTGCTGTTCGCCGGCGGGGTCCGGCGTCGCCGGCGGCGGTCGACGCGCCGCGGATGAGCCCGCAGGTACCACCGGGCCGGGTGGTACTGCTGCGCCACGGGGAGACCGAGTGGAGCCGGCTCGGTCGGCACACCGGCAGCACCGACGTCGATCTCATCGCCGAGGGGGAGCGCCAGGCCGCCGGGCAGGCCGCCCGGCTGTCGACGTGGTCCTTCGGCCTCGTCGTGACCAGCACCCGGGTGCGGGCCCGGCGCACCGCCGACCTTGCCGGCCTGGTCGCCACGCCCGAGACCGGGCGGGAGGTCTGGGACGACCTGGCCGAATGGGACTACGGCCGCTACGAGGGGATCACCACGGCGACGATCCGCGAGTCGGTGCCCGGTTGGACGGTGTGGACCGCGCCGGTGCCCGGCGGCGAGACCGCGGAGCAGGTCGCAGCGCGCGCCGACGCCGTGCTGGGCCGGCTGCGTCCCTGGCTGGAGCACGGCGATGTCGCACTCGTCGGGCACGGGCACATGCTGCGGGTGCTCGTCGCCCGCTGGCTCGGTCTGCCGCCGCGAGCGGGGGCGTACTTCGTGCTGGCCGCGGGCGGGCTGTCGATGCTCGGCCACGAGCACGAGGAGCCGGTGGTCGAGACCCTCAACCTGCCCGCCTGACCACCCTCGCTACAAGTTGCCGCTGCGCCGCAGGCCGGCCAGGGCGACGACCCCGGGCAGGACCGGTAGCCAGAAGCTGATCACCCGGTAGACGAGGACGACGGCGAGCATGGTCGCGGCGTCGCCGCCGGCGGCCGCCAGCCCGAAGGCCAGCGCCGGTTCCAGGGCACCGACCCCACCGGCTGTCGGCGCCGCGCCGGCCACCATGGAGCCGACGGGGTAGACGGTGGCCACCGACATCATCGAGATGCTGGCGCCGAAGGCCCAGACCGTGCACGCCAGCGCCAGGATCTGAAACAGGCGGGTACCGGCCTGGGACAGCAGCAGCACGGTGGTGCGGCCGGGGGAGTGCGCGAGGACCGACATGTGGGTGCGGAAGGCACGGACGGCTGGCCGCGCCATCGCCCGCACCCGCGGGTGGGCGACGGTCCCGGTCACGACCACGCAGCCGGCCAGGACCGGCCCGGTGCCGATGCCGGTGAGGGTGGACCGGACCGGGCTGACCACCGCTTCGCCGATCCCCGAGCCGCTGAGCGTCCCGGCGACGATGACGATGCCGACCAGGTGGCTGACCGCGCCGGCAGCCTTGATCGACGCGATGGCGGCGAGCGCCGCGGGCCGGGTCATCCCGCGCTTTTCCAGGAAGCGCAGGTGGACCGCGATCGCACCGAGGCCGGCGGGGATGATCCGGTTCGTCGCCGCGGCCGCGACCTGGACGCCCGTCACCGTGCGCAGCTCCACCCGCAGACCACTGGCCGCCCGCATGGACAGGCCGTTGGCAACGTAGAACAGCGCCGTGCAGCAGGCGCAGGCGGCGAGCCAGCGCCAGCGGGGGGCGGGAACCCCGGACAGCCGGGAGGCGGCGTCCCCGCGGAAGCGCACCGCCAGCACTACCAGCAGCGCCGCGACGACGATGCCGCAGACCACGGGCCGGCGCCGGGACCGCGCCGGACCGACGGGGAGGGGCTGGTCGAAGACGTGACGGTCGGGATCGGTGGCATCGGTGGGACTGCCGGCCGAGGGGCGGTGCAGTGACGCTGTCCGTGCCGAGCAGGACCGGGATTTCTATGACAACCCCCGTAGAGGGCCGGAGCGGTGGTCACGGTCGTGACGATGGAGACGCAGGTCACGGTACGCGAGTTGGCTGAACAACAGCTGAAGCATCCGCATTGCCGGCCTGACTAACTCCGGTCGGCGGCGGATGGGGCGGACAAACCCCTCGATGGTGCCGCTGTCGCCCGCGCGGCCGGCGCGTCGGTGATTGCGAGTCGAGCGATGTGCGGGACATTCCGCGACCTCCTGCACGTATCGGTACGAAACATGCCAGAGATATGCGGCGGAAAAGCAACTCTTACACCTTTTTGGCCGATTTGGGACCAACCGATGGGGAGGCGCGCGGGTGTCGAGGCCCGATCAGGAACCGCAGGCCGCCTCCAGTGAATCCTCCTGGCGCGGCGGATCCGGCTGGCGAGGGAGATCGAACCAGACCTGCTTGCCCGGCCCCTGGTCGTCCAGGATGTCGACGACACCCCACTGCAGCGCCAGCGCGGCGACGAGGTGCATGCCCCGCCCGGACTCGTCATCCTCGCCGGCGGGCTTCAGCGCCGGATGCTGCGCCGTACCGTCGTCGACGGCGATGCGGATCCGGTCGACCTGCAGCGTGAGGCTCAGGCACAGGGCCCCCCTCTCGCCGACGAACCGCACGGCGTTCGTCACGACCTCGCTGACGAGCAGCTGCGCGACCTCGACGGTCTCAGGGCGACACCAAGCAACGAGCAGCTCGGCGACCAGGCGGCGGGCCCGGCCGGCGGTGCGGGGATCGGCGGGCAGGTCGAAGCGTGCGGTCAGTGCTCCGGCCACGCCTCACCTTCCGTGAAATCGGTTGGGACGGCCCCGTCCTCCGTTGCCGTCCTCGCGCCGGGCGAGCTGCCCGATGACGCGTACGTGCCACACCGTTCGCCACCTCAAACCTGCACGGTCTGTGGCCCTCGGTCGCCTTCACGACCGCGTGCCGCATCTGGATACCGCGCTCCGGGGTCATCCGGGGCGACGACGCGCCGCGGGACACAGCGCGGTGTGCGGCACGGGCGGGGTCCGCCCGGGCTCAGATGACGTCGATGCCGTCCAACACCGATCCGCGGCGTGCCAGCCATGCCTGCGTGACCTCGTCGACCTGCGCTTGGTCGATGCGCGCCGCCGCCGCTGACAGCTCGGCCTCCCGGTCCGACCCGGGCCCAGGCCGGTCCGGCTCGCCGCCCGGCCGGCGCGGCGACTCCTCGCGGCTCGGCCGGCCCGGGCGTAGGCCCGGCCCGCGGTTGTGCAGGTTAGGCGTGCTGGAACCGCCCGCCCCGATCGGGCGGCCACGGCCGGGACCACCCGGGCGACCCTCGTCCGGCGCCGCGTCACCCGCGTCGCCGGTGGGCGCCCCGGCCCGGTCCGGCCGGGGCGCCTGGCCCCGGGGCCGCCGCTCCCACGGGTCGGGATCAGGCCATCCCGGACCACCCTGCTCGGGATGACCGGGCAGATCGCTGTCTGCGCGCCAGCCGGTGGAGCGCGGTTCGGGCGAGACGTCGCCACGTTGCGGCAGGCCACCGCCGAGCGTGGCGGACCGTTCGTGGTCGGCTCCCGACGGCATGGGGTGGCGCGGGCCGCCCGCTGCATCGTCGCCGCCGCGGCCCGGCGCAGGCCGCGGTCCGGCGCGGCCCTGAGCGGTAGCTGGGGTGGCCCGCATGCGCGGGTCCTCGGGTCGACCGGGCCCGCCTGGTCCGTTTGGACGTCCCGGGCCGCTGGGAGCGTCGGACCGCCCCACTCCCGCCGGGCCGGCGGTGTCAAGCCCTCGGGGTGGGCCGGGCCAGTCGCCGATCGAGCCGTCCACCGGACCCCGGGTTGCTGGGTCGCCAGCCCGAGTCTCTGGGGCGTGCTGGTGCGGGGCCCGGGTGCCGCTTGCCCGCGCCGACGCCATCTCCACCGGGCCGGAGATCGGCGGTGCGGGCCGGGACGCCGGCACGGACACCTGCCCGGCATAGCCGGGCGGCACGCTGTGATCGACCGACTGGGCCGGGTTCGGGACGGCGTCCGGTGAGCGGTCCGGCCGCTGCCCGCCCACACCGGTCGCGCCGCCGCCCGCGAACCGGGGCTGCACGCCGGTCGGGCGCGCCGGGGCGTCCGCAGACGGACCCGATCGGCCGCCGGCCATGGGCGGTGTCAGGCCCGGCAGGGCCGAACCGAACTCGTCCGGTCGTTCCCGGCTAGCGTCCCCGGCGATCGGGAACGCACCCGTGGGCCGCGGCTGCGCCGAGGACGACCCGCCGGCCGCGGGCGCCGGCGTGAAGCCGGGTGCCCCGGGCTGGCGCGGCGTCCCCGATGACGGCGGCGCGGTGCTGGGCAGGTCCGACGCACCGGCCGTCGGATGGGCTGCCGTGCGGCTCCGGTCGGCCGCGGTGCCGTTGGGGTGGGCCGCGTAGTGGCGGCCGGCGGACCTGTCATCGTGGCCGACTTCCGCGGACGGTCGGCGGCCCGGATCGTTCATCCCGGGCAGCCGGGGGGGCGCGCCGTTCGGATGTGGTCTGCCGGAGGTTGCCGGGATGCGCGGTGCGGGGCCTGTCGGCCGGGGAGCGGGCGGCTGCGCGGGCGCGGCTGCCGGCGGGTAACCAGTGTAGCCGTCGCGGGCGCGCCCCAGTGGGCGGTCAGCGTCGCGGGACCCGATGCCGCCGTGTGCCGCGACCGCAGGCAGCGGGCCAGCAGGCCGCCCGGGCGCCGAGGGCGGCGGGTCAGGATGGACGGGTGGCGGCGGTCCGGCGGCGGGTCGGGTGCCCGGCATGGCCGGCTGGCGCGATTGCGCCGCGACGTGCGTCGGGGGACGACCCGGACCCGGCGGCGGGACGTTGCCACGGTCCTGCCCGGTGTCCTGGGGCGCCTCGATGCCGCGATCGTCGCACCTGCGGCCGACGAGAGCGCGATCGTCGTGGTGCCGGCCGCTCGTGCCGTGATCGGCGAACCGCCGGTCCGCTGGCCGCCGGTCGTCGTAGTTCCGGTCGTCGTAGCCGATGACCGACGGGGGAGGCGGGCGGCCGGTGTCGGGCGCGGCCGCGCGGGCGCTGCTGTCGGCCCCGGATTCGGCGTAGTCCGGCTCGACCTCGTCGTTGCGGCTACCGGGCCCGGCGTCCTGCGAAATACCGGTGATGGCGATGATCGAGGCGCATGGCCAGAGTCGGTCGCAGCTCAGGCAGAGGTCGAACTCGTTCGGCTGGTGCAGATCGATGAGTGTGATCAGTGAATGGATGTGCTCAATGATCTTCGGGCCGACCAGAACCGGCCCACGCGCGATGACGTCGAGCTCGGAGCGCAAACGCCCGTGATATTGCTCGACGTCGGCAAGACGCGGATCGTCGATCACAGGCAGCATGCACCATAGCGGGCAAGAGGGTACGAACGGCGTAGAACCATTGAGGGTGCGGTCACGGCAGACTCACAGTCTGCGTCCGATGGGCGGCGTGCGGCGACGCTGACGGTCTTTTCCTCCTCACCTGCCGTGAGCGTGGTGGCGGGCCGCATGGCCGGTGGGTACGCGATCACGTCCCGCCCGGGGTCCCGGGACTGCAGCGGCGGGGCGGCGCTAATCGCTGATCAGGAGCGGTCCGGCCGGACCTCGTCGGTGCGCCGAACCTGTCGCATCAGCCCCTCCTGAAGGCGGGCGAATTCCTCGATGTAGGGACTTTCGACCTGGCCGGGGGCACCTCCGGGCTCCTTGCCCGGCCCGGAGCGATCAAATGGTTCGAATTCCGCGAACTGACCGCCACCATTCGGTGGCATCCGGTCAGGCTGGCCGTCGAAGGTGGGGTAATGGCCACCGGGTGCGGGGCCGCCACGGTCAGTCGGCGCGTCGTAACCGGGGCCGTAGGGCGGCAGGCTGCCCGCGCCCGGCGCGCCGGCACGCTCCTGGCCGTTGTCGAAGGCGGGGTAATGCGTGCCGTTCTGGGCGGCGTTCCGTTCGGCGGAACCTCCGTCGTAGGCGAATCCCGAGCCGTTGGGAGCGGCGGCACCAGGGGCGATCGAGAGCGGGGCACCGCGCAGGCCATCACCGGACGCGTCCGATGGCTCCGTCGACAGGAAGCTCTCGGTCGCCGGGTAGATGCGGGCGGAGAGGCTCACCGACATCGGGTCGCTGCCGTAGGTGATGACGTCGACCTGATCCTCCGCGCTGATCCCACCGTTGCGGGCCAGATCGACGAAGCGGAACAGGTCGGCCCAGCGCAGACTATCAAGATCGACACTGATGCGCAATGCCATGGTGGTGCCCCATCCCTGAGGTTCGTGACGTGCCGACGGTTACCTGGGCGCCAACGGACGATCGAGAGGTGCCACGGCACGCCGCCCGTCAGCGCCAGCCCGGGCAGCGATGGGCGGCAGCTTATACCGCGTTGGGAGACCATTCCCCATCCGGGGAGGTTCGGTGGGCTCTGCTCCGATAGTGCGCGATGCCGGCAACGCCGATTGCGTGCATCAACTCGTTACTTCAGGTCGATGAGCTGCGTGATGTCGAGTCGGCGGGCCGGGACCGCGCAGCCGCCCGGCGCGGCGACGCCGGGCGGAAAGGCCAAAGGCGGCGGTGACCGGATCCGCCGACTCACGCCCAATTCGTTCGCCCTCCGCACGCGAAGACTGCCGGGGGGTGCCGCGAGCCCTGCGCGGGCGGGTAGTGTCCGACCCTGTGAGCGTTGTGTCCGGCGGTGTCAACGGTGTCGGCGGCGTGGCTGGGGCGGACACGCAGGCGGGTGTCATGCAGGCCGGAGCGCTGCCGATCAGGCTTCTCCATGACCGGGTGCTCGTCGAGCCCCAGGAGGACTCCGCGGACCGGCGGTCGAAGGCCGGCATCGTCATCCCGCCGACCGCGCACATGGGCAAGCGGTTGTCGTGGGCCGACGTCGTCGGGGTCGGCACCGCGGTGCGGACCATCCAGGTCGGCGACCGGGTGCTGTTCGATCCCGAGGACCGCGCCGAGGTCGAACTGCAAGCGACAACCTACGTCCTGCTGCGGGAGCGCGACGTACACGCCGTCGCGGCCGAGCGGCTCGACGACGGGCCCGCGGGTCTCTACCTCTGAGGCTTCGCTGCGGGACGCGGCCGTCCCGGTGGGGTCCGTGCGTACGATCCGCCGACCACCAGGCGCTGCCCCCGGGCTCGAGTGGTGTACGGTGCCGCATCGATCGGGATGGAGGCGATCCGCCCGGGTCGTGACGTCCTGGGCGTGAATGTGGTGGGAGCGACACCGCGCCGAGGGCCCCCTGTCTGGCCTGACGCGGTTGCGCCCCGTATCCTTCGCTCGGCTTTGGAGATCCGCGTTCCGGCCGGGACCCTTGGATGTGGCGGAGGCACCGGGAAATGCGGATATAAGGCACTGCATCCCCCCATCCTCTGGGTCATTGCGTACCGTAGCCAGCCGATGTTGCGGGGTGCCGTGTTGAATGGCCCCCTGTGTTCGGTGGGAACCACTACCCGCGGGTTGGCATAGCCCCTGGGTGAACGACGGCAGAGAAAGGAAGGGGACGCATGGCTCGTGACTTCGACGCTCGGCGAAGCACGGATGTCGAGGAGGACGAGCTCCAGGAGCAGAGCCTGGAGACGCTCAAGGCGCAGCGTGCGGGTGCCGCGGCGGACCTCGGGGACGACATGGACGCCCTCGAGGCCGAGCTGGACCTGCCCGACTCCGAGGTCCGTGACGAGGAACTGTCGCTGCGGGTGCTTCCTCGGCAGGTGGACGAGTTCACCTGCACCCGGTGCTTTCTGGTGCAGCACCGCAGCCAGCTCGCGGATCCGCGTCGCGTCATCTGCTCGGACTGCGCGGCCTGAGGGGGCCGGGGAAACGGCGGTCGGCACGGTGCAACTTCAGTTGCGGCGGCCGGCACGGCGGGCGTCATAACCGACCCGACGCCTCCGGTCGGCCCGCCGCCGCCCCCGCCCGGGCCAGCACCAGCACCGCCAGCACCGGGAGATAGCCGCGCCGGGGATGACCTCGGCGGGGTGTTCACCCACGCCGGGCGGCGTGCCGCGACCGCGTCCGTGACCGTGGCCGCCGTCCTGCTCGTCTACTACGGTCTGCCGATCTACGGGGCCGCCCAGGATCTACGGGGCCGCCCAGGGGATGGCGCTGGCCGACCGCATCGTGATCCTTGCCGTCGGCCAGAGACCGCCTGGGCTGTCGTGATCGTCCAGATGGGCTTCGACGTGTTGTTCGTCGCCACCGCCGGTTCCGCGCTGCGGGCATCGGGGGTTCTCCGGCCTGGGGCGCGAGGCTGATCGCCATGGCCGGCGGGGCACCCGAACGTGGGTACCCGGGCTGGTACCCCTGATCCGTTCGCCGGCCCGTGAACCGTGGTCCCGCGCTGGCCCGCCCGCTGCCCAAGGCGGCCTTTGCGGGATTGTCCCGCTCGCCGAGCCGGGGGGCCTGCGGGTCTCCCCGCGGTCGGGGATGTCGGCTCGGGGACGGCTGCGCGCGGCGAGTCGTCCCGACCCATCCGGCCTGCCCCGTCGCCGAGCCGACGGCGGTGGCGCCCGGCGGGCCGCGACAGGTTGCTCATACGGCTGAGTAGCTGTACCACTACCGAGGGCGAACTTGCCGTGGGGGGTGGTGCGGGATGCTCGACGAACAGTCATCGGTGCCCGGTGCTGTCCCGTCCCGTCTCCTCGCGGCCGCCGGTCTGCCCTTGGTGCGCGGCCATTTCGTCATGCCGCCCCCTCCGCCCGACTGCCTCGACCGGCCCCGACTGCGCCAGGCACTCGATGAGGCGGTGACGCGCCCACTCACCGTGGTGCGGGCCCCGGCCGGGTGGGGCAAAACCACGCTGCTCGCCTGTTGGGCCGCAGCCCGGCCCGAGCGGCCACCGCTCGTCTGGATTCGAATCGATCCGGAGGTGACGCCGACGGTGCCCGACGGACCGAGCGTGCCGTTGTGGCCGCAACTGCTGCACGGCCTCGGTCGCGCCGGCCTCATTCCGGCCGGCCCCGATCTCGCCCGCCCCGGTGCCGGCGCTGCGCACCATCTGCCTGACCACGGTTATCGGCAACTGGCCAACCTGCTCGCCGACCTGCCGGCGCCGTTCGTGCTCGTCCTCGACGACGCCCACCTGCTTCGCCGACGCCGGGACCTCGACGGGCTGGAACTCCTGATCAACGAGGCCGGCGAGCGGGCCAGGACGATCATGGTCGGTCGGGCCGTGCCGGTGGCGCTGCACCGGCTGCACGTCGCCGGGCGGGTCACCGAGATCGACGCGGACGCACTGGCGTTCACCCGGCCCGAGGCCGCCGACCTCCTGCAGGCGCAGGGATTGCCGGCGACGGACGGGTTGGTCGACAACCTGCTACACGCCACCGAGGGATGGCCGGCCGGCCTGCGCCTGGCGGCAGGAACCCTGGCCCGCGGCGCGGCGGCCCGGCGCGGCGGGTCCCCGCCGAGGACATCGGTGGCGTTCGCACCGGCGCCGGCCGAGGGGCGGACGACGGCCGGGGAGCTGGATCCTTCGTCCGCCTCGCTGGCCGCGACGCCGGAGATCGTCGAGTTCCTGCGCGCCGAGCTGCTCGCCCGCCAAACCCCGGCTGTCCGCCGCTTCCTGCTGCGTACCAGCGTGCTGGAGTCGATGACCGGTTCGCTGGCCGACGCCGTCGTGGGCGAACCGCACCTCGCCGCCCCGGCGTCGGCCGGCACCGGCGCGCACTTGCTTGCGGAGTTCGCGCAGCGGTCCGGCTTCGTGGTCGCGCATCCCGACGGCAGCCGGTTTCGGTACCACCGGCTGCTCGCCGCGCTGCTGCGCTCGGACCTGACCCGGGATCGCACCGAGGACATCGACGAGCTGCACCTGCGGGCGGCGCTGTGGTTCGCCGCGCACCGTCGGCCGGCGGAGGCGGTGCGGCACGCGGCGTGGGCCGGCGACTGGTGGTACGCGTCCTGCCTGCTCGTCGACGGCACCGGGATGGTGGACGCGCTGTGCGGCCCCGCGCTGCGTCTCGGGCCCATCCTCGCGACGATGCCGGCGTCGTGGGTGTCGTGGGCACCCGAATGCACGCTCGTCGCCGCAGTCGGACATCTGCACCACGGCCGAGTGGCGAAGGCGACCCGGTGCCTGGAGGCGGCACGCGCGGCGATCGCGGCGTCGGCCGTCTCCCGGCGTCGTTCGCTGTCCACCCAGGCCGACCTCGTCGAACTGCGCCGGGCCGAACTGGTCGGGGCCGGCGAGGAGATGCTCGGGGTGGCTCGCCGGCTGTTGCGTGCCGGCCCGGAGTCCGGCACCGGCGGGCGGCGGGGCCCCGGCCGGCGGGTGGCAGCGCCGGTCCGTGCTGACGACCCCGCGTTCCACGCAAAGCAGACCGACGGGCCGTCCGAGCGGGACGCCGATTGCCTCGGCGAGATCGTCACGGCGCTGGCCTGGTGCGGGCGGGGGCGGGCGGAGCTGTGGCTCGGCCGGGCCGAACCCGCGGTGGACGCGCTTACCGAGGCGGTCGAGGCGGCCCTGCTGGCGGATGCCCGGATGATCGAGATCTCCGCGGCCGGCGCATTGGCGCTCGCCCACGCGCTACGGGGCCGGCTTCGGCTGGCCGAGTCGGCGGCCGCGGTGGTGTTCTCCGGGGTCGGCGAGCTCGGTGCCGGCTCCGGCGAGCCGGCCCCGCCCGCTGTTGCCACGGTGGGGGATTTCGAGATGACGATGGGTTCCTTTGCCGAGGCGGCTGGTGGGGGCATCTCAACGCATGGTGATGCAATGATGGCGACTTATCCGGGGCTGGCTGGTGCCGCCGAGGCGCATCTTGCGATGGCGATGGTGGCCATCGCCCGCGCCGACGGGGGGCAGGTAGCCGGCCATCTCCAGGCCGCTCGCACCGGACTGGGCCCTGGGTGTCCGCCGCATCTGCTCGACCTCCTCGCGGTGCTGGACGCGCGGTCGCGGTGCCGGCGAGGCAGGCCGGACGACGTACGGGCCGCCCGCCGCCTGTTGACCGGGCGGGGGCGACCGGCCGGTCCGCCGCTGTGCCTGTCGCTATGGCAGGCCGTCGAGGTTGACCTGCTACTCGCGGTCGGTAATGCCCAGGCAGCGCGGCAGGTGCTGGGGCGCCCGGCCGACGCCCGCCGTCCTGACCACGTCCTCGCGCTGGCCGCGGCACGGGCGAATCTCGCCTGCACGGATCTGGACGCGGCCGACAACGCGGTGGCCGGCCTGCTGCGCGCCGATGGCGGCGGGGGCGGCCCGCTCGTTGCCGCGTGCGCGCTCGCGGCCGTCGTCGCCGCCCGGCGCGACGATCACGCGCGGGCGACGGCGCTGCTCGCACGAGCCCTGGTCCTCGCCGAGGACGAGGGGTTGGCCGCTCCGTTTCTCGATCTCGGCGATGAGCTGCTGGCGATGCTCGACGCGCATCCGGGGCTGGCAGCCGCCCATCCCGAGTTCGTCGAGACCCTGCGTGCCGCTGCGGTGGCCGCACCGGCGGCAGGTGTCGCGGCGTGGCGGGCGGGGCCAGGCGACCGATCGGGCGGCGTGGTCGCCACCGGGGCGGTCGCGGGGGTCGAGCTCCCGGCGAGGCACGGTGCCGACCCGCACCGGATGTCGCCACAGACCGGGTCTCGGGTTTCGGGTGCGCTGGTGCCCGCTCCGGCCCAGCCGGTCCCGCCTGCCCGGCCGGCCGCCGCGGGCGGGCGGCTGCCGTGGCGGGCGCCCGGCAGCACGGCGTCGGCGTCCGCCCGGGCTGGCGCCGGTGGCTCCTCGGCGGTCGTGGGCTCACCCCGCTCCCACATCCATAGCGGTGGGAACGCGAACCCGCCCGGCCCGGCGGACTGGCATCGCCGCCCGGCGCCGCCCGCGGCATCCCGGCTGGCCGGACCGGGCGGGGCGGGCGGGCCGGGACCTGCGGCCAACGCGACGCGGCACGATCGACGACCCGGCGGCGGTCCGGCCGCGGGCGGCCGTCTCAGCGATCGGGAGCTCGCGGTTCTCAGCTACCTGCCGACGATGCTGACGACAGCCGAGATCGCGGCCGAGCTCTACGTCTCGGTGAACACCGTGAAGACGCACCTGAAAAGCATCTACCGCAAGCTCGATGTGCCGCGCCGCCGGGACGCCGTGCACCGGGCCCGCGAACTCCACCTGCTCTGAAGCGGCCCCTTCCGGCCGGCGGACATCCGGCGCCGTCGGCGCGACGGGCCTCTTCAGGTTCCAGCCTCGTCCCGAGGTTCCGCCGGCTCGGCCTCCACCCGTCCTCCGAAGACGCGTTGTTCCAGCGCGAAGTACGGGTGCTGCGCGAGGTCCGGGTGCGGTTCCGGCAGCTCGGGCGCCTCCGCGTCCCCGGCAGGGAAGGCGGCGGCGGGCCAGCCGGGGGAGTCGAGTCGCCGTTCGCGCGCGGCGGCCCGTGCCGGTAGCGGCACGACCGCCCGGAGCACGCAGATCACCGAGGTCGCGATCCCCGCGACCATCAGAATCAGGCCCAGAACAGGGAGATCTACCCCGGCCACCCGCCACGTCAGGGCATATCGAAGCGTGGCACCCACCACAACCAGGAAGATCGACAGTCCCAGAGTCATCAGTCGTTCACCTCGTTCGTCCCGTCGGCGGGACGGCGGCGGACCGGGATGGTCGGCGGCCGCCAGGCTTCGGCGGGAGGGTATCGGTGGCGCGAGACCGTACTGGGCCTCAGCGATTTCGGCGGGATGCGTCGTGGGCGTTGGACCTCGCGGGGGACCGGTGGAGGTGCGCCGATCGGAACGGCGGGACGCCTATATCAATACCCTCGGTGACGGTGGTCCATGCTGGTGAGGCACTTAGTGGGTGGGTGGTCACCCATCGTGGAGGGTGCCGGGTAGTGGGGCCGTTTCGCGGCCGTCGCGCCGGCTGCCGGTCGACTGGCTGGATCTCGGCGTTGGCCGGCGATCGGGGTGCCGCGAGGCCCGCACACCGTCGACGAGGTGGCCCCTTTAGGGGATGGTTCTGGGAGGGAAAAATCACGCGAAGTGGTCGCTTCAAGCGCGACGGTGGCAGCCCCGGAAAGATATGGCCGGGTTGAGGGCACGATTCTCCCACTCGAGCGGTGGGTTTGGCTCGGCGGAGAATGAGGGGCGTGGGCAACTGGTGGCGTAGCGAGGGAGGTGGGCCCTACGCTTGCCGAACATGTCCACCTTCACCGGAAATTCACCCGGTGGCATCGCCACAGCCGGGCCACCGCCCGGTTTGATTCTGAGTCTGACCCCCGGAGGCACGCGTGACCGACCGAGTTCCCCGCTCGACCGATGCTATCGGCGAGGACGCACCCCATCGGCCGCGAATCGGCGTGACCGTGGACACATCCACCGAGATAGGCATGGCGGGTCACATCGCCAGGCGAGCCTCGGCGAGCTCACCCGCTCCGCCGTCCGCCCCACATCGCGCGGCGCCGGCGTCGGCGCGGCACCCCGCACCGACCACGAGCAGCGCCGCTGCTCGGCAATTGTCTCATCCCCGCTCCGGGCCCTCGATGACCGGGTCCCCCATGGGACGCGGTGAGGTTCCGGGCCAGCCGGGCGCGCCGATGCGCCCGGGCATGGCCGCCCGCACCGGCGCCCCGATGCCGCGTGACCTCGCGCTCGGAGCGGCCGAGCTGCGCGGCATCCTGCGCGTCGTGGAGGACTGCGAGCGGGCCTCCTCGCTCGCCTCCTTCCGTGAACTGGCCCTCGACGGCATGGCCCGCCACCTGGGCTATCGCCATTCAGCCTTCTTCCTGGGCGCCTCGATCGAGACGGCGTTCCAGGACGCCCGGCCCACCGGCCGGGGCCTCGCCCTGCGCCTCGCCGGCCCGTACATGGAGCGCTACCGGGAGTTGGAGGCGCTGAGCAACCCGGAAAGCCTGCGCTCGGTCCGCGAGCGTGGCCTCGCCACCCTCGATGACCTGGGCGTTCCGGAGCGTCCCGAGGTGCGGATGCGGCTGGAGCGTTTCTTGCGCGCCCACGGCATCCACGCCAAGCTGCTCGTGCGCCTGTTCGGCCCGTCGAACGTGGGCGCGCTCATCTCCCTGCTGGACTCGCGGCCGGGCGCGTTCGGCCCGCGGGACCGGGCGGTCGGCGCCGTCCTCGGCCGCCACCTCGGCAACCTGCTGCGCTTCTACATCCGGACCGATCCTGGTCCGTCCGTCGCGGGACGGCTGTCCGCTCGCGAGCGGGACGTCGTGCGACTCGTCGCCGAGGGCCGGTCCAACCGGCAGGTCGCCGAGGCGCTGTGCATCAGCATCGACACGGTCAAGCACCACCTCACCCACGCTCTCGTGGCTACGGGATGCTCGAACCGCACGCAGCTCGCCATCGCCTGGCAACGGGAGACCAGCGCGTTCGCGCCCCCCAGCCCGCCCCGGCCCTGACTCGCCGGTTGAGGAACTGACCCAACCGTCGGAGATCCCCGGCCGCGTCCGGACACGGGGGGTTCCGGTTCGAGGTCATGCGTCCGCGGCCCGTTGCCGCCCGGTACCCCTGGCGCTGTCCCCTGCCGCCGATCCCACCCTGGACCCCGGATATCGGTCCTCGGCCGCGGCAGCGGTCCTCATGCCGGCCGGTCCGGCCCGAACGGGCGGAAGGCGCCGGCGCACCGACGCGACGCGCCACGGGCGCGCCTCGACAACCTGACTTTCGACGAACCGCGGGTGGCGCGGGCCGATACCGGCCGCGCCACCCGCGGTCGTTTCATGTCCCGCCCGCGCCACGGGCCGGCCCCGTTCTCGCGCCTGCGGGTTCGCGCGCTGCCGTCTTTGTGGGGCGGCGGCCGCCTTCCCCGCCTCACCGCAGCCCTTCGTGCCCGCTGCATCCCGATTGCCGTCCGGCCTGCCCCGGTGGCGTCGGCCGCCGCCGGAACGCCAGGGCGGGCCGGGCCAGGGACCAGCCGGTCTCCGCATTTTCCGGACTTGCGGTAGATCATCACCTTAACGGCTTCTGTGCAAGATGCGCAGCATGCCCCATCTGTGGGATGCTGTCGTTTGCCCGTCGTAGCAGGCTGGTCCGGTTAGGTGGTGCAGTGGCGAACGCCAGCATCGTTCTGCCCGGTCCCGCTTGCGGCTGATGGCACGCTGTGACTAGGTTGAGTCGTGTCCTTGCTAGCTGGGAGGGGCCCGAAGGGGCCACCGGACCGTCGGTGACTGACCCGGCCGACGGTTACCACGATCAATTTTCGGATGCTCTTCACCCGTGGTTCGATACGTCCCGGGGCGCTACTCTCGCCGCCGATTTCTTCTGGCCTTGCGCGTGCAGGTCGGTGTCCGAGGAATGTAGTCTCGGCTGTTCACCATCCCTTTAGCCGATCGAAGTCGAATGGAAACCGCCGGGTTCGGCGGTCCGGGATACCGCCCTGCGTGCTACCAATTCGTAACCTCCGCCGATCGTCGCCGGGATTGATGAGGTCGCCCGGTGCGCATCCGCACGGGCTCTGCGTAATCCCGATCCGCGACATCACCGGCGATGTCCGGCGGTGGGGGAACCGCTGGATCGAAGGAGTCCCGACCAGGTCACGGCGATCGTCGCGACGCTCCAGGGCGTGCGTGATCGCGACTTTGGCCTGCCACTGTGCAGTGCTCCGCACCGAGCCGACTAGTATTCCGCGCACGTTGACGGTGTCGGGTCGGCTAAGCAAGTCGGCCGCTCCGGCCGCCGGTCGCACCAGTTCCACGAGAGTTGTTGGGGGTCCGTTCGCTTTCCGCGTAGTCAGTGCAGATGCAGCTTTCCCGGGACGTCTGTCGCCCAGCGGCACCGGCCAGGAGGTCACCGATGATGTGGACGATCCTGTCGTCCAGAACGTGTCCATCACGTTGGTTTGGTGGGTGAGCCTCTTGTCCTGGATATGTCCTTGTGGTGACCCGGGGGCGGACCACGTGTCGGATGCGTGGGACCGATCGGACGATCGGACGGCCTCGGCGGGCCCAGTGACCCGGACTAGTTCGTCCCCGACAGCACCCTGCCCCCGGCCGCGATCTGCCAGGAGGACCTGCCGATGACCACCGCACCCTGCGTGTCACCCGCGGCCTGCCCGGCCCGCTCCGACCTGCTCGACACGCCCGACCTGCTCGGCGCCTCCGACCTGCTCGAAGCGCGTGAACTGGTAGTCGTGATCACGCCGTTCGCGCAGCCCTCGGCCGCCCTTGTCGCCGCGGTGGCGCGGGCGGGCAGCCTCGGCGTGCTCGACCTCGGACGGTCCGCTCAGGCGGCGCGAGACGGCCTGCGGGACGCCGCCCGTTGGACGCCGGGACGGTTCGGGGTGCGAGTCGCCGCCGGCTGCCCGCTCGACCCGGACGAGCTGCCCGACGCGGTGGATCTGGTGGTGCTCGCCCCCCGGCTGGTCGGCGCTGCGGCCGGTGTCAGCGCCGTCGTCGGTGACCCGGGGACAGATCGGCGCTGGGAGCCGGGGGAGCTGATCCGGCGGGGCCTGCGGGTCTGGGCGGAGGTGACCTCGGTCGCCCAGGCCCGCGGCGCGGTCGCGGCCGGCGCGGTCGGGCTCGTCGCGAGGGGCAACGAATCGGGCGGTGTCGTCGGCGACCTGACCACGTTCACCCTGCTGCAGCATCTGCTGGCCGCCGGGCTGCGCGACGCCGCGGGCGGCGCGGTGCCCGCCTTCGCCGCCGGGGGGATCGGCCCCGCGACGGCGGCGGCGGCGGTGGCGGGCGGCGCCGCCGGGGTCGTGCTGGATTCCCAGCTCGCCCTGGTCCGGGAGATGGAGCTGCCCGCGCAGGTCGCCGCCGCCGTGCGGGCCATGGACGGCAGCGAGACCATCCTCCACGGGGGCCACCGGCTCTACGTCCGGCCCGATCTGCCCATCGCCGCCCTCACCGGGTGGACCGAGCGGCCCGCCGTCGACCTGCGCGACACCGGCGGTGAACTTGCCGCGGACGGCGCGGTCACCGCCCCCGGGACAAGCGACGGCGGGGCCGGTGGAGATGGCGCCGCGGTCGCGGCCCGTCTCGGCGCCCGCGACCTGGTCGAGCAGTTCCTTCCGATCGGCCAGGACGGTGCGTTCGCCGCCGCGCTCGCCGACCGTTACGGCAGCGCCACCGGGGTGGTGCGGGCGGTGCGGGAGGGCATCCGGGACGGCATCGCGGCCGCCGCCCGCACCCGTCCGCTGGCCGTCGGCGCGCCGTTCGCGGCCGCGCGGGGATTGCGCCATCCCGTCGCGCAGGGGCCGATGACCAGGGTCAGCGACCGGGCGGCGTTCGCCCGCGCGATCGCAGACGAGGGCGGCCTGCCGTTCCTCGCCTTGGCCCTGATGAGCGGAGAGGACAGCCGCGCGTTGCTGACGCAGACCGCCGACCTGCTCGGGGACGCGCCGTGGGGCGTGGGTGTGCTCGGCTTCGCCCCGGCGGACCTGCGCAACGCACAGCTCGCCGCCGTGCGGGACGTGCGTCCACCGTGTGCGATCGTGGCCGGCGGGCGGCCGGCGCAGGCGGCATCGCTGGAGGCGGCCGGCACCGAAACGTTCCTGCATGTGCCGTCCCCGCGACTGCTGCACCGATTCCTGGCGGACGGGGCCCGCAAGTTCGTCTTCGAGGGCCGGGAATGCGGCGGTCACGTCGGGCCGCGGGCGAGTTTCCCGCTGTGGGAGGCGCAGATCGCGGGACTGCTCGCGTTCGGTGAGAGCGACCAGGCCGGTCCGGACTTCTTCGCCGGGCTGCACCTGCTGTTCGCCGGCGGGGTGCACGATGCCTGTTCGGCGGCGATGGTCGCCGCCGCGGCCGCCCCGCTCGCTGAACGGGGTGCCGGCATCGGCGTGCTGATGGGCACGGCCTACCTGTTCACCGATGAGGCCGTCGCCTCCGGCGCGATCCTGCCCGGCTTCCAGCAGGCCGCCCTCGACTGCGAGCGCACGGTGCTGCTGGAGACCTCCCCGGGGCACGCGACCCGGTGCGTCGAGTCCGCCTACGTCCACACCTTTCTGGACCGGCGCCGCGAACTGCTCGCCGCCGCCACCCCCCGCCAGCAGATGTGGGAGGAGCTGGAGGCGCTCAACCTAGGCCGGCTGCGGGTGGCCAGCAAGGGGCTGCGCCGCGACGGCGGCGAGGTCGTCCAGGTCGGCCCGGCGGCCCAGGCCCGGGACGGCATGTTCATGATCGGGCAGGTGGCGGCCCTGCGCTCGGACCGCACGAGCGTCGCCGCCCTGCACGACGAGGTGACCACGCAGGCCACCGCCGCTCTCGCCGGCCGCGCCGCCGAACTCGGCGTGCCGGCCGGGCCGGCCGGGCCGGAGCTCGCGCTTGGATCGGCCGGCGGCACGCGGCGCCCGGCGGGCGGCTCGCAGAACGGGGCGGACATGGACGGTGCGGGTACCGGCGGCGGTGGGCGGGGCCGGGCGACCGGCGCCGCGGGCCGGGCGGTGACGGCGGTGACGGCGGCGGCGGCGACCGAGGGGGACTCCCGTCCCGCCGGTCAGCCGCTCGACATCGCGATCGTCGGGATGGCCGCGATCTTCCCCGACGCGCCCGACCTCGCCTCGTTCTGGGCGAACGTCGTCGCCGGCAACGACGCGATCCGCGAGGTGCCCGCCGACCGCTGGGATCCCGAGGTGTACTACCGGGCCGACGCGGTGGTGAAGGACGCCGGGCGGCGCACCCCGTCGAAGTGGGGCGGATTCCTGCCGCGGGTCCCGTTCGACGCACTGGCCTACGGCATTCCGCCGCGGTCCCTGCGCAGCATCGAGACCAGCCAGCTGCTCGCCCTCGAGGTCGCCACCCGAGCGCTGCGCGGCGCCGGCTACGACACGGGGCAGAAGGCGGCCGGTGAGGGCCGGCCGTTCGACCGTTCCCGCGCCTCGGTCGTCTTCGGTACCGAGGCCGGCACCGACCTGTCCGGCGCCTACGGGCTGCGCTCGCTGTGGCCGGGGCTGCTCGGGCCGTTGCCCGCCGAGCTCGACGAGTTCCTGCCCGAGTTGGATGAGGACTCCTTCCCGGGCATGCTCGCGAACGTCATCGCCGGGCGGGTCGCCAACCGACTCGACTTCGGCGGGGTGAACTTCACCGTCGACGCGGCGTGCGCCTCGTCGCTGGCCGCGCTCGACGCCGGCTGCAAGGAACTGCTCGCCGGCAGCTCGGACCTGGTGCTCTGCGGCGGGGTGGACACCCACGCCGGCGCGCACGACTTCCTGCTGTTCTCCTCCGTGCACGCTCTGTCGCCGGGGGGACGCTGCCGCAGCTTCGACGCCGGCGCCGACGGCACCAGCCTGGGTGAGGGCGCCGCTGCCGTCGTGCTCAAGCGGCTCGCCGACGCCGAGCGGGACGGCGACCGCATCCACGCGGTCATCCGGGCCGTCGCCGGCTCCTCCGACGGCCGCGCCCTCGGGCTGACCGCGCCGCGCAAGGCCGGTCAGGTGCTCTCCCTGGAACGGGCCTACACGCGGGCGGGTATCTCGCCGAGCGACGTCGGCCTGCTGGAGGCGCATGCCACCGGCACCGTCGTCGGCGACCGTACCGAGCTCGCGACCCTCACCGAGGTGTTCACCGACCACGGCGCGACCCCCGGCCAGTGCGCGGTCGGCTCGGTGAAGTCACAGATCGGGCACACCAAGTGCGCCGCCGGCCTGGCCGGGCTGATCAAGGCGGCGAAGGCGGTCGAGACCGGCGTGCGCCCGCCGACCCTGCACATCGACACCCCCAACACCTACTGGGACGCCGACACCAGCCCGTTCTACTTCGACGAGGCCGCGAAGCCCTGGGCGGCGCCCCCCGGCCAGCGCCACGCCGGGGTGTCGGCATTCGGCTTCGGCGGTACCAACTTCCATGTCGTGCTGTCCGCCTACGACGGCGGGCCGGAACCCGCCCACGGCCTGGACCAGTGGCCCGCGGAGCTGTTCGCCGTGCGCGGCGCCGACCGAGCGGCCGCCGGCCGGGCGCTGGACCGGCTCGCCGCCCTGGTCGGTACGAACGACGACGCCGGGCGGCCGTTCCGCCTGCGCGATCTGGCCCGAACCACCTGCGCCGCCGGCGGCGGCCCGGTACAGGTCGCGTTCGTCGTCGAGGATCTCGACGGGCTGCCCGCCGCCATCGAAGCGGCTCGCACGTTCACGGCGAACCCCCGTGCCGGGCTGTTCGTCCGTAACGACACTGAGCCGGGCGCGACCGTCTTCCTGTTCCCCGGCCAGGGCAGCCAGCGGCCCGGGATGCTCGCCGACCTGTTCGTCGCCTTCCCCCGGCTGCGGGCCGTGCTTGACCTGGCCCCCCAGTGGGTCGGCACGATGTTTCCTCCGGCCGCGTTCACCCGGGAACAGAAGGCCGATCAGGTGGCGGCGATCACCGACACGCGGGCGGCCCAGCCGACGCTCGGCCTTGCCGGCCTCGCCGTCCATGACCTGCTCACCGGGCTCGGGGTCCGGCCGGACCACGTCGGCGGGCACTCCTACGGCGAGCTGATCGCCCTGTGCGCCGCCGGGGCGCTCGACCGGGCGGACCTCGTCGGGCTCAGCGAGGCGCGGGCCGCCGCGATCCTCGCCGCAGCCGGGGACGACCCGGGCACGATGGCCGCTGTCCAGGCGCCCGTCGAGCGGGTACGCGAGGTGCTTGCCGGGCTCGGCGGCGCCGCGGGCGGCGGCCATGTCGTCATCGCCAACCACAACGCCCCGCGGCAGTGCGTGATCTCTGGGCCGACCGCCGCCGTGGGCGAGGCCGTGGCCGCCCTCGGCCGGGCCGGCCTGACCGCCCGGCCGATCCCGGTGGCCTGCGCGTTCCACAGCCCGGTGGTGGCCGCGGCCGCCGGCACGCTCGCCGCCCGCCTCGCCGCGCTCGACGTCGCCGTACCGGCGCTGCCCGTGTGGTCCAACACCACCGCCGAGCCGTATCCGTCGGCGCCGGAGCAGGTGCGAGCGACGCTCGCCGGCCAGGTGGCGGCGCCGGTACGGTTCGACGAGCAGATCGAGGCGATGTACGCGGCCGGCGTGCGCACCTTCGTCGAGGCCGGCCCCGGTCGGGTCCTCTCCCAGCTTGTCGGCAAGATTCTCGACGGGCGGCCGCACCGGGTCGTGGCCACCGACGTCGCGGGGGAGTCGGGGCTGCGCCGGTTGCTGTTCGCGCTCGCCGAGCTCGCCGCGGCCGGCGTCGGCGTCGACTCGGCGCCCCTGTTCACCGGGCGCGACGCCCGGATGGTGAGCGCCACAGACGTGCCACGCCGGCCCGGCTGGTTGATCGACGGGGCCTACGTGCGCACCGCCGACGGCCGCTTCCTGCCGGGCGGGCTGCGGCCGCCGACCCGGCTGGCCCGCGCCCTCGGTTCGGGCGCAGACGACCCGGCGACGCCGGCCACGGCAGCACCCGCGGACGCCACGGCGGCATCCACGGCATCCACGGTGAGACCGTCCGCTGCGCCACCCTCCGTCGAGTTTTCCGAGATCGCGGGTGTGCGGGGATTCGTCTCGCGGAACCCGGCGCCACCGCTCGTGCCCGCTGACCCGACCGATGATCCGGCGGTTCTCGCCGCCGGCCTGCCCGAGCTTGGAGGTGGCGGCCCGGTGGACGCCGTGGTGTTGGAGTTCCTGTGGACCACCCGTGAGCTGGTCGCGGCGCAGCGCGACGTGGTGCTGGGCTACCTGGGCTACGACCCGACCGGCCTCGGCCGCCCGGCGGCGCGCGATGGCATCGGCGCCGTCCCGGCGGTCCCTCACCAGGCTCAGCCGGGGCAGGCGCGGACCGCCGGCACAGCGGCGACTGCGCCGGCCCCACGACGACCTGTGCCGGACTCGGCGGGCGCCGACCTGCCGCCGGTCGTCGCTCCGGCGGCTGCCACCGCGCCGGCGGCCCCGGCGGCTCGGCCCGCGGCGCTGGATCGGCCGGTGGTGTTGGACGCGGTGGTGGGGGTGATCGGGGACCAGACGGGTTATCCGGTGGAGATGCTGGAGCCGGATCTGGATCTTGAGGCTGATCTGTCGATTGATTCGATCAAGCGGACGGAGATTCTGGGGGAGTTGGCGGCGCGGTTGGGGTTGGTGGATGCGGGTTCGGGGGAGTTGGACGAGGAGGTCGTCGAGGAGTTGGCGGCGATCAAGACCGTCCGCGGCATCGTCGACTGGATCGTCGGTTCGGCCTCCGGTGGAAGTGCGCCCAGCGCGGCCAGCGCTTCCACCGTGGCGGCGGCGGTGATCGGCGAGTCGCCCGAGGCGATTGCGTTGCGTCGCTTCGTCGTCGAGCCGGAGATCCTGCCTGCGCCGGCCGGTGCGGCGCCGGTCAACCTCTCCGGCTCCCGGTTCCTACTGGTGGAGGGCGGTCTCGGGGTCGGCCTGGCGCTCGCCACCCGGCTGGAGCAGGCGGGCGCCGAGGTGCGGATCCTCGCCGCCGACGATGCCGGCCTCGTCGACCAGATCCGGGCCGGGGTCGGTACCGACGGCCTCATCTGGATCGCCTCCGCCGACCCGGATGCGGACGAGCACGCGATCCTGCCCAGCGCGTTCCCCGCCCTACAGGTCGCCGCTCTCGGCGGCAGCCGGCGGGTGCTCATCGCCACCGGCGACGGCGGGCGGTTCGGCCGCGCCGCCCGCCCTGGCACGACGTCCGACCCGCGCGCGATCGACACCCTGGAGTACGCCCGACGCGCCGACGCCGGCGAGTTCACCGTTCGCCTGACCCCGGGCGCGGGGCTCGCCGGTCTCGTCCGCACGATCGCCCGGGAGGTCCCCGGCCTGGTGCTGCGCCTCGTCGACGTCGAGCCGAAGGACGAGCCCCGCCGGATCGCGGACAGCCTGCTCGCCGAGCTGCTCACCCCCGGCGGACCGCTGGTCGTGGGTTACCGGGACGGGGTGCGCGCGACCCCGCGGGTGCGGCCCGCGGGCGCCGACGGGGCCGGCGACCTGCCGGCCGGGCTCGGACCGTCCTCGGTCGTGCTGCTCACCGGCGGCGCCCGGGGCATCACCGCGGCGGTCGCCATCGAGCTCGCTCGGCGCAGCGGTTGCGCCGTCGAGCTGATCGGGCGCACCACGCCACCCGCCGGGCCGGAGGACCCCGCCACCGCGGGCGCCGCCGACGCGCCGGCGCTGCGCCGCGCGTTGATCGAGACCGGCGTGCGTCGCCCGGCCGAGATCGAGGCCCGCGTCGCCCGGCTGCTGGCCGAGCGGGAGGTGCGGGCGACGCTGGCGATCCTGGGCGGCCTCGCCTCCTCGGTGCGGTACCACGCGGTGGACGTGCGCGACGGCGCGGCCGTCGCCGCGGTGGTAGCCGGCGTCTACGCCCGCCGCGGTCGCCTCGACGGGCTGGTGCACGGCGCGGGCCTGCTCGCCGACCGGCTGTTGCGGGACAAGACGCCCGAGTCCTTCGACCGGGTCTACCGGACGAAAGTCGACGGCGCCCGGGCGCTGCTCGCCGCGGTGCGCGACGACGTCGGCTTCGTCGCCCTGTTCGGCAGCGTCGCGGGGGTCTTCGGCAACCGGGGCCAGGCCGACTACGCCGCCGCGAACGATGCCCTCGACACGCTCGCGAGCGCGGCGGCGGGGCGTTTCGCCGGCCGTGTCGTCAGCGTCGACTGGGGCCCCTGGGCCTCGCCGGCCGGCGCCGCGGGTGGCGGGATGGTCTCGGTGGAACTCGCCCGCGAGTACGCCCGCCGCGGCATCGGCCTGATCGACCCGGCCGTCGGGGTCGCCGCGCTGCTGCGCGAGTTGGCGGGCCCGTCCGGCGGGCCGGCGCAGGTCGTCTACATGTGCGCCGACCTGGGGTCGTTCGATGCGTGACCCCGGCGGCGGGTCCGGGGCGCCGCCGATCGCCGTGGTGGGGATGTCGGCGCTGTTCCCGGGCGCCGGCGACCTCGACACGTTCTGGCGCAACATAGCCGGCGGGGTCGACGCGATCCGGGCGCTCCCGCGGGATCGTTTCGATGTCGACGACTACTTCCCGCCCGAGCGGCCGCCCGCCGTGCCGGGCGCGCGCCCGGGCGCGGGCGCGGCGCCGGCCGGTGCGGCGGACGGCTTCTACTGCCGGCGCGGCGGCTTCGTCGACGAATTCGCGACGTTCGACCCGACGGCGTTCGGCCTCGTGCCGAACTCCGTCGACTGGGCTGAGCCGGACCAGTTGCTGGCGCTGCGGCTCGCCGCCGAGGCGATCACGGACGCCGGCGGGCCCGACGGGCTCGGCGACGCCGAACGGGTGGGCGTCGTGCTCGGCCGCGGCGGATACGTGGGATCCGGGGTGGCCCGGCTCGAACAGCGGGTGCGGACCTCCCGCCAGCTCGTCACGACGCTGCGCGAGGTCCTGCCGGACCTGCCCGCCGACGCGGTCGAACGGGTCCGCGAGGCGTTCGTCGCGCAGCTCGGCCCGGCCCGGCCGGAGGCGTCGATCGGCCTGGTGCCCAACCTCGCCGCGTCCCGCATCGCGAACCGGCTCGACCTGCGCGGTCCCGCCTACACGGTGGACGCGGCCTGCGCGTCGTCGCTCATCGCCGTCGAGATGGCGATGCGCGATCTTGGCTCGGGCCGCACCGACGCGATGATCGTCGGCGGCGCCCACCTCGTCCACGAGCCGTCGTTCTGGAGCGTGTTCTCCCTGCTGCGCGCGCTGTCGCCGAGTGAGGCGATCCGTCCGTTCGACCGGCGCGCGGACGGCATCCTCATCGGCGAGGGCGTCGGCATGCTGGTGCTGCGCCGGCTGGCCGACGCCCGCGGCGACGGCGATCGGATCTACGCGGTGCTGCGTGGCGCTGGCACGTCGAGCGACGGCCGCTCCGCCTCCCTGATGGCCCCCGCCACCGACGGCCAGGCCCTCGCCGTGCGCCGCGCCTGGGCGGACGCCGGGCTCGACCCGACCGCACCGGGCGCGATCGGCCTGGTCGAGGCGCACGGCACGGCCACCCCGACCGGCGACGCCGTGGAGCTCGCCACCCTGGGCCGGATCTTCGGCACGGCGGCCGCGGCCGGCACGGGCGGCGCGGGGCGGGCGGACATCGGGATCGGCTCGGTCAAGTCGATGATCGGCCATGCGATGCCCGCCGCCGGCGCGGCCGGCCTGATCAAGACCGCGCTCGCCCTGCACCATCGGCTGCTGCCGCCGACGCTGCACTGCGACGAGCCGCACGCCGCCTTCGCCGGCAGTCGGTTCGCGCCGGTGCGCGCGGCGACCGACTGGGACACCCCGGCGGGCGGCGGCCCACGGCGCGCCGGCGTCAACGCCTTCGGCTTCGGCGGGATCAACGCCCACCTCGTCGTCGAAGAGGCGCCGCCGGCCGTCCCGACGACCCCGGCCCGCACCTTCCCCGCCGCCGCACCGGCGGATCCGGCGGGAGTCGGACTGCCGGTGGCTGGGCTGCCGGCGGTTGGGGCGGCGGCGGCGCCGCGGGTGGCCGACCCGGCCGCGGAACTGGTCCTGCTGCTCGCCGGGAGCAGCCCGGCGCAGCTGCTCGCTCAGCTCGATGCCCCCGATGCCGAGCTGCTCGACCGGGATGACGCGGCGAACCCGCCGTCCGGCGGCCCCTGGCGCCTCGCCCTGGTCGCCCCGAACCCGCGCCGGCTCACGCTGGCCCGCACGGTCGTGGAGCGGGGAAACCCGTGGCGGGGCCGAAACGATCTGTGGTTCACCCCGGCCGGCCTGCTCGACCCCGCCCGGCCCGACGGGACGCCACCCGGGCAGACGGCGTTCCTGTTCTGCGGCCTGGAGGACAAGTTCTCCCCACGCATCGACGATGTCTGCGCGCATTTCGGGCTCGCCCGACCGGCCCTCGATGACACCGGAATGCTCGGCCGGCACAGCGTCGCGAGTGTCGAGGTGGGGCGCATCCTCGACGAGGCGCTGCGCCGGCTGGGAATCGTCCCGGACCTCGTCGGCGGGCACAGCATCGGCGAATGGAACGCGATGATCAGCGGTGGGCTGATCGCCGGCGAGTTCGCCGACGCCTTCATCGCCGGCTTCGACCCGGCGGCGCTTGAGGTGCCCGGAGTCGTCTTCGGGGCGCTGGGCTGCGGCGCCGTGCGCGCCGTCGAGGTCATCGCCGACCTCGACGGGATCGTCGTCTCCCACGACAACTGCCCGCACCAGTCGATCATCTGCGGGGGCGAGGAGAGCGTGCGCACCGCGCTGGAGCGGCTGCGCCGCGACGGTGTACTGGGGCAGGTCCTGCCGTTCCGCTCCGGCTTCCACTCCCCGTTCCTCGACCCCTACGCGGACCGGCTGCGGACCAGCCTCGCCAGCACCACACTCGGCGAGGCGACGATCCCGATCTGGTCGGCGACGACGGTCGCGCCCTACCCGCGCGACCACAACGCCGTCCGGGCGCTTGCCCTGCGCCATCTCATCGAGCCCGTCCGTTTCCGTGAGCTCATCCGCCGGCTGCATGACACCGGGGTTCGCGCGTTCGTCCAGGTCGGCGTGGGCAGCGTCGCCGGGTTCGTCGACGACACGCTGCCCGGCCACGACCACATCGCGCTGGTCACGAATTCCCCGAAGCGGTCCGGGGTGGATCAGCTGCGTAGGGTGGCCGCCGCCCTGTGGGTGGAGGGCGCGGCCTCGCGGCTCGATCGGCTGCCTTGCCGGACCCGCCCCGAGCCGCCCGCCACCCCGGTCGCGGCGCCGGCCCCGGTCGCAGCGCCGGCCGGGCGGCGCATCGAGCTGCCGCGCCGCCGCGGTGCCTCCGTCCGGCTGAATCTCGGCGCGCCGCTGGTGCGCCTCGGACCCGCGGGCGCGGACCTGCTCGGCTCGACGCAGCCGACCCATGCCGCCCTGGGCTCCGCCGTCGGCCACCCGGTGCTCGACGAGCTGCGTGCGGCGCTCGCCGACGCGGACGCGGTGATGTCCGCGGTCGTCGATCGGTGGGCGCTCAGCCCCACCGCCCCGCCGGGATCGCCGCCTCGGCGGCGCGCCGTGCCCGCGGCAGGCGGGGTGGGCATCCCACCGGGCAGCGCCGGCGGCGTGCCGGCGCCCCGCGATGCTGGCGTGCGCGACTGCGGGGGCGGCGTCGCGTCCGTCGTCGGCGAGGGTGCTCCGCCTGCCGCCGGCAGTGGCGGGGCGCTGGCGTCCGAGCCACGGACCGTCCGTCGCCGGTTGTCCCTGGCGTCGATGCCGCACATCATCGATCACTGCTTCTACCGGCAGCCGCCGGGCTGGAGCGACCTGTCCGACACCTTCCCGGTCGTGCCGATGGCCGAGGTGCTCGAACTCATGGTTGAGCAGGCCGCGGAGATGATGCCGGGCCGCGTGCCGATCGGCATCCGGGACGTCCGGGCGCTGCGTTGGCTCGCCATCGAACCCGCCGTGGAGGTGTCGGTCATCCTCGCCTCGGCCGGGCCGGATGCGGTGCGGGTGACCATGGAGGGCTACGCCCGCGGCACGGTCGTGTTCGCCGACGACTATCCGCCGTCCCCGTGGACGACCGCGGCCACCGCGGACCTGCCGGCGGGCCCGACCGGTCCCGTACTGCCCGGCGAGCGGCCCTCCCGGCACCAGGGCAAGGACCTCTACGCCGGTCGCTTCCTCTTTCACGGGCCCGGCTACCAGGGTATTCACCACGTCGAGGCGATCGCCTCGACCGGCATTCGCGGGCGGTTGCGGGTGCCGTCCGCGTCCGGTGCGCTGCTGGACAACGCCGGCCAGCTGTTCGGCTACTGGGGGATGGAGACCCTGCCCGGGGACTCGTTGCTGCTGCCGCAGTCCCTGGCCGACCTGAGCTTCCACGGCCCGGCGCCGGTGGCGGGCGACCTGGTCGACTGCGTCGTGCGGATCCGGCAGGTCACCGAGCGCACGGTGACCGCCGACATGGAGCTGCGCCGCCTCGACGGGTCGGTGTGGGCGGTCGTGTCCGCCTGGACGGATCGGCGGTTCGCCAACGACGACGTGCTCTGGGCGATGGTCCGCGCCCCGGAGCTGCACACCGTGGCCCAGCCCTCCGGTGAGGGTTGGGTGGTCGTGCTCGACCGCTGGACCGACTCGGCCTCGCGTGAACTGATCGTGCGCCACTACGCCGACGCCGTGGACCGGGCCCGGCTGGCGGGCCTCAACCCGCGGGCCGCGCGCGGCTGGCTGTTGGGGCGCATCGCCGTCCAGGATGCCGTCCGGCGCTGGCTGTGGGCGCGGGGCGCGGGTCCCGTCTGGGGGATCGAGGTCCGGATCGCCCACGACGCCCACGGCGCCCCGCTGGTCGGCGCCCTGCCGGCGCGGCCGGGCATCCCGGCCGACGACCCCCCGCGGGTCTCCCTCGCCCACAAGCCGGAGCTGGCGGTGGCGTTGGTGTCCGCGGACGGGGCGGTTGGCATCGACATCGAGCAGATCACCGTGCGGGCGCCCGGGGTCGAGGCGGCGGCGCTCGCCCCGGCCGAACGTGACCTGCTCGACCGGGTCGCCGGCGGTGATCCGGGGCGCCGGGCGTTGTGGTTCACCCGGCTGTGGGCGGCGAAGGAGGCGGCCGCAAAGGCCGAGGGCACCGGGCTCGCGGGCCGGCCGCGCCAGTTCGTCGTCGACGGCCCGCACCCGCCCGGACGCGCCTGGGCCGCGGCCGACTGGGCCGGGCACGCACCGCCCGAACTGGTCCGGGTCACCATCCACAAGGATGATCCCGGCGGGCCGGTTCCATCAGGCTCGCGGTGGGTGGCGTTGCGTACGGTGGATGCCTCCGGCCAGATCCAGCCGGAAGGCGGCCAGCCCGGGGCCCCCGAGCCGGATTCGGGCGGCGTCGGCGAGCGGGCTGTGGCGAGGGACGTGCGTTCCGCCACCGTCATCGGTCAGGAAGCAGCGTGTGACGGCGCCCCCGCCCGTCGGGCCGGCGCCGCGACCTATGTGGTCGCTTGGACCTCCCCCGAGGTCGAGGCGAGCGGCCTTCCGAACAAGAAGGAGTAGCGATCATGTCTGTTCAGGCGACGGCGGGACCGGGCGGTGTCGGCCGGGCGGAGCACGAGACGCGGGTGCTCGGCGAGGTCAGCGAGGACCTGCGCGAGATCATCGGTGAGGAGTACGTGATCGACATGGACATCGCCATGGAGAGCACGTTCAGCCATGACCTCGAGCTGGAAAGCATCGAGTTCGTGGCGCTTGCCGACCGGCTTCGGGAGCGCTACGGCGAGGCAGTCGACTTCGTCGGCTTCCTCGCCACGATGGACGTCGACCAGGTGATCAACATGCAGGTCGGCGAGGTCGTCCGGTTCATCGTCAGCAGCCTGCCGGCGACCGAGACCGCCGGAAGGAGGTAAGGCTCGTGGCAGAGGTCATCGCGAACGGCGTCCGGCTGCATGTGCAGCGGCTCGAATCCCGTGCGGGAGCGTCCGCGGACTCGCCGATCGTGGTCATGGTGCACGGCATGGTGATGGACAACATCTCCAGCTTCTACTTTTCGCTGGGTACCAACCTGGCAGACGCGGGCTGCGACGTCATCTGCTACGACCTGCGAGGCCATGGCCGCAGTGAGCGCACCCGAGGGGGCTACCGTCTCGTCGACTCGATGGCCGACCTCGCCGGGCTGCTCGACGCGCTCGGCGTGGACCGCCCGGTGCACGTCATCGGCAACAGCTATGGTGCGACGCTGGCCCTGGCGTTCGGGTTGGAGTTCACCGCCCGGGTCGCGAGCCTGACGCTCATCGAGCCGCCGTTCCTCATCGAGGGCCTGGGCAAGGAGATGGCCCGTTCGCTGAGCCAGATCCTCGTCGCGATGAACGATGACGAGGTCGAACAGTGGCTGGCCAACGGTGCCGGCCGGGCGGCCGTCCGCACAGCCCGGGCCGCCCAGCGCCTGCTGGCCGAGACGACGATCGCGACCGACATGTTGGCGACGCCGCCGTTCTCCGCCGAGGCGCTCGCCGCGCTGCGAGTCCCGGTGCTCGCCGTGTACGGGGAGAACTCCGACATCATCGGGCAGGCCGCCGGGCTCGCCGCCCTCGTCCCCGACTGCTCCCTGATCGTGCTGGAGCACCACACCCACATGGTGCTGCGTGAGGCCACCGCCTACCTGCGCACCCTGTTGAACTGGTGGCTGTTCGACCGGCGCACGCCACCGCCGCCCTACGTCCGCGAGGACGACCGGAGCTTCGCCACCCCGGACTGGGTGACGCAGATGGTGCCGCCGCCCGACCTGAATGCCGGGCGCCGCCCGGCGGTGGGCTGACGCGGCCGTGAGCCGCTTTCTGTTCGTCGTGCCGCCGCTGACCGGGCACGTCAACCCGGCCGTGGGGATTGCCGGGGAGCTCGCCGCCCGGGGCCACCAGGTCGCCGTCGCCGGCCATGCGGGAGTGATCGGCGAGCTGGTCCCGCCGGGGCTGCCGCTGCTGGCGCTGCCGGAGACACTCGACGAGGCCGACCGCGCCGAAATCGTGGCCCGCTCGCGGGCACTGCGCGGCGCGGCGTCGCTGAAGTTCCTGTGGGAGGACTTTCTGCTGCCGCTGGCCGCGGCGATGGAACCGGCGATCGACGAGGCCGTCGATGCGTTCCGTCCGGATGCGCTGGTCATCGACCAGCAGGCGGTCGGGGCGGCCCTGGTCGCCCGCCGCCGGCGGCTGCGCTGGGCCACGCTCGCCACGACCCCGGCCGAGCTCGGCAACCCGTACGGGGTGATGGCCGGGCTCGGTCGATGGATCACCGATCTGCTGCGGGACTTCCAGCTCGCGCGCGGCGTGCCCGCCGTCGAGGCGGCCGCCGGCGACCTGCGGTTCTCCGACGAACTCACGCTCGTCGCGTCCGTGCGGGAGTTGCTGCGCAACCCCGAGGTGCCCGGTCACGTCGCGTTCGTGGGCAGCCCGGTCGGCCGGCGGGCGCAGACCGCTTCGTTCCCCTGGGAATGGCTGGACCCCGACCGCGAGACGGTGCTCGTCTCGCTCGGCACGGTGACCCGGGAGGCCGGCGGGCGGTTCCTGCGGGCCGCCGCGGAGGGCATGCTGGGCCTGGCCGGCCGGGCGCAGACCGTCCTCGTCGCTCCGGCCGGGCTCGTCGACGACCTGGCCGCCGCCGCCCCCGACGACCTGCTCGTGGCCCCGATCGTGCCGCAGGTCGACCTGATGCCGCGGCTGTCCGCGGTGGTCTGCCACGCCGGCAACAACACCGTCTGCGAGTCCTTATCGCACGGCGTCCCGCTGGTCGTCGCCCCGGTCCGCGACGATCAGCCGGTCATCGGCGAGCAGGTCGTCCGCAGCGGCGCCGGTCTGCGGATCAAGTTCGGTCGGGCCGGACCCGCTGCCGTGTGCGGCGCGGTGACATCTCTGCTCGACGAGCCCGGCCACCGGGAGGCCGCCGGCCGGCTGCGCGACGCCTTCGCTGCGGCGGGAGGGGTTGCGGCCGCCGCCGACCGGCTTGAGAAACTCGTCGCATGATGCTTCGCCGGCGTGGTGGCGCCGAAGTCGGGCCGGTGCGGGGCTGACCGGCGTGCTCGACTGGCTGCCGGTCCTGGTCTGCGTCGGCCTGCTCATCAACGGGGTGCGGCTGCGTGGCCGGCTGCGCCGGTTGGAGACCCTGCCCGCCTCCGGTCGACCGGTGGATCCGTCGCACGAGTTCCTCGTCGCCGACGGGGTCCGGCTGACCGACAGCGGGCGGCGTGCGGCAAGCTACCACGCCAGCAGGGACAAGCTCGACGTCCTCGACCTCGTCCCCGCGGACCTCACCGTCGAACGCGCCCTCGACCTCGCCCGGATGGTCGACACCCGCACCTACCGCACCGATCGGTGTGTGCCCGGCCGCGGCGCCTTCCAGGCGTTGCTGGTCCGCTCGGAGATCCTCGACCGGGCCGGCATCACCCGCCGCGAGGGTTTCGACCAGGTGGAGCTCGTCGATCTCACCGAGTGGCTGAAGACCTTCGCGTCCGGGTCGACCGACCTTGCCGTGCTGCCGGGGCTGCGCGCCGCCCGGGAGGACGCGGCGGTGCGCGTGCGGGTCCAGCAGCGGGCGTACCGGTTCACCCGGCGCAACCAGCTCTTCCCGTTCGTGCCCCAGCTCGCCACCGCCATCGGCGTGCACGTCAACCGGCCGTGGGGGCTCGCGGCCACGGCACTGTTCTGGTTCCAGCCGTTCTTCGTCTGCGCCGGCCGGGTGCCGCTGTCCCCTCGCGATCTGATCCGCTCCCCGATCGTGCGCATCCTCAGCGGGGTGCTGTTCGTCATCGACTCCGTGCGCGCCGGCCGCGCGCAGGCCGCGCGGGCCGCCGAGGCCAAGGCCGCCGGGCTGCCGGCCGACCCGGTCAAGCACGCGAAGAAGCAGCGGACGGCGGCCAGCCGGGCGTCCTACGGCCGCGACGTCCGCGCCGGCCTGGCCCGGTTCCTGCGCCGCGCCCGCGCCGACTGCCCCTGGTGCGGCTCGGCGGAGCTGGCCACCCGGCTCGATTCGCCCGACATGTTCCTGCGTAAACCCGGTCGGTTCCGCCTCGACGGCTGCCGGCGTTGCGGACACGTGTTCCTCAACCCGGCGCTGAGCCCCGCCGGCCGCGAGTTCTACGACCGGGACCGTTACGACGGGCTGCGTGCCGGGATCGCCGAGCAGGCCCTGGCGGTGATCGCCCGCGACCGGCGCGGGCAGGCCGCCGCCGTGCGCCCGTTCACAGTCCCGCGCACCTGGCTGGACGTCGGCTCCCGCTACGGCCACTTCCCGAACGCGGCCCGCGAGGTGTGGCCGGCGACGGTGTTCGACGGGGTCGACACGTTCCCCGGGCTGGACGAGGGCCTGCGGCGCGGCTGGCTCGACCATGCCCACCACGGCCGGCTGCCCGACGTCGTCGACGCGGTGGCCGGCCGCTACGACGTCATCAGCATGTTCGGCTACCTGGAACGCACCGACGATCCGTCGGCGGAGCTCGACGCCGTCGCCAAGGCGTTACCGCCCGGCGGGCACGTGCTGTGCGAGCTGGCGAACGTCGAGTGCCACCAGGCCCGCCTGCTCGGCCGGTTCTGGGCCGGCTGGGCGGTGCCGGAACGGGCGCACCTCATCCCGGTGGACAACCTGCTCGCCGCGCTGGAGGACCGGGGCCTGCGGCCCGTCCTGGTACGCTTCGCCGCCAGCCGCGGGCTCGGCGACCTCACCGCCGCCCTGCTAATCGCCGTCGCCGCCATCGCGCCGCGCCCGATGCCCTGGCTGCGCCAGGCCGCCGGCCCCGCCCACCTGGCGGCCTGGGCCGCCATGATGGCGGTGGTCAGCCCCCTGCTGATCACCGCCCGGATCCTCGACCGGCTCGCCCGGCGCTACGTCCATGGCGCCGGTTTCGCGGGCACCTACCTGGTGATCGCCCGCAAGGAGGTCTAGAACCGAGAGTAGCCTGTTAATCAGCGCGGCGTCTTGAGCGGCGAAGAGATTGCGGTCCACTGGAGGGGTACGGACATGGCTGGGGGGATGTCCTTGGAGGAGTCCTTTCCCACCTTCATCTCCATTCCGGAACTCGTCGAGCGGGTCCGCTCCGGCGGGATCAGGATCCCGACCTTCCAGCGGTCCTTTGGCTGGGACGCGAAAGACGTGCGCGATCTCTTCGACAGCCTCTACCGGGGCATTCCGGTCGGCACGCTTATCTTCTGGCGTCGACCCGGACCGGCCGGCCAGATCCAGCTTGGCCCGCTCTCCCTCACCGTCCCTGATGTCGGCGACGCGCTCTGGGTCGTGGACGGCCAGAAGCGGATCATCTCGCTTGCGCTGGCACTCTCGCCCGATGTCGACGATACGGACGACGCGGGCGAAAGGTTCGCGGTCTATTTTGACCTCGGCACGAAGAAGTTCGTGCACCCGGGCGAGGGGGTCATCTCGACACGGGCGATTCCGCTGCACGAGTTCCGGGCGTCCAGCGACCTTTTCGCCTGGCTGCGAAATCACTCCAAAGATCTGAAGGAAGAGGACTTCGAGGCAGTCCACCGGCTGAACGACTCCCTCCGGAGTTATCGAATTCCCGCGTATGTGGTGGCGAGCGATGACCGGGATCTGATCCGGTTGATCTTTGGCCGCGTGAACTCCGCAGGTAAGCCGATGAGTCGCGCCGAGGTGTTCCGCGTCTCTTTTGCCGGTCGGCCCGAGCCGAGTAGCCCGGCAAGCGTGGCGAAGGAGCTGGCGGCGCGCGGGTTCGGCACGATTCCCGAGCGCTATGTACGACAAAGCCTCCTCGCCATCCGCGGCGGTGATATAAATCGTAGCCTGGACGAGGAATTCTCGCCCACCGAGGATCCTGCTGACTGGTACGACCGCACCGAGCAGGCCATTGCCAAAGGTATAGGTTTTCTGCAGGGGATCGGTGTTCCGCACCGCGAGCTTGTGCCGAACATGGCGCCGCTCCCGGCTCTTGCCGCGTTCTTTCATCTGTACGAAGACATCGATCCGTGGATTGGTCGACTCCTCGCGCGCTGGCTCTGGCGGGGATGGGCGCACGGTTTCGGCGAGGGCGGTTGGCCAGCGGCCCTCCGGAAGGTAGTGGCCGGGCCCGATGCCCCGGCAGCAGATTCGGATGTCGGACTTTCCGAACCGTACTGGTTCGTGCGGGCATTGCTTCACTCGGTGCCAGACCGGCCGCCGCCACGTGTCGACCTGAGCAGCAACGTGAACCCAGTCGGGGCCCAAGACAGCCTTTTCCTGCTCGCGCTGTATTCACTGCATCCTCTCGACGCCGGCGGGAATCCGGTCGATGTCGCCGGCGAGCTGGAGGAATTCGGGACCGATGCGGTAACCGAAATTATTCCCGAACTCCAAAACTTTGCTCGACAGGCCGCCAACCTTGCCCTGTGGCCGCCGAGTGCTCCTCCGCTTCTCGAGGTGCGGGACCCGCACATTCTTGCGAGCTATGCCATCGATGATCAATTGGCCAATCAATCGGCCGATTGGCGCGATTGGAATGATTGGGGCCGGGACCATTTTCTGCGTGCCCGCGGACGCGCGATCGAGAAGATAGTGCACGACTTCTTGGACAGCCGGCTCGAGCCCAGCTCGATAATTCGACCTCCGCTCGGCGATCTACTGGTCGCCGGGCTAGGAGCTGAGATCTAGTGGCCAGCACGCGATCCCTGACCGTTCAGCTCCAGCGCAGCACCGGCGACTGGGTGGATGTCGGAGACCTGCAC
>NZ_CADCWT010000021.1 GCF_902806485.1 Candidatus Frankia alpina | reverse complement strand
ACACCAACACCACATTGATGTCACGCAAAGCGACGAAACGTTACCGGGAAAGGCTCAGTGGCGTGGTCTCCGGCCTGGGGATTGCCGCGATGCATTACACCGGCATGGCCGCGATGCACGTCGGTGGGACCGTGACCTACCGGTGCGGAATCGTCGTGCTGTCCGTGCTCATCGCGGTGGCCGCGGCACTCGCGGCGCTGTGGATCGCGTTCCGGGTACGCACCGGCCGGCACGTGGTTGCCGCCTCCCTGATCATGGCGGCGGCGGTCAGCGGTATGCACTACACGGCGATGGCCGCCACCCAGGTTCAGGCCGGGGCCGGCGAGGAGGAGGTGACGGGCACCGACCCGTTCTCCCTCGCCCCGATCGTCTGAGTGATCGCCTTCTCGGTGCTGGCGGTGGTCATCTTCGCGGCCATGGGCGGCGTCACCGAGTCCGGTTCGTTCACGGTGGCCCGCGAGAGCAGCCGCCACCGCCGGCCCGCCCCGCCGGTCCCCGTCTGGAGCCGCCCACCCACCTCGGAGTCGCAGACCCGCTCCGGCTGAGCGCCTCATCCGGTTCGGGCGCGTGCTGGAGCCGGTCGCGGTCGTACGGTGAAGCGGTGAGCCTGTTCGATACCGCGGACCTGTTCGGCGAGGACGCCGCACCGCCGGCGGTGGATGCGCGCAGCGCCGAGGTCGCCGGCCCGGCCCCACTCGCGGCGCGGTTGCGGCCGCGGCACCTGGACGAGGTCGTCGGCCAGCGCCACCTGCTCGGCGCGGGCAGCCCCCTGCGCCGGCTGGTCGAGGGCGGCGGGACGACCTCGGCGATCCTCTGGGGGCCGCCCGGGACGGGGAAGACCACCCTGGCCCACATCGTCTCCCGCGCCACCGGCCGGCGGTACCGGGAGTTGTCCGCCGTGACGGCAGGGGTGAAGGACGTCCGCGCCGTCATCGACGAGGCCCGGTCCGCCCGCTCGGCCGCCGGGGCGCGGACCGTGCTGTTCATCGACGAGGTCCACCGCTTCACCCGCACCCAGCAGGACGCCCTGCTTCCTTCGGTGGAGCTCGGCTGGGTCACCCTGGTCGCGGCCACCACCGAGAACCCGTTCTTCTCCGTCGTCGGCCCGTTGCTGTCCCGGTCACTGCTGCTCACCCTCGAACCGCTCACCGACGACGACATCCGCGGCGTGCTCGACCGGGCCCTGTCCGACCCGCGCGGGTACGCCGGCCGGTTGGCGCTGACCGACGAGGCCCGTGCGCACGTGGTTCGGCTCGCCGGCGGGGACGCCCGCCGCGCGTTGACCGTCCTGGAAGCGGGCGCCGAGGCATTCCTCGCCGACCTCGCCGCGACCGAGGAGGCGGACGGGGGCGGGCGCGGTCGGGCGGTGGCGCGGCTCGACGTGGACGTGCTCGAGCAGGCCGTCAACCGAGCGGCCGTGCGCTACGACCGGTCCGGTGACCAGCACTATGACGTGATCAGCGCGTTCATCAAGTCGATGCGCGGCGGCGACGCCGACGCTGCGCTGCACTACCTCGCCCGGATGCTGGAGGCCGGCGAGGATCCTCGGTTCATCGCCCGCCGCATGATCATTCTGGCCAGCGAGGACGTGGGCATGGCCGATCCCGGGGCGCTGGGCGTCGCGGTCGCCGCCGGGCAGGCGCTCGACCTGGTCGGGCTGCCGGAGGCGCGGCTGGCGCTCGCTCAGGCGGTCATCCACCTCGCCCTCGCGCCGAAGTCGAACGCGGTGATCCGGGCGATCGAGGCTGCCACCGCCGATGTGCGTGCCGGCCGGGCCGGGCCGGTGCCGGCGCACCTGCGCGACGCCCACTATCAGGGGGCCACCCGGGCCGGCAGCGGGGTCGGGTACCGCTACCCGCACGACGCCCCAGGTGGCGTCGTGCGTCAGCAGTACCCGCCCGACTGGCTGACCGGCACGGACTACTACCTGCCCGGCGGCAACGGCTTCGAACGCCGGGCCACCGAACGCCTGCGCGAGCTGCGAACCATCGTCCGTGGTACGCCCCCCACCGGGCCCCACGCCGAGTCCGCCACCGGGCCTGGCACGGCGCCGCCGGGACCGGTCGGCTGAGCGCCGGCCTCGCAACCACCGTTGTGCCGCCCGAGATACGTCCTGGCCAAGGGTCTGTGCCCCCGGCCGGGGGAACGGGGGTTACCCATGACCCCCGTGGCTGCCTCGGTAAGGTCACATGAGGGCGTCACCGGGGTGGCGCCCGCGGCGTGGCACGGCGTGCCGGATCGGGTGGGGTGGGACCGGCCCAATCGACGATGGAGGCAGGAGCACATATGTCCGGTGGAGCGGTCGCGGGCCTGATCGCGTCGGGCGCGTTCGCAGTGCTCGCCCTCTTCGGCTGTTTCGTCCTGCTCAAACTCGGCAAGATCTTCGACGAGGCGGCGGCGCGCGTGCGCCAGACCGGTGCCGCCATTGACGAGGGAACCGCCCGGGTCAGGCAGGCCGGAGCGACGGTCGACGAGGTCAACGTGGCACTCGCCCATGTGAACAAGGAGCTGGACCGGGTCGACGCGATCACGGCGAACGTGCAGTCGATCACGACGAACGTCTCCTCGCTGACGTCGCTGTTCGCCGCGACGCTCGGCGGTCCGATGGTGCGGGTGGCCGCTCTCAGCTACGGCGTACGCCAGGCCGCGGCCAAGCGCACCCGGTCCGAGGTCGAGTCGCGAGTGAAGTCGCAGATGAAAGCGGACAAGGCAGGCAAGGCAGATAAGGCGGCCCGGCACACGGGCGCCGACGACGCCGGCCTGCCCTCGGTCGCCGGGGCGACCGAGGGTCGCCGGGGAGGCCACTAGATGTCCAGGATCTTCTATCTGGCCTTCGGCGCCGCGGCCGGCGTCGTCGTGGTGCGTCGGGCGGCGAAGGCCGCAGCGGCGCTTACTCCGACGAGCCTGGCCGGATCTCTCGTACAGTCGGTACAGGAGTTCCTCGCGGATGTGCGTGAGGCGGCGGCGGAGCGGGAGGAGGAGATCCGTGTTGCTCTCGGCCTCGACCGCGACCCGGACGATGATCCTTTCGAGTCCTCCGGGCGGCCCGCGGGGGCCGATGCCGGTGTCGCCGGGCCGGGTGCGGCTGGTGCGGCCGGCTACCCGGACAACCTCGACGACGCCGAGCGCACCATGCGGTTGGTCCCGGGTGCCCGCCGGCCCTGACGGCGCGGCGGCCGCACGGGCGGTGGCAGCAGCAGCGCCGCCCACCCCAGGATGACGCCCCTCCTCCCATGAGTCTGGACGATGTGAACTCGATGGACACGGCCGAGATCCGTAGCCGCTTTCTCAACCACTTCGCCCAGCGTGGGCACACCGTCGTTCCAAGCGCTTCGCTGGTTACTCAGGACCCGACGCTGCTGCTGGTCAACGCCGGGATGGTGCCGTTCAAGCCCTACTTCCTCGGGGACCTGGCGACGCCGTGGCCGCGGGCCACCAGCGTGCAGAAGTGCGTGCGCACCGTCGACATCGAAAACGTCGGCCGCACCGCCCGGCACGCGTCGTTCTTCCAGATGTGCGGCAACTTCTCCTTCGGCGACTATTTCAAGGTGGAGGCGATCCCGTTCGCCTTCGAGCTGCTCGTCGACGGGTTCGGGTTCAAGCCGGACGACCTGTGGGCCACGGTCTACCTCGACGATGACGAGGCCGAGCGGATCTGGCTGGACCTGCTGCCCGCCGAGCGCATCCAGCGCCGCGGCAAGGAGGACAACTTCTGGTCGATGGGCGTGCCCGGTCCGTGCGGGCCGTGTAGCGAGATCTACTTCGACCGGGGCTCGGCGTACGGGCGCGAGGGCGGGCCGATCGCCGACGAGGAGCGTTACCTCGAGGTCTGGAACCTCGTGTTCATGCAGTTCGAGCGGGGCGAGGGCGCCGGGTACGACTATCCGATCCTGCGCGAGCTGCCCGCCCGCAACATCGACACGGGCATGGGCCTGGAGCGGATGGCGACGATCCTGCAGGGCGTCGACAACCTCTATGAGATCGACATCTCTCGTCCGGTGCTCGACGCCGCCGGCCGGCTGACCGGCCGGCGCTACGGCGCCGACCCGGCCGACGACGTGCGGCTGCGCGTCGTGGCTGATCACACCCGCACCGCGGCGATGCTCATCGCCGACGGCGTCATGCCCTCCAACGAGGGCCGCGGCTACGTGTTGCGCCGCCTGCTGCGCCGCGCGGTGCGCGATGCCCGGCTGCTCGGCGCTCGCGAGCCGGTCATGGCCGAGCTGTTCGGTGTCGTCGGCGCCGCGATGGGCCCGATCTACCCGGAGCTCGTCGACAACGCCGAGACGATCACCGGGGTGGCCGTCGCGGAGGAGGCGTCGTTCGCCGAGACGCTGCGCACCGGCACCACGATCTTTGACACCGCGGTGCGGCAGGTCCGCTCGGCCGGCTCGGCGACCCTCGGCGGCGACGAGGCGTTCAAGCTGCACGACACCTACGGTTTCCCGATCGACCTGACACTGGAGATGGCCGCCGAGGCGGGCCTGTCGATCGACGAGGCCGGGTTCCGCCGGCTGATGGAGCGCCAGCGCCAGACCGCGAAGGCCGATCGGGCCTCGCGGCGCATCGGCAACGTCGACCTGTCCGCGTTCCGCCCGATCCTGGCCCGCTCCGGCCCGACGACGTTCACCGGCTACGAGGAGCTGACCCGCGAGTCCGGCGTCGTCGGTCTCGTCGGTATCGCCGACGGCGCCGGGCTCGAGGTCATCGGGGAAGGCGACGAGGTCGGAGTCGTTCTCGACACGACCCCCTTCTACGCGGAGAGCGGCGGCCAGGAGCCCGATTTCGGCCTGCTGCGCTTCGACGGTGGCGAGGTCGAGGTCCTCGACGTGCAGCGGCCCGTGCCGGAGCTGGTCCTGCACCGGGTGCGGGTGCGCTCCGGGGAGCTGCACCTGGGCGACCGGGTGCGGGCCGAGGTCGACGAGGGTCGCCGCCGGGCGGTCTCCCGTTCACACACCGCCACCCATCTCGTGCATGCCGCGTTCCGCCGGGCGCTGGGGGAGGGGGCGACCCAGGCCGGGTCGCTGAACTCCCCGGGCCGGCTGCGTTTCGACTTCCACGCCCTCGGCGCCGTCGCGCCGTCGGTCCTCGCCGACGTCGAGGACGAGATCAACGAGGTCGCCCTGCGGGACCTGCCGGTCCACGCGTTCGTCACGACGCAGGCGGAGGCCCGCCGGCTCGGCGCGATGGCGCTGTTCGGGGAGAAGTACGGTGACGCCGTGCGCGTCGTCGACGTCGGCGACTACGCCCGCGAGCTGTGCGGTGGTACGCACGTCGCCAGCTCCGCCCAGCTCGGCGCGGTCAAGCTGCTGTCGGAGTCGTCGATCTCCGCCGGGACCCGTCGGGTGGAGGGGCTCGTCGGCATCGACGCGTTCCGCTACCTCGCCCGGGAGCACCTGCTGGTCTCCCAGTTGTCCACCGCGCTCAAGGCCCGCCCTGACGAGCTGGCCGACCGCGTCACCGACATCGTCGGCCGGCTGCGCGACGCCGAGCGGGAGCTGGACCGGCTGCGGGCCGCCGCGGTGCTCGCCGGCGCTGGGGCGCTCGCCGACGGCGCCGAGGACGTCGGCGGCGTCGCCGTCGTCACCGCGGAGGTGCCCGCCGGCACCGCGCCCGACGACGTGCGGCTGCTGGCGATGGACGTGCGCGGGCGCCTCGCCGGGCGGCCGGCGGTCGTCGCCGTGGTCACCGCGGACGGCTTGTCGATCGTCGTGGTGACCGACTCCGGCGCTCGGTCGGCGGGGCTGCGCGCCGGCGACCTGGTCCGCAGTTCCTGGGCGAGTCTGGGCGGCAAGGGCGGCGGCAAGCCCGACATCGCCCAGGGCGGCGGCGGGAACCCCGAGATGGTCCCGGCCGTCTTCGCGAAGCTGCGTGGGCTGGTGGCCGACCTCGCCGCCCGGTGAACGGCCGGCGGACCCGGTGAGCGGTCCGGTGGGTGGTTGCGGGCAGGAGCCGGACATCCGGCCGGGGGTGCGCATCGGAGTCGATGTCGGCTCCGTGCGGGTCGGGGTCGCGGCCAGCGACCCCGGCGGGGTCCTCGCGGTGCCCGTCACGACCCTCGCCAGGGACAAGCGCCATAATGCGGACATCGAGCAGCTTGTCCAGATCGTCCGTGACAGGCAGGCTGTAGAGGTCGTGGTGGGCCTGCCCAGGCAAATGTCCGGGCAGGAGGGCCAGGCGGTCCGGGTGGTCCGGCGGTACGTCGAGGTACTCGCCGAGCGGGTCGCCCCTGTCCCCGTGCGGTTTGTGGACGAGCGGCTCACCACGGTTGCGGCTCATCGCAGAATGGCCGAGCGTGGCGTTCGTTCCCGCGCCCGCCGCAGTCTCGTGGATCAGGAGGCAGCCGTGCAGATCCTGCAGCACGACCTGGACAGCCGCCGTCGGCGTGGCGGCATGCCCGGCGTGCCCGGGTCCACGGAGGCCTTCCCCCGGGACTCGAGGTGACGGGCGGCAACCTCGACGAGATGCTCGGCGAGGATCCCTATCGCCGTGGCCGCCGCTCCTCTGGACACGCCGACCGCCGAGCCGTCGACCGCCGCCAGGCCGATCGGGGCCCCGACGGCCGGCATCCCGACGGGTATCCCGAGGATGGGTATCACGAGGACGGATATCCCCCCGAGGGGTACGCCGACGACCCGCACGCCCGCGACCCCAGGGTCGACTCCCGCGGTGACCGGCGCGTCGGCGACCGTCGGCGGGACCACCGCGGCGCCGGCGGCCACGAGCCGCGGGACGACGCCGAGGACTGGGACGACGGCTGGGACGACGACGGCGACGGCGAGGAACGCCGCGGCCGGGCGCTGCCGAAGCTGATCGCCGTCCTCCTCCTCGTCGCCGTCCTGGTCGGCGTCGGCATCTTCGGAATCGGCAAGGTCATCGGCCGGGTCTCCGGCGGCGGCTCCACCAGCGCCGACTACCCCGGCATGGGCGAGGGCATCGCGGTGGTCCAGGTTCCCGACGGCGCCACCGCCCGCCAGATAGCCGTGGAGCTGCAGGACGCGGACGTGACCGCGTCCGTCTCGGCGTTCGCCAAGGCCGCGTCCGCCAACCCCAAGTCGCTGGGCATCCAGCCGGGCACCTACCGGCTGCGCAGCCGGATGAGCGCCGAGGCGGCCCTCGCCGCATTGCTCGATCCGGCGTCCTCCGCGCCGTTCAAGTTCGTCATCAAGGAGGGCATGACCGTCCGCCAGGTGCTCCAGGGCCTGCACGAGCGGCTCGGCACGCCGTTGAGCGAGCTGGAGGCGATTGCCCGTTCCCCCGCCCAGCTCGGCGTGCCGTCCTACGCGCCGACCCTGGAGGGCTACCTGTTCCCGTCGACCTACGACCTGGACCCCGGGTCCACTCCGGTCCAGTTGTTGACCTCCTTCGTCACCCGCTTCAAGAAGGAGACGGCGTCGATCGGCCTGGAGACCAAGGCCGCCGCGATCGGGGTCAAGCCGGCCGAGATCGTGACCATCGCCTCGATAGTCGAGAAGGAGGTCGCGAACGCCAGCGAGGGGCCGCAGGTCGCCCGCGTGATCTACAACCGGCTGCACGACACCACCGGGCGCTTCCGCCGCCTCGACATGGACTCCACCACCCGCTACGCCGAGGACGAGTACGAAGGCCCGCTGACAAGGGACCAGCTCAACAAGGCCAACCCGTACAACACGCGGGCGGTGGCCGGTCTGCCGCCGGGTGCGATCTCCAACCCGGGGATCTGGGCGCTGAAATCCGCCCTGGAACCTGCCGACGGGTCATGGTTGTATTTCGTGTCCATGCCCCAGAGCAAGGTGACGCGCTTCGCCGCGACCAGCGAGGAGTGGGCCGCGCTGCGGGCGCACTACCTCGCCGAGGGTGGCAAGGAGTAGACGGCAGCCCCTTGGACCCGGTGGGAGGCCACGTGGTGCGGGAGACCCAACTGGGCGGCGTGGGTGCGCGGCCGGAGCCGCAGCGGCCGGCGACCGTCGCCGCCGCGGCGACGCCCGCGCATCCGGCCCGCGCCGCGGTGCTCGGCGCCCCGGTGGACCATTCGCTCTCGCCCGTGCTGCACGCGGCCGCGTACGCGAAGCTCGGCCTCGCCGTCACCTACACGGCCATCCACTGCGACACGCCCGACCTGCCGGCGATGCTGGACCGGGTCCGGTCCGACCCGGGCTGGGTCGGTCTGTCCCTGACCATGCCGCTCAAGACGGTCGCCCTGGACCTGCTCGACGAGGTTGACCCGACGGCCGCGGCGATCGGAGCGGTCAACACCGTCGTCGTCGGCGAGGCCGGCCGGCTGCACGGCTACAACACCGACATCGTGGGCATCGGCGTCGCCCTGCGCCGGGTCATGCGCGGTGCGGTACCCGGACAGCCGCTCATCCTCGGCGCCGGCGGCACCGCCCGCGCCGCCGTCGCCGCCGTTGCCGCCGCCGGCTGCCCGCACGTCGCCGTGGTCGCCCGCCGTCCCGAGGCGATCGCGGAGGTGGCCCGGATCGGCGCCCGCCTCGGCATCGAAGTGACGGCGCTGCCCTGGGAGCTGCTGGCCACCGGTCTGCCCCCCGGACCGGATCTCGTCATCGCCACCACCCCGGCCGGCACGACCGACCCCCTCGCGACCCGCCGCTGGCCGGGGTCCAGCCAGCTCGTCGAGCTGCTCTACCACCCGTGGCCGACCGCGCTCGCCGCCGCCGCATATCGAGCCGGCGCTCGCGTCGTCAGCGGCCTGGAGATCCTTGCCGCGCAGGCCGTCGGGCAGGTCGAGCACTTCACCGGCCGTCGCGTTCCCGCCGGGGTTCTCCTGGCCGCCGGCCAGGCCGCCCTCGATGAACGCACGAGTGCGCATGTCGCCGTCGGCTCCGACCCCAACCGTGTCGGCCTGGCCGGCGGGTGATGTTCGGAAGACAGGCCTAGCGGTGGGCGAGATCGGGCTCAGCGTGCTGATCGCGCTGGTGGCGCTCGTGATCGGGGTGCCGGTCGGGCACCGGGTCGTGGCCGGGGTGCCCCCGCCCGACGGCGGCGAGCCGCGCCGCGCCGCCCCCGGGGCGGCGGCCCTGGGGATCGGGACGGCGGCGGTGGTGGCCGCGGTGACCATCGCCCTGTACCGCCATCCTGGCTGGTTACCGGCCTATCTGTACCTCAGTGTGGTTGGAGTGTGGCTGGCTGCGATTGATGTGCGGGTGCACCGGCTGCCCGACCATCTGGTGCTGCCGGCCTACCCGGCGCTGGTCGCGTTGTTCGGGGCCGCCGCGCTGGTCGACGACGCGCCGGGCCGCCTGCTGCGGGCCGTGCTCGCCGGCGCCGCCTGCTGGTTGGTCTTCCTGACGCTGCACCGGCTGCCGGGCTCCGGCCTCGGCCGGGGCGACCTCAAGCTCGTCGGTCTGCTCGGCGGGGCGCTGGGCTGGCTGAGCTGGCCGAGTGTGGTGTTCGGGATGTTCGCCGGAATGGTCCTCGGCGGGGTGGGGGCGCTCGCGTTGCTCGCCGCCCGCCGGGTCGGCTGGCACGACCACCTCGCGTATGGGCCGTTCCTGCTGGCCGGAGCCCTGTTCGCCGTCCTGGTCGGGGGCGGTTGACCGGCGGCTGGTGGTTCGGCCCGCCGCGGGGGGCCGGGAGTGTCAGCACAGGTCGGCCTCGGTGGCGGCCGACGTGAGCATGCTCCCGGTGCGAGGTGCAACATCGGGTACTCGTGAAAGACTAGATGGCATGGTGCGTTGGTTGACTGCCGGGGAGTCGCACGGTCCCGCCCTGGTGGCCACGGTCGAGGGGCTGCCGGCGGGTATTCGCGTGACCAGTGACGACATCGCCGCGGAGCTCACCCGTCGGCGCCTCGGGCACGGCCGTGGGGCGCGGATGAGCTTCGAGCGCGACGTGGTCGAGCTGCTCGGCGGCCTGCGCCACGGCGTCTCGCTCGGCGGTCCGATCAGTGTTGTCATCCGTAACAGCGAGTGGCCGAAGTGGGAACGGGTTATGTCGCCCGACCCGGTCGACCCGGCCGCGCTCGCGGGCCTGGGCCGCAACGCCCCGCTCACCCGGCCCCGGCCCGGCCACGCCGACCTCGCCGGCATGCAGAAGTACGGCTTCGACGACGCGCGCCCGGTGCTGGAGCGGGCCAGTGCCCGTGAGACGGCCGCGAGAGTCGCGCTCGGCACCGCGGCCAAGGCGCTGCTGCGCCAGGCGTACGGCATCGAGATCGTGTCCCACGTCGTCGCGATCGGCGCGGCCGAGGTTCCGCCGGGCCTGCCCGCGCCCACCTCGCTTGCGGCGGTCGACGCCGACCCGGTCCGCTGCGCCGATCAGGCGACCAGCGTGCGGATGGTCGCCGAGATCGACGCGGCCCAGGCCGACTCCGACACCCTCGGGGGCATCGTCGAGGTGCTGGCCTACGGCTGCCCGCCGGGTCTCGGCAGCTACGTGCACGGCGACCGCCGCCTCGACGCGCGCCTTGCCGGGGAGCTCATGGGCATCCAGGCGATCAAGGGCGTGGAGTTCGGCGACGGGTTCACCACCGCGCGGCGGCGTGGCTCGGTGGCGCACGACGAGATCGAGCCGGTCGGCGGCGCGGGCCGGCGCGTGCGGCGCGCCACCGACCGGGCCGGCGGCATCGAGGGCGGCATGACCACCGGCGAGCCCCTGCGGGTCCGCGTGGCGATGAAGCCGATCTCCTCACTTACCCGGCGGCTGTCCACCGTGGACGTGACCACCGGCGAGGCCGCGGTCGCGATCAACCAGCGGTCGGATGTGTGCGCGGTGCCTGCCGCGGGCGTCGTCACCGAGGCGATGGTCGCGCTCGTGCTCGCCGACGCGGCCCTGGAGAAGTTCGGCGGCGACTCCGTGGAGGAGACTCGGCGCAACTGCGAGGGATACCTGAAGTCCCTGGTGATTCGCTGATGCGAGAACTGCAGACGAGGTAACAGGATCATGGTTGGGAAGGCGGTGCCGGCCGGGCCGGGTGCGGTCCTGGTCGGCGCGCCCGGCGCGGGCAAGACGACGGTGGGAACCCGGCTCGCGCAGCGGTGGGGTGTCGAGTTCCGTGACACCGACGCGGACGTGGAGACGGAGCTCGGCCGCAGCGTCGCCGACATCTTCGTCGAGTTCGGCGAGGAGTACTTCCGGGCCGCGGAGTCGCGGGCGGTGGCCGCCGCGCTCGCCGAGCACCGCGGGATCGTCGCCCTGGGCGGCGGGGCGGTGCTCGACGCCGCCACCAGGGCGCTGCTCGCCGGTCACCGGGTTGTCTACTTGGAGGTCGGCGTGTCCGACGCGGTGCGCCGCGTCGGCCTCGCGCGCGATCGGCCGCTGCTCGTCGAGGGGCCGCGCGCCCGGTTCGCCGCCCTACTCAAGGCCCGCCAGTCGCTGTACGCGGAGGTGGCGGCGGTCATCGTCGACACCGCCGGCCGCGAGCCGGAGGAGGTCGCCGATCTGGTCGCCGCCGCCCTGGCGGAGCTACCCGCGCTGCCGGCGTCGTCGGCCGTCACGAATTCGGCGCAGTGAGGATTCCACGGTGAGTGTGCAGGCGAAGGTGTCCAACGTCGTGCGGATTCCGGTCCATCCCGGCGGCGAGCGGGCCTACGACGTGGTGCTCGGTGAGGGGCTGCTCGGCGATCTCGCGGAGACGGTCGCCGGGCGGACCCGCGCCGCGGTGATCCATCCGGCGGCGCTGCGGGCCACCGCGGACGCCGTCGTCGCGGACCTGCGGGCGAGTGCGGGGGTCGAGGCGCACGCGATCGAGGTGCCCGACGGCGAAGAGGCCAAGCAGCTGCGGATCGCCGGCTTCTGCTGGGACGTCCTCGGCCGGATCGGCTTCACCCGCGACGACGTGATCATTGGTCTCGGCGGCGGCACCGTGACCGACCTGGCCGGGTTCGTCGCCGCGAGCTGGCTGCGCGGAGTGGACATCGTGCAGGTGCCGACCACCGTGCTCGGGATGGTCGACGCGGCCGTCGGCGGTAAGACCGGCATCGACATCGACGCGGGCAAGAACCTCGTCGGAGCGTTCCACCAGCCGCTGACGGTGCTGTGCGACCTCGCCGCGCTGTCCACGCTGCCGGCCGTGGAGGTCCGCGCCGGGCTCGCCGAGGTGGTCAAGACCGGGTTCATCGCCGATGCCACCATCCTCGACCTGCTCGACGCCGACCCCACGGGCGCCGCGCACCTGCCCGAGCTGATCGAACGGTCCATTCGAGTCAAGGCCGACGTCGTCTCCGGCGACCCCCGCGAGGCCGGCCGCCGGGAGATCCTCAACTACGGCCACACCCTTGGCCACGCGATCGAGAAGGTCGAGAACTTCAGCTGGCGGCACGGCGCGGCGATCTCGGTGGGCATGGTGTTCGCGGCGGAACTGTCCCGGCTCGTCGCCGGCCTCGACGACGCCATCGCCGACCGGCATCGCGACCTGCTGACCCGCACCGGCCTGCCGGTGGCCTACCGCGGTGACCGGTGGCCGGCGCTGCTCGACACGATGCGCGTGGACAAGAAGTCCCGCGGTCGGCGGCTGCGCTTCATCGGCCTCGCCGCCCAGGGCGAGACCGTCATCCTCGACAATCCGAATGCCGGCCTGCTGATCGCCGCGTTCACGGCGGTCGCTCCCGACGGCCTGTCGCTGCCCGACGCACCCTGACCGCACCGCCGCACCGCCGCGGGACGTCGTGGGCGCCGGGCTCGGTAGACTTGTCCGCGGCCTGGCTGATCGCCGCCGCACGGGGACCGGCACCGGTCCCGGGCGAGCGGTCAGGGCCGGTGAGGGTCGCCGCGGCGCGTGCGGCCCGATGACTCTAGGCTTGCGCACGACGATGATCCGCCGTGCAGGCACGTAACCGAACGGAGAAGGCGCGCAGTGGCGACCAGCAACGACCTGAAGAACGGCATGACGCTCGACATCGACGGGGTGTTGTGGAACGTCGTCGGCTTCCAGCACGTCAAGCCGGGTAAGGGCGGGGCGTTCGTCCGCACGACCCTGAAGAACGTGCTCACCGGGAAGGTCGTCGACCGCACCTTCAACGCCGGTATCAAGGTCGAGGTCGCGACCGTGGACCGGCGTGAGATGACCTACCTATACCGGGACGGCGCCGAGTTCGTCTTCATGGACAGCGAGTCCTACGACCAGATCCCGATCCCGCCGGACGTCGTCGGCACGACCGCCGACTACATGCTGGAGAACACCGTCGCCACCGTCGCGCTGCACGGCAGCGCCCCGCTCTACGTGGAGCTGCCCGCCAGCGTCGAGCTCACCATCGCCCAGACCGACCCGGGTGTGCAGGGCGACCGCTCGACCGGCGGCACGAAGCCCGCGACCCTGGAAACGGGCGCGACGATCAACGTGCCGCTGTTCATCACGACCGGCGAGAAGGTCAAGGTCGACACCCGCGACGGCCGTTATCTTGGCCGGGTGACGAGCTGAGCGCCAGGTCCAAGGCCCGCAAGCGCGCTCTGGACATCCTGTTCGAGGCGGATGTCCGCGGCGTCGGCGTCCTGGAGATCCTCACCGCTCGGCGCGCCCAGGCCGACCCACCCGTCTCGGAGTACGCCGAGGGGCTGGTCAGGGGCGTCGTCGAACATTGGCGGGAGATCAACGACTGGATCGGCCGGCACGCCGAGGGCTGGACGATGGAGCGCATGCCCCCGGTCGATCGCAACATTCTGCGGATCGCGGTGTTGGAGCTGCTGTGGCGGCCAGACGTGCCGCCGCGGGTCGTCATCGACGAGGCGGTGGAACTGGCGAAGAACCTCTCCACCGACCGGTCACCGTCGTTCGTCAACGGCCTGCTCGGCAGTCTGGTCGACGCCGGGGCAGCGTCGGCGACGGCCGAATCGGCGGTCCCAGCGGTGGAGGAGGTCTCGGTGGCGGGTCGGCCGGCTCCGCCGGGGCCGGATGCGGGACCGGGCCAGGAGTCCTGACTGACCGGGTCGCGCTGCCTGCCGCGATCGGCGTGCCCGGTACGTCGCCCCGAGTGCGACGTACCGGGGTACCCCCGGCTGCCTTGTGTGCCACGTGCGTCCGGCCGGCCGAAGACCCCGAATGCCGACCCGCGATTACCTCGAGATGAAGTTGCTAGTGCCACGGACGAGACTGCTGATGGTGCTGCACCGCTGGACTTGCTGATCTGGCGGGTGGTGCTGGTTGATGCGCTGCCGGTGAAGCACCGGTGTCGCGGTCAGACTCGACTTCAGACGTCGGAGGCGGTTGCGTCCGCGGCCTGCTCGGGGGACAGCACGCCCCACGAGACGAGCTGCTCGGTGAGCTTGCTGGGAGAGGTGTCGTAGATCACCGCGAGGGAACGCAGGTCCTCGTAGCGGATGGAGAGAACCCGGCCGTTGTAGTCGCCGCGCTGGCTCTGAATGGTTGCCGCGTACCGCGCGAGCGGTCCGCCCTGCTCCTTGGGCACCTGGGAAAGGCGCTCGAGGTCGAGGACGATCCGCGGAGACTGCTCTAGCGGCGCGACGGTGGAACCTTCGGGAAGAAGCTCCCCGACCGGAACGCCGTAGAACTCCGCGAGCTCCGAGAGACGCTGCACGGTGACGGCGCGGTCCCCACGTTCATAGGAACCGACGACGACGGCTTTCCACCGACCGTGCGACTTCTCTTCGACGCCATGAAGCGAGAGCCCCTGCTGGGTGCGTATCGCGCGCAGCCGAGCACCGAGCGCCTTCGCATAGTCGGACATCGGAGTGCCCACTCCTGTCGTGGTCGATCAGTTGGAACCGGGGCTCGTGCCACCGGCGGTTACCGATAGTAGTGCCCACCGGGTTGAGGCTCGACACCCGGGGGGTCGTGTCGCTTCTTTCTTTGTACCACTTTCTGTAGCCCTTCGGTTGCGCCGTCTGCCTGCCCGGAGGGAACTTCCGCCGATCGTCGTACCGGCGCAGGCGCACGTGATCCCGGTGACGTGCAGTCACGGCTTCGCGATGATAGTTGGCGCGGCAACAATGCGCACGGGTCCGCGAACCGGCGGATGCGGACGGAGTCGGGCTGCCGCGCGGGTGCCGGCGGGCCACCCCCGCGGGACCCTCACTCGTCCGGAGTGCCCTGGTAACGTCGCTGAGACCGCTCCTTTAAGGACCGTCCCGTGAGGCGGGGAAGGAGGGATGCCGCGTGGCCTCTGCCGCCGCGAGCGACCCCGCATCGCGCCGTCCCGGCATTGCCCGGACAGTACTGTCCGCCGACGACATCACCCGGATCGTCAGCCGGATGGCGCACCAGATCCTGGAAAAAACCTCCGGTGGTGCCGGTGTGGTGCTGCTCGGGGTACCCACCCGAGGGGTACCCCTCGCACATCGTCTGGCACAGCGAGTACATGCCGTGGAGGGAGTGGATCTTCCCGTCGGCTCGCTCGACCCCACGATGTATCGCGACGATCTGCGACTGCGCGGGGTTCGGCCACTGGAGGTGACCGAGATTCCGGACGGTGGCGTCGACGGCCGGGTGGTGATCCTCGTCGACGACGTCCTCTACTCGGGGCGCACGGTGCGTGCCGCGCTCGACGCGCTGGCCGCCTACGGCCGCCCCCGCACGGTCCAGTTGGCCGTCCTGGTCGATCGGGGTCACCGCGAGCTGCCAATCCGTGCCGACTACGTCGGGAAGAACATGCCGACCTCGCGCCGCGCGTCGGTGGCCGTCCGGCTGCGGGAGATCGACGGCGCCGACGGAGTGCTCATCGTGTCGCCCGAAGCCGGCCTGACCGGCGCCGCGGCGGACCCGGGAGAGCTGCCGTGATCCGGCGAACGGACGCCGAGCGGGGGCGCGCACGGGCGGCGAAGGGAGTCGGGGCGTGAAGGGACACCTGCTTTCGACCGAGGATCTCAGCCGGGACGACGCGCTGGTGGTGCTGGACACCGCGGAACGGATGGCGCGGGTTGCCGAGGCGTCGGTCCGCAAGCTGCCGACCCTGCGGGGCCGCACTGTGGTCAACCTTTTCTTCGAGGATTCCACCCGCACCCGCACGTCCTTCGAGGTAGCCGCCAAGAGACTGTCGGCAGATGTGATCAATTTTTCGGCGCGCGGGTCAAGCGTGTCGAAGGGCGAGAGCCTGAAGGACACCGCGCAGACCCTCGAGGCGATGGGCGCCGACGCGGTGGTCTGCCGGCATCCCGCCAGCGGCGCGCCGCACCGGCTGGCGACCTGGGTGCGCGGCAGCGTGGTCAACGCCGGCGACGGCACCCACGAGCATCCGACCCAGGCACTGCTCGACGCCTTCACAATGCGCCGCCGGCTCGGTCGGGTCGACGGGCTCGCCGTCACCATCGTCGGCGACGTGCTGCATTCCCGCGTGGCGCGGTCCAACGTGTGGCTACTCACCACGCTTGGAGCCAGTGTGACGGTGGTGGCCCCGCCGACGCTGTTGCCTCTGGGTGTCTCCTCGTGGCCGGTCGAGGTGTCGTACGACCTCGATGCGGTCCTACCCAAGAGCGATGTGGTGATGATGCTGCGGGTCCAGCGCGAACGGATGTCGGCGGCGTTCTTCCCCACCGAGCGGGAGTACAGCCGCCGCTACGGGCTGGACGTCGACCGGGCGGCGACCCTGCCCGAGCACGCCCTGGTCATGCATCCGGGGCCGATGGTGCGCGGGATGGAGATTGCCTCCGCGGTCGCCGATTCGGCCCGGTCGACCGTGGTGGAGCAGGTCGCGAACGGGGTGAGCGTGCGGATGGCCGTGTTGTATCTGCTGCTGGGCGGTTCCGGGGAGGTCTCATGACGACGAATGGCTCGGGACAGTCCTGGGTGCTGCGCCAGGTCCGCCCGCTCGGCGGGGACGCCGTCGACGTGCTGCTCGCCGACGGGGTCGTGGCGGCCTGGCGGCCCCCGGGCTCGACCAGCCCGGACTCCGAGGGCCTGCCCCTCGGGACGACCGTCCTGGACACCGCCGGCCTGATCATGCTCCCGGGCCTGGTCGACCTGCACACCCATCTGCGCGAGCCCGGCCGGGAGGACGCCGAGACGGTCGAGTCGGGCACCCGGGCCGCGGCGCTCGGCGGCTACACCACCGTGTTCGCGATGGCGAACACCAACCCGGTCGCCGACACCGCGGGCGTCGTCGAGCAGGTCTGGCGGCTCGGGCTCGACGCCGGCCACTGCGACGTGCGGCCGGTCGGCGCCGTCACGGTGGGGCTGGCGGGGGAGCGCCTCGCTGAACTCGGCGCGATGGCGACGTCGGCGGCCGAGGTGCGGGTGTTCTCCGACGACGGGCACTGCGTGTCCGACGCGCTGCTCATGCGTCGGGCGCTGGAGTACGTCAAGGCGTTCGACGGGGTGATCGCCCAGCACGCGGAGGAGCCCAGGCTGACCGCCGGCGCCCAGATGAACGAGGGGGTCATGGCCGCCCGGCTGGGCCTGCCCGGCTGGCCCGCGGTCGCCGAGGAGGCGATCATCGCCCGGGATGCGCTGCTGGCCGGGCACGTCGGGTCCCGGCTGCATGTCTGTCATGTCTCCACCGCGGGTTCGGTGGAGCTCATCCGCTGGGCGAAGGCGAAGGGCTGGCAGGTCACCGCCGAGGTCACTCCGCACCACCTGCTGCTCACCGATGATCTGATCAGCTCGTTCGACCCGGTCTACAAGGTCAACCCGCCGCTGCGCACCGCCGCCGACGTCGCTGCGCTGCGTGCCGGCCTCGCCGATGGGACGATCGACTGCGTGGCGACCGACCACGCCCCGCACGCACTGGAGGACAAGGAGACAGAGTGGGCCGCGGCCCGGCCCGGCATGCTGGGCCTGCAGACCGCGCTGTCGGTGGTGATGGAGACGATGCTCATCCCGGGGCACCTCGACTGGGCCGGCGTCGCCGACCGGATGGCCCTGGCCCCGGCCCGCATCGGTGGCCTGCCGCGACCGGCCGCCGAGGGATGGAGTTCCATAGCGGTGGGTGCGCCCGCGACCGTGACGCTGCTCGACCCGTCACCGTGGCGGGTCGTCGAGGCGGACACTCTCGCCAGCCGCAGCCGCAACACCCCCTATGCGGGGCGGTCTCTGCCGGGAGCGATCCGCGCCACGTTCCTGCGAGGCCGACCCACCGTGCTCGACGGGAAGGTCGTATGACTGCCTCGCCATTCGCCGCCTCGCCATCCGCCGCTGGACCGGTCGTCTTCGCCGCCGACCGGGGGCCGGACCGCCTGGGCCTGCATCTGCTGCTCGTGGTGGGCCTGCTGTTGCTGTTCGTCGCGGTGGTCGGGACGATGCTGCGGGCTCGGCGCAACAAGGCTGATCGGCAGGAGGAGGACCTGCCCGAGCTGCCCGGCCCGCCGGCCGAGCCCGGCACGGTGCTCGCCGCCCCGCTGCGCGGGATGTACCTCGGGACCGTCGACGCCGGCCACTGGCTGGAACGGATCGCCGCGCACGGCCTGGGCGGCCGCGTCGGTGGCTACGTCAGCGTGTACGAGACCGGCGTGCGGGTGGACCGGGGCAGCGACGCGTTCTGGATCCCCCGGGACGCCGTCCGCGGCGCCCGCCTGGAGCGGGCCCACGCCGGCAAGGTCTCCGCGCCGGGACGCCTGGTCGTGATCGCCTGGTCGTACGGCGGGCACGAGCTGGAAACCGGCTTTCGCGGCGAGGACCGGGCGCGCCAGCCGAAGGTGGTCCGGGCCGTGCACGACCTCATCGGCCCGCCGCCGGCCCACCTGGCCTCCGGCGACGTCACCTCGTCGCATGCGGTGCCGCGGATGCGGCCCCGGCTGCGCCCGCGGGCCGCGGTCCCGGGGCCGGGCGGCGCCCCGCCGCCCTGGCCGAACTCCGGCCAGCCCACCGAGGAGATGCCGGCGATCCGCACGGGCCCCCGGCTGCGCCGCGGTGAGCGCGGCGCGGCCCGCGGCGACCGGCCCGGCGCCGCCGACCGGTTCGACTACCCGCAGCGCCGCCGCGACCCCCGCCATCCGGACGCCTACCAGCCCGACCCCCGCCGTGGCGGTCCGCGTCCGACCGACCCCCACCAGTCCGATCCCCACCCGGCGGGCCCGCGCTCCGGCGACCGGGGCCGCCCTGAGCAGTCCGACACCGGTCGGTCACCGGTCGACCCGTTGACCTCACCACTGGGTGAGGTCCGCAGGCTGAAGGAGGATCGGTGAGCGTCCTCACCACGACACCTGGCTCCGCCGCCGCCGGCCGGCCGACCGGCCGGGCGGCCGACCGGGCGGCCGACCGGACGAACCCGACCCGCGCGGTGCTGATGCTGGAGGATGGGCGCAGCTTCGTCGGCGAGGCGTACGGCGCGATCGGCGAGACCTTCGGCGAGGCCGTGTTCTGTACCGGGATGACCGGTTACCAGGAGACGCTGAGCGACCCGTCGTTTCACGGCCAGATCGTCATCATGACCGCGCCGCACATCGGCAACACCGGCGTCAACGACGCCGACTACGAGTCCGACCGCATCCAGGTCGCCGGCTTCGTCGTGCGTGACCCGGCGCGGCGTCCGTCGAGCTGGCGCTCGCGCGGCAGCCTCGACGACGAGCTGGTCGCCGCCGGGGTGGTCGGCATCAGCGGCCTCGACACCCGGGCGCTGACCCGTCACCTGCGCGAACGTGGGGCGATGCGGTGCGGGATCAGCAGCATGCTCGCCGACGGGGCGCGGGCCGACGCCGAGGGAGAACGCGCGGCGCTGGCCGCCCTGCTCGACCGGGTGTGCAGCTCGCCGGAGATGATCGGTGCCGACCTGGCCCCGCTGGTCTCCACGCCGGAGCCCTACGTGGTGCCGGCGGTGAGCGGCACGGCGCAGTTCAAGGTCGCCGCGCTGGACCTCGGCATCAAGCGGGCCACCCCCGCGGCCATGGCGGCGCTCGGGTGCGAGGTGCACGTGCTGCCCGCCAGGACCACCGGCGAGGAACTGCTCGCCCTCGAACCCGACGGGGTGTTCCTGTCCAACGGTCCCGGCGACCCGTCGACCGCCGACTACGCCGTCGAGGCCCTGCGCACCGTGCTGCGCGCCGACGTGCCCGTGTTCGGGATCTGCTTCGGTCACCAGCTGCTTGCCCGGGCCCTGGGATTCGAGACGTACAAGCTGACCTACGGCCATCGCGGGGTGAACCAGCCCGTCGGCGACGTGGCCACCGGCCACATCGCGGTCACCAGCCAGAACCACGGTTTCGCCGTGAACGCCCCGCTGACCGGCGTGACGGACACGCCGTTCGGCCGGGTCGTGGCCAGCCACATTGGCCTCAATGACGAGGTCGTCGAGGGATTGGAGTGCCTGGACGTGCCGGCCTTCAGCGTGCAGTTCCATCCGGAGGCCGCGCCGGGCCCCCACGACGCGGCCGGCCTGTTCGAGCGGTTCCGCGACCTGATGGCCGCCGCCCGCCAAGCCCGCGTGGCGGCCGCCGGGGGGGAGGTCTGATGCCTCGGCGCGAGGATCTGCGCAGCGTCCTGGTGATCGGCTCCGGGCCGATCGTCATCGGCCAGGCCTGCGAGTTCGACTACTCCGGCACCCAGGCGTGCCGGGTGCTGCGAGCGGAGGGCCTGCGGGTCATTCTGGTCAACAGCAACCCGGCCACGATCATGACGGACCCGGAGCTCGCCGACGCGACCTACGTCGAGCCGATCACCCCGGAAATCGTCACCAAGATCATCGAGCGGGAGCGGCCCGACGCCATCCTCGCGACCATGGGCGGCCAGACGGCGCTGAACACCGCCGTCGCCCTGCACGACGCCGGCGTCCTGGACCGCTTCGGTGTCCGGCTGATCGGCGCGAACATCGACGCGATCCGCGCCGGCGAGGACCGGCAGGCGTTCAAGGACATCGTCGCCACCGTCGGCGGCGAGACAGCCCGCAGCGCCATCTGCCACACCGTCGAGGAGTGCCTGGCCGCGGGGGAGGAGTTCGCCTATCCCGTGGTCGTGCGGCCGAGCTTCACCCTCGGTGGCGCCGGCAGCGGCTTCGCCCACGACGCGAGCGAGCTCACCCGGATGGCCGCCGACGGTCTCGCGGCGAGCCCGTCGACGGAGGTCCTGGTCGAGGAGTCGATCCTCGGCTGGAAGGAGTTCGAGCTGGAGCTCATGCGCGACCGCGCCGACAACGTGGTCGTAGTCTGCTCCATCGAGAACGTCGACCCGATGGGCGTCCACACCGGCGACTCGATCACCGTCGCCCCGGCGATGACCCTGACCGACCGCGAGTACCAGGCGATGCGCGACATGTCGATCGCGGTCATGCGCGCCGTCGGGGTCGACGCCGGCGGCTGCAACATCCAGTTCGCCGTCGACCCGGCGACGGGCCGCCAGGTCGTCATCGAGATGAACCCGCGGGTGTCGCGCTCGTCGGCGCTGGCGTCCAAGGCCACCGGCTTCCCCATCGCCAAGATCTCGGCGAAGCTCGCCCTCGGCTACACCCTCGACGAGATCCCCAACGACATCACCCGGACCACGCCGGCCGCCTTCGAACCGACGCTGGACTACGTCGTGGTGAAGGTGCCGCGGTTCGCGTTCGAGAAGTTCCCCGGCGCCGACCCGACGCTGACGACGACGATGAAGTCGGTCGGCGAGGCGATGGGGGTGGGCCGCAGCTTCGCCGAGGCGCTGCAGAAGGCGCTGCGTTCGATGGAGTCGGCGGGCTCGATGTTCTCCTTCATCCCGCCGACCGAGGACGCGGCCACCCTGCTGGAGTCGACCCGGGTGCCGCACGACGGCCGCCTGCGGGTGGTCCAGCAGGCGCTGCTCGCCGGCGCGGACCCGGCGGACGTCAACCGGGTGACCGGCATCGACCCCTGGTTCGTCGATCAGATCGTCTTCCTCAACGAGATCGCCGCCGACATCACCCGCACGTCGGTGGGCATCCGCCGGGCCAAGCGGGCCGGCTTCGCCGACACCCAGCTCGCCGAGCTGCTCGGCACGTCCGAGGACGTGGTCCGCGCGTTCCGCCACCGGGCCGGCATCCGGCCGGTGTTCAAGACCGTGGACACCTGCGCGGCCGAGTTCGCCTCCGAGACCCCGTACCACTACTCGGCCTACGACAGCGAGACCGAGGTGGCGCCGAGCGGCCGGCCGCGGGTGATCGTGCTCGGCAGCGGTCCCAACCGCATCGGCCAGGGCATCGAGTTCGACTACGCCTGCTGCCACGCGGTGATGGCGCTGTCCGACGTCGGCTTCGAGACCGTCATGGTCAACTGCAACCCGGAGACGGTGTCCACCGACTACGACACCGCCGACCGGCTCTACGTCGAGCCGCTGACGGTCGAGGACGTCCTCGAGGTCGTCCACGCCGAGCAGCAGGCCGGCCCGCTGGCCGGGGTGATCGTCCAACTCGGCGGCCAGACCCCGCTGGGCATCGCTGCGGCGCTGGCCGAGGCGGGCGTGCCGATCGTCGGGACCGCGCCGAAGGCGATTCATCTGGCCGAGGACCGCGGCCAGTTCGGCCAGGTGCTGGCCGCCGCCGGCCTGCCCTCCCCGCCGCACGGGGTGGCGACCTCCTTCGCCGAGGCCCGCACCGTCGCCGAGCGGATCGGCTACCCGGTGCTGGTGCGCCCCTCCTACGTACTCGGCGGGCGCGGGATGGAGATCGTCTACGACGACACCATGCTGCGCGACTACATCGAGCGGGCCACGGCGATCTCCCCCGAGCACCCCGTGCTCGTCGACCGGTTCCTCGACGACGCCGTCGAGATCGACGTCGACGCCCTGTTCGACGGCGAGACGCTCTACCTCGCCGGCGTGATGGAGCACATCGAGGAGGCCGGCGTGCACTCCGGCGACTCGGCCTGCGCCCTGCCGCCGATCACGCTCGGCCGCGCTGACCTGGAACGCATCCGCACGTCCACCGAGGCGATCGCCCGCGGCGTCGGGGTGCGGGGGTTGCTCAACGTCCAGTACGCCCTGCAGTCCGACGTCCTCTACGTCCTGGAGGCCAACCCGCGGGCCTCGCGCACCGTCCCGTTCGTCTCCAAGGCGACGGCGGTGCCGCTGGCCAAGGCGGCCGCCCGGGTGATGCTCGGCGCCTCCGTCGACGAGCTGCGCGCCGAGGGCCTGCTGCCGCGCACCGGCGACGGCGCCACCCTGCCGCTGGACTCGCACATCGCGGTCAAGGAGGCGGTGCTGCCCTTCGGCCGCTTCCGCGACGCCGGCGGGCGCGGGGTGGACACCGTCCTCGGCCCGGAGATGAAGTCCACCGGCGAGGTGATGGGCATCGACGACGGCTTCGGCACCGCCTACGCCAAGTCGCAGGCCGCCGCCTACAACGGGCTGCCCACCTACGGGCGGGTGTTCGTCTCGGTCGCCAACCGGGACAAGCGGGCGATGATCTTCCCGATCAAGCGGCTCGCGGATCTCGGCTTCGTCGTCTACGCCACCGAGGGGACCGCCCAGGTGCTGCGGCGCAACGGGGTCAAGGCAGTCGTGCTCGGCAAGCACCGGGCGCCGACCGAGGGCCTGCTCGACTGCGTCGAGATGATCACCTCGGGTCAGATTGATCTGGTCATCAACACCCCGTGGGGCGTCGGCCCGCGGCTCGACGGCTACGAGATCCGCACCGCCTGCGTCAGCGCCGGGGTCCCGTGCATCACCACCATTCAGGGTGCCGCCGCCTGCGTGCAGGGCGTCGAGGCCCTGGTCCGCGGGGAGCTGGGCGTTCGGCCGCTGCAGGAGTACCACGCCGCCCTGCGCGAGGCGTGGGGCAGCGCGGACGGTCCCGACGGTGCCGACCGCCCGGCCGGCGCGGCCCCGGATGCGCCCGTCTCCGAGCAGCCGGCCGCGTCCTTCGATGACCAGTCGGCGGGATCCTTCGACGAGTTGCCGACCGGGCGTTTCGACGAGCAGCCGGCCGTGTCCTTCGACGAGTTGCCGACCGAGCGCTTCGAGGAGCATCCGACCGGGTCCGCCGACGAGCGGTCCACGTCGTCCAACGGACCACCCGGGACGTCGGCCGCAGATCCCGCCGCGCCGCCCGCCGCAGACGCGGCCGGGCCCGGCGCAGCTACCGACCTCGGCCCCGCGCGGACCGCCCGGTGAGCGCCCCGTCCCGCTTCACCCCGCGCGCCGGGCAGGCGCCGCTGGCGGTCGCGCTCGACGCCCCGGACGGCGCGACCGCGCTGCGGTGGGCCGAGGCGGTCGCGCCGTACGCCGCCGTGCTCAAGATCGGGCTGGAGCTGTTCTACCGGGAGGGACCGGCGATCGTGGCGGCCCTGCGCGCGGCCGGTCTGCTCGCCGAGCCCGCCGAGGGTGCTGCGGGCGGGGTGGGCGGCCCGCCCGAGCTGTTCCTTGATCTCAAGCTGCACGATATTCCGGCGACGGTCGCCGGTGGAATGCGGTCGGTTGCCACGTTGCAGCCTCGATTCGTCACCGTGCATGCGGCTGGGGGGCCGGCGATGATACGTGCGGCGGTGGCTGCAGCTCCTGCGGTTGAAGTAGCCGTTGTGACCGTCCTCACCTCGCTCGATGCCGCCGCGCTGGCCGCCGTCGGGCTTGCCGGGCCGCCGCAGGACGCCGTCCGCCGCCTCGCCGTGCTCGCCGTCGAGGCCGGGGCGCGCACCCTTGTGTGCAGCCCACAGGAGGTCCGAATGGTCCGTTCGGAGCTCGGTGACAACGTGACTCTCATCACGCCCGGGGTGCGTCCGGAGGGGTCCGAGGTGGCCGACCAGGCCCGGATCGCGACCCCGCGGGAGGCGTTGGAAGCGGGTGCTGACCTGGTCGTGGTGGGTCGTCCCATCACCCGAGCCGCCGATCTGGGCATGGCAGCAAAAATGGTCGCAGACAGTATTTCCGCAGGTCAGAGGCCTGCGGGCCGCTGACGGCCGTGGTCAGGGCAGGGTGTGTTCGTCCTGGTGCGGTACGAAGCGGTACGGTGGGGCCGTCGTAGACCGAAAGGGTGCGGCACGAGCGGGCCACCCCTTTCGTCCCGTCAAAGCCTTCTCTTGTGCGAACAATATGTCCGCATCAGAGTGTTGTGGCCAAGACTGGACCGAGGAGCCACTTCCTCGCTAGTTTGCGCGGCGCGATCACCGAATTGAGGAGGCGTACCCGTGCCCCTGCCGCCCCTAACGCCCGAGCAGAGGGCCGCCGCCCTCGAGAAAGCCGCGCTGGCTCGTAAGCAGCGCGCGGAACTCAAGGAGCGGTTGAAGAAGGCGGAGACCACTCTGGCCGCCGTCTTGCAACTAGCCGAGGCCGATGAGGTCGTCGGCAAGATGAAGGTTTCGGCTGTTCTGGAGTCGCTTCCCGGAGTTGGGCGCGTGCGCGCCCAGAAGATCCGAGAACGGCTCGGGATCAGTCCGACCCGCCGGCTGAGAGGGCTCGGCGCGAAGCAGCGCGCCGCGCTCCTCGAGGAGTTCGGAACGGCCTGATCCGGCGGAGTGGGAAATCCACTCCGGCAACCGGAGTAGGGCCTTGGCGGGACGCGGCATCGCCGGGTGAGTGGTCTCACTCACGTACTTCCGGTGAAGTCGCGGGATCTTCCGAGGGGATCGGGGGTCGGTATTCTTTACCGGCCCCCGATCCGTAAGTCCATGGGAAACAAGTCTCATCTTGGGGTCGTCCGCAGGCGGATGACCGCTGTGCGGCAGCCGTCCCGGAGGCCCTAGGGTTGTGACCGTGGGACTCACTGTGCTGTCCGGGCCATCCGGAGTCGGGAAGGGGACGGTCGTTGCGGCCGTCCGCGAGCGTCATCCCGAGGTCTGGGTCTCGGTCAGTGCCACCACCCGGGCTCCCCGGCCCGGGGAGACCGACGGTGTCGAGTACCACTTCGTCGACGCCGAGGAGTTCGCCCGGATGGTCAAGTCCGGTGAGTTCGTCGAGCATGCGATGTTCGCCGGGCACGCCTACGGCACCCCGCGGGGTCCACTGCAGGCACGGCTCGCCGAGGGCGTCCCGTGCCTGCTGGAGATCGAACTGCTCGGGGCCCGCCAGGTGCGTTCGGCGATGCCGACCGCCCGGTTCGTCTTTCTCGCTCCACCCACGTTCGAGGAGCTGGTGCGGCGGCTGACCGGCCGGGGGACCGAGTCGCCCGAGGTCATCGCCCGCCGGCTGGACCGGGCTCGCATCGAGCTCGCGGCCGAGACGGAGTTCGACCACGTGGTCGTCAACGACGATGTGCGGGCCGCGGCCGCGCGGTTGGTAGCATTGATGATCGCCTCTTAGGCGCGGGTCCGCTCGTACCGCGCCGCGAAGCCGTACCTCATGCGCTCGAACCCGGGCACAGGAGTCTTGACGCCTGTGCCCGGGTGCACAGTCCGGACGGCTGCTGCCGTTCCGGACATCCACCCCGGAAGGACATCGTGGCCGGAACCGTAGCCCACCCCGAAGGCATCACCAACCCGCCGATCGACGAGCTGCTTGAGGCCACCGACTCGAAGTACAGCCTGGTCATCTACGCGGCCAAGCGGGCCCGCCAGATCAACGCCTACTACTCGCAGCTCGGCGAGGGCCTGCTGGAGTACGTCGGGCCGCTGGTCGAGACGACCAACGCCCAGGAGAAGCCGCTGTCGATCGCCCTGCGCGAGATCAACGCCGGTCTGCTCACCCACGAGACGGTCTCCGACGGCCTTCCGCCGGTCGCCTGACCCGGCCGTGACCGACGAGCCCACCGGCACCGCGGGCGCCCCCGCCCGACGACCCCGGGTCGTGCTCGGTGTGGCCGGGGGCATCGCCGCCTACAAGGCGGTCGAGGTGCTGCGCCGGTTCATCGAGTCCGGGCATGAGGTGCGGGTCGTGCCCACGCCGTCCGCGCTGCGTTTCGTCGGGGAGACGACCTGGGCGGCGTTGTCCGGCAACCCGGTCACGACCGAGGTGTGGAGCGACGCCGGCGAGGTGGCCCACGTCCGCATCGGGCGGGAGGCCGACCTCGTCCTCGTCGTCCCGGCGACCGCGGACCTGATGGCCCGCGCGGCCGCCGGGCGGGCCGACGATCTTCTCACCGGGACCCTGCTCACGGCCACCTGCCCGGTGATCTTCGCGCCGGCGATGCACACCGAGATGTGGCAGCATCCGGCCACCCGGGCGAACGTGGCCACCCTGCGAGCCCGGGGCGCGGTGGTGCTCGACCCGGCTGCCGGCCGGCTGACCGGCGCCGATTCCGGGCCCGGCCGGCTGCCCGAACCGGCGGAGATCGCCGCGCTCGGCATGGCGGTACTCGTCCGCGGGGCCGACGGCGTCCGCCCGGACCTCGCCGCCCGGCACGTGCTGGTCACCGCCGGGGGCACCCGGGAGTACCTCGACCCGGTCCGCTTCCTCGGCAACGCCTCCAGCGGGCGCCAGGGCTACGCGGTGGCCCGGGCGGCACTGGCCCGCGGCGCCTCGGTGACGGTGGTCGCGGCCAACGTCGCCCTGCCCGAGGTCGCCGGGGCGCGCACGATCGCGGTCACCTCCGCCGTCGAGCTGCGGGAACGGGTGCACGAGGTGGCGCCGTCGGCGGATGTCGTCGTGATGGCCGCCGCAGTCGCCGATTTCCGGCCGCAGGCAACCCAGACGTACAAGATTAAGAAAGAATCCGCGGCGCCCGACTCCATTGCTCTGGTGCGAAACCCTGACGTGTTGTCCGAGTTGGTGACGAACCGCCGTCCCGGGCAGCTCCTGGTCGGATTCGCCGCCGAGACGGGCGGCCCCGACGGCGGGGTTCTCGACCACGCGCGGGCGAAACTCGCCCGCAAGCCCGTCGATCTCCTCGTCGTCAACCAGGTCGGCGCCGGGCTCGGGTTCGAGGTGGCGGACAACGCCGCGGTGGTCCTGGCCGCCGACGGTAGCCAGACGACCATCGAGCGGGCGAGCAAGGACCTGGTCGCGCACCGGATCCTCGACCTCGTGGTGGAGTTCCAGATCGGTCACGGCGATGCAACGGCCGGCGAGGCAGTGCGGGTGCCCGTGCGGGCTACTCGGTAAGCTTCGTCGGAATCAACCGGATCTCCCAGGGGGTTAGACCAGTGGCGACGCGCCTGTTCACGTCCGAGTCCGTCACCGAAGGGCATCCGGACAAGATCGCTGACCAGATCAGTGACTCGATCCTCGATGCAATGATCAAGGATGACCCGAAGAGCCGGGTCGCGGTGGAAACGCTCATCACGACGGGCCAGGTGCACGTCGCCGGTGAGGTCACCACCAAGACTTACGTCGACATCGCCGCGGTCGTCCGCGAGCGCATCCTGGAGATCGGCTACGACTCGTCGAAGAAGGGGTTCGACGGCGCCTCCTGCGGCGTCAGCGTCTCCATCGGCGCGCAGTCAGCGGACATCGCCCAGGGCGTCGACACCGCCCACGAGTCCCGCGTCGAGGGCTCCAACGAGGACGAGCTCGACCGCCAGGGCGCCGGGGACCAGGGCCTGATGTTCGGCTTCGCCTGTGACCAGACCCCCGAGCTCATGCCGCTGCCGATCGCGCTGGCGCACCGCCTCGCGAGGCGGCTGTCCGCGGTCCGCAAGGACGGCCAGGTTGGCTACCTGCGCCCGGACGGCAAGACCCAGGTGACCATCGAGTACGCCGACGGCAAGCCCGTCCGCCTCGACACGGTCGTCGTCTCCACCCAGCACGCCGCCGACATCGACCTCGACACGCTGCTCGCGCCCGACATCGCCGAGTACGTCGTCGAGCCGGAGCTGGCGCTGCTCGACATCTCCACCGAGGGCCGCCGCCTGCTGATCAACTCTACCGGCCGTTTCGAGATCGGCGGCCCGATGGGCGACGCAGGCCTGACCGGTCGCAAGATCATCGTCGACACCTACGGCGGTTACGCCCGGCACGGCGGCGGCGCCTTCTCAGGCAAGGACCCGTCCAAGGTCGACCGCTCGGCCGCCTACGCCCTGCGCTGGGTCGCCAAGAACGTGGTCGCCGCCGGCCTCGCCAGCGCCTGCGAGGTGCAGGTCGCCTACGCCATCGGCAAGGCGCACCCGGTCGGCCTGTTCGTCGAGACCTTCGGCACCGGCACGGTTCCCGAGGAGCAGATCCAGGACGCCGTGACCCAGGTTTTCGACCTGCGTCCGGCGGCCATCATCCGTGACCTGGACCTGCTGCGCCCGCTCTACGCCCAGACCGCCGCCTACGGGCACTTCGGCCGCCCCGAGCTCGACTTCACCTGGGAGTCCACCTCGCGCGCCGAGGCTCTCCAGCGCGCGGTCAAGGGCTGACGCCTCGAGCGCACGGTCGACTCGCCTCCGTGACCAGGCGGGGCCGTGGGCCGGCCGATCCTGTCGGCGGGACCTGGTACTAATGCCCACATGACCGAGCGGCCCGACACGATCCCCGGCCTTGGCCCGGGGCCGGCCGGGCCACCGCGGCCGGGCCGGGGATCGGGTGCGCGCGCCGGGTCGGGGCGGGCCCGCGGTCTTGGTGCGCCGTCCCCGCCGGCTGCGGAGCTGCCTGTGGCCAGGGTCGCGGTCGACACCCCGCTGACCCACCTCGACCGTCCCTTCGACTACCTCGTCCCGGCCGATCTCGCCGCGGCGGCCGTGCCCGGCTCCCGGGTCCGGGTCCGCTTCGCCGGCCGGCAGGTCGACGGATTCGTCCTGGAGCGGCGGGCGGCCTCGGAGCACCCCGGCCGGCTTGCCCCGCTCGAGCGGTCGGTCTCGCCGGAGCCGGTGCTGTCCGAGTCGATCGCCCGGCTCGCCCGCACCGTGGCGGACCGCTACGCCGGCACACTGGCCGACGTCCTCCGCCTCGCCGTCCCACCCCGCCACGGCCGTACCGAGACCACCCACGCGCCGCCGCGAACCGCCACCGCGATGCCCGAGGCCACTCCCGGCGAACCGGCGGCCGATCCTTCCCCACCGGCGACTTCCCCACCGGCGACCATCTCCGCCGAACTGGGGGAGTGGGCGCGCTATCCCGCCGGACCGTCGATGCTCGCGGCGCTGGCTGCAGGCCGGTCACCGCGTGCCGTGTGGTGGGCGCCGCCCGGCCCCGCCTGGCCGGCGATGATCGCCGCCGTGGTCGGCGCCGCGGTGCGGTCGGGCCGCGGTGCGATCGTCGTCGTTCCCGACCACCGCGACGTCGATCGAGTGGAGGCCGCGCTGGTCGAGGTGGTCGGGCGCGAGATCACCGTCGCCCTGCGGGCCGACCTCGGCCCGTCCCGCCGCTATGGCGCCTTCCTCGCGGCCGCCCGTGGGCAGGCCCGGGTCGTGGTGGGCACCCGGGCCGCGGTCTTCGCCCCCGTGGCCGACCTCGGCCTGCTGGTCGTGTGGGACGACGGGGACGAGCTGCATGCCGAGCCGCTGGCCCCCTACCCGCACACCCGCGACGTCGCCGTACTGCGCGCCCGCCAGGACGGCTGCGCACTGCTGATCGGTGGCTTCTGCCCGACAACGGAGGCCGAGGCGCTCGTCCGTGGCGGCTGGGCCCACCCGCTGGCGCTGCCCCTGTCCGAGGTCCGGGGGCTCGCCCCCCGCGTCGAGGCGACCGGTTCGGACCACGAGTACGCCCGCGATCCCGCCGCCCGCGCGGCGCGGCTGCCCTCGCTCGCGGTCCGCACGGCCCGCCAGGCGCTGGCCGCCGGCGCCCCAGTGCTGGTCCAGGTGCCCCGGCGCGGCTACCACCCCTCACTGGCGTGCGCGGACTGCCGGCGTCCTGCCCGCTGCCGGCACTGCCAGGGCCCGCTGGGCCGGTCTTCCGGCGCCGGCGTGCTGACCTGCCAGTGGTGCGGCCGTCCCGTGCCCGCCGCTCGGGGTGGGGCGGGTGGCGTGGTCGGGGCGGCGGTCTGGCGGTGTCCGTCGTGTTCGAGCGAGCGGCTGCGGGCCTCGGTGACGGGGGACCGGCGCACCGCCGAGGAGTTGGGCCGGGCCTTCCCCGGCGTCCCGGTGCGGACCTCGGGTCGCGACGGCGTGCTCGCCACCGTCCCCGCGGAGCCGGCGCTCGTCATCTCCACCCCCGGCGCCGAGCCGGTCGCCGCCGGCGGGTACGGCGCGGTGCTGCTCCTCGACGGCTGGGCTCTGCTTGGCCGTCCCGACCTGCGGGCCGCCGAGATCACCCTGCGGCGCTGGGTGGCGGCGGCGGCGCTGGCCCGCCCGGCGCCACGCGGTGGGCGGGTCATCGTGTCCGCCGACGCGGGGCTCCCGGTCGTACAGGCGCTGATCCGCTGGGATCCCGCGACCTTCGCCGCCCGGGAGGCCGACGAACGCGCCGAACTCGGGTTCCCGCCGGCAACCCGGATGGCCACCGTGGAAGGCAGTGCCGCGGCCGTCGCCGAGCTGCTCGCCGTCACCCGCCTGCCCGAGGGCGCCGGCCTGCTGGGCCCCGTGCCGCTGCCGCCCGCACCCCCCGCCCGGGCGGCAGCGGCTCCGGGCGGTCGCGGCCGCCGGCGTGGCGGCCGGCCCGAGCCCGCGGCCGGGCCCGTGCTGGGCGGCGGCTCGCGAGCCGGCGGGCCGGGCGAGGTGGAGATTGAACGCCTGCTCATCCGGGTGCCCCGCGAGCGCGGCGTGGCCCTCGCCGCCGCGCTGCACGAGGCCCGCGGCGTCCTCGGCACCCGCCGGAGCACCGCCGGCCTGCGCGTCCAACTTGATCCGCTCGTCATCGGCTGACGGCGAGCCCGTCACCGCCGACTGCAGCCCGCAGTGGCCCTGGCCACTGCCGCCCGCTTCCCCGCCCGCCCGCTTCCCGGCCAGATCATGCCGAGGATTAGCCACGGTTTCAGCGCCGAAAACCGTGGCTAAACCTCGGCACGGCTCCGTGCGCGACTGGTCACAGAAGGATGCGCGAGGGGTGGCGGCCGATGGGCGCGCCGAACTGGGGGCGGCCCAGACCCCGCGGGCATCGCCGGCCGAGCTGGGGGCATCACAGTGTCGGCCCCGCGGAGGTGAGGAACGGGCCAGCGACAGCGTAGCGACACGAGTAGGATCGCCAGCTCGTCGAGTCCTCGAGACAACCCCGTCCGCCGACGAGGCCGACCGTCCGTCACAGCGGCGGCCGCCCGCGATACGGTCGGCAGCGGCAGGCCCGAGGACGCCGCCCGTGTCCCCGCCCGCGGGCGACGGCGGACGGTCCCTGGCCAGCCCGAACAGCTCGGATCATGCCCCCGTAGACGGCCGCGGCGTCCGCATGGCGTCGCGGCGGATCGGTGCTCGCGTATGCGTCTAGTTTTCGCCGGCACACCGGCGGTCGCCCTGCCCAGCCTGCGGGCGTTGATCGACAGCCCGCGCCACGACGTGGTCGCGGTCGTCACCCGTCCCGACCGTCCCGTCGGCCGGGGCCGGAAGATCAAACCGCCGCCCGTGCACCTGCTTGCCGACGAGGCCGGCATCCCGGTGCTCAGCCCGGAGCGGCCGCGCGACCCGGACTTCCTCGCGGCGCTCACCGAGCTGGCACCCGACTGCTGCCCGGTCGTCGCCTACGGCGCCCTGCTGCCCCGGGAGGCGTTGGCGATTCCCCCCCACGGCTGGGTGAACCTGCACTTCTCACTGCTGCCGGCCTACCGCGGCGCGGCCCCGGTGCAGCGGACCGTGCTGGCCGGCGACGACCTCACCGGCGCCAGCGTGTTCCAGATCGAACCGGCGATGGACTCCGGCCCGGTGTTCGGCGTCGTCACCGAGCGGGTCCGCCCCACCGACACCTCCGGCGACCTGCTCGACCGGCTCGCGGAGTCCGGTGCGCACCTGCTCGCCGCGGTCATGAACGGCATCGACGACGGAACTCTGCAGGCCGCGCCCCAGCCCGCCGAGGGAATATCGTTTGCGCCGAAGCTGACCGCCCAGGATGTGCTGATCGACTGGACCCTGCCGGCGGTCGTCGTGGACCGGTTGACCCGGGCGGCGACGCCCGCACCCGGAGCCTGGACGATGTTCCGGGACCGGCGGCTCAAAATAGGTCCGGTGCGCGCCGGGGCGCAGAACGCGCCGGACGAACTGGTGCCGGGTCGGTTGGCGGCGCTCACCGACGGCGCGGTCGCCGTGGGCACCGGGACAGGCCCGGTGCTGCTCGGCGAGGTGCGACCCGAGGGCCGAGGGCCGATGAAGGCCGCCGACTGGGTCCGAGGGGCGCGCCTGACCGACGAGGACGTCCTGCGTGCGCCGGCGGGGGCACCCGCCGGCGGTGGGGGAGCCGCATGAGCCCGGCCGGGTCACCGGGCACCCGCGGGGCGCGCCCGCCCGCCGCCGTCGACCGGCCCCGCCGGCTGGCCTGGGAGGTACTGCGGGCGGTCGACGAGCGCGGCTCCTACGCCAACCTGCTCCTGCCCTCGCTGCTCGCCGGCAGCGGGCTGCCGGCCCGCGATCGCGGCTTCGTCACCGAACTCGCCTACGGGGCGCTGCGCGCCCAGGGAACCCTCGACGGGCTGCTCGACACGGCCACGAGCCGACCCGTGCGCGACATCGACCCGCCGCTGCGCGACGCGCTGCGGCTCGGCGCCTACCAGCTGCTGCGTACCCGGGTGCCCGCCCGGGCCGCGGTGGCCAGCACCGTGGACCTCGTCCGGGCGACCAGCGGCGAGCGCCCGATCCGGTTCGCGAACGCGGTGATGCGCCGGGTGGCAGCCCGGATCGCGGAGTCGGGCGGGGACCTCGCCCAGCTGCTCGGCGCCCCCCGCTTCGATGCCGACCCGATCGGCCATCTCGCGGTGGTGAACGCCCATCCGCGGTGGATCGTCGAGGTTGTCGCCGAGGTGCTCGGTGACGACCTCGACGAGACCCGCGCGGCCCTCGCCGCCGACGACGAGCGGCCGGCGGTGCATCTGGTCGCCCGGCCGGGCCGCACCGACCGGGAGCGCCTGCTCGCCGAGGCCGCCCAGGAGGGGCTGGTCGCGGCCCCCGGCCTCTATTCGCCGTTCGCGGTACGCCTCGACGGCGGTGATCCCGGGCGGCTGCCGACGGTGGCGTCCGGGCTCGCGGCGGTGCAGGACGAGGGCAGCCAGCTCGTGGCGCTCGCTCTGGCCCGGACGGCGACGGTCGGCCGGGACCGCGGGCTGACCGTCGACCTGTGCGCGGGCCCCGGCGGCAAGGCGGCGTTGCTCGCCGGCCTGCTCACCGACCGCTCGGGCGCCGGGCCCGAGCCGGCGTCGGTTTCCGAGCCGGCGCCCCCATCCGGGGCGGCGCTCGGGGCCGGGGCGAGCCTGCTCGCACTTGAGCCTCGCGCCACCCGGGCCGGCCTGGTGGCGCGGTCGCTGGCGGGGGAGCCGCGGGCCTGGGTGGTGCGCGCGGACGGGCGGGCGGCCCCGTTGCCCGCGGGCAGCGCCGATCGGGTGCTCGTCGACGTGCCCTGCACCGGGCTCGGCGCGCTGCGCCGCCGCCCGGAGGCCCGCTGGCGGCGCATCCCCGGCGACCTGGCCGCCCTCGTGCCGTTGCAGAGCGCCCTGCTCGTCGCCGCACTGGACCTGGTCCGACCCGGCGGCGTGGTCGCCTACGCGACCTGCTCCCCGCATCCGGCGGAGACTGTCGAGGTGGTCCGCCAGGTGACCGGCCAGCGCGCGGACACCTCCGTGCTCGACGCCCGGCTCGCCTTGCCGGAGGTCGACGCGCTCGGATCCGGGCCGTTCGTCCAGCTCTGGCCGCACCGGCACGGCACGGACGCGATGTTCATGGCGCTGCTGCGCCGCAACCAGAACTGAGCCCGCGCAGGTGGGCAGGCGCCGGCGGCGAGTCGGCCGACCGCCTGCCCCGACCGCCTGCCCCGGGCCCGGCGTGCGGCCGAGGCCCGAGCGCGGAGGTGTCGAACGGCTCGGGGCGTGCGCCGATTGAGTCGATAGTCTCGCGGGGTGGCAACCGCACAGATCTATCCCAGCCTGCTCGCCGCGGACTTTGGCCGACTGGCCGACGCCGCCGTCGCGGTCGAGGGACGGGCCGACTGGCTGCACGTCGACGTTATGGACTACCACTTCGTCCCGAACCTGGCGTTCTCCCCGGACGCGGTGACGGCGTTGCGGTCGGTGACACAGACCCCGCTCGACTGCCATCTCATGATCGAGAATCCGGATCGCTGGGCCGCCGACTACGCCGAGCGTGGCGCGGCGAACGTGACCATTCACGCCGAGGCCGTGTCCGACCTGCCCCGGACCACCGCGGCGATCCGGGCCGCCGGCGCCCGTACCGGTCTCGCTGTGAAGCCGAACACTCCGGTTGAGCACTACCTCGACGACCTGCACCGCTTCGACCTGCTGCTGCTGATGACGATCGAGCCCGGATTCGGTGGCCAGAAGTTCATGACCGAGGTGCTGCCGAAGATCGAGGCGGCTCGCCGGCTGATCGACGACCGCGGCCTGGACCTGTGGCTGCAGATCGACGGTGGGGTCAACGAGGAAACCGTCGAGCTGGCCGCGGTTGCCGGGGTCGACGTCTTCGTCGCCGGCACGGCGGTCTTCGGCGCGGCCGATCCCGGCGAGGCCGTCGAGAAGCTGCGCGCCCAGGCGCTGCGGGTCGCCCCCCGGCTGACTGCACCGCCCGCTCGCGCGGTCGCCGACCCCGCGTGACGACGTCCGTGCCGTCGCGCCCCGACGGCCCGCCTCCGGGGCCCGGCGGGGACCGCTACTGGCTGGCCCGCGCGGTCGAGCTCGGACGCCGCTGCCCGCCGTCGACCACGGCGTTCTCGGTCGGCGCGATGATCGTGGCGGCTGACGGGACCCTGCTCGCCGACGGCTACTCTCGGGCGCAGGAGCCGCACGACCACGCCGAGGAGGTCGCGCTGCGCCGCCTGGCCGCCGGCACAGACCGGGCCGCCGTTGTCGATCTGGCTGTGGCCACGGTGTACAGCTCGCTGGAGCCATGCAGCGCTCGGGCGTCGCGGCCGCGGACCTGCACGGAACTCATCCTCGCCGCCGGGATTGGCCGGGTGGTGTTCGCCTGGCGTGAGCCGTCGCTGTTCGTCGACTGCGACGGTGCGGAACGGCTGTCTGCGGCCGGCGTCGAGGTGGTCGAACTCCCGGCGCTCGCCACGGATGTCCGGGCGGTCAACAGCCACCTCCCGCTCGGCTGAGCGTCGCCCGGGGCGCCCGACCTGGTATTCGGCCGCCGGCCATGACCTTGGTCACGTTGCTGAGGGCGGCGTGTGGCCGCTTCGTATGTCAGACTTAGGCCAGTACAACCAGCAGCACGCGCGCTCCGGGGTCGGTGAAACTCCGAGCCGGCGGTGATAGTCCGCGACCCGTCCGCAGACATTGGGACGGTTGACTCGGTGGAATTCCGGGACCGACGGTCAAAGTCCGGATGGGAGGACGCGCGCGGGCCGAGTGCCCGTGGGCGGTCGCGGCCGTCCTCGGGTGCGCGCCGGCGTGTCCATGCCGGCAGGTTCCGCGTGGCAACCCCCCCCAAAAAAAACCGGGGGGCGGTGCCCGGGACCGAAGGGCGCGGTCGGATGTTCACCGGCATCGTTGAAGAGCTTGGTGTAGTGGCTGCGGTAGATGCGCGGCCGGAGTCAGCGGCGCTCACCATCGCCTGTCAAACCGTACTGGCGGACGCGACCCACGGCGCCTCCATCGCCGTCAACGGCGTGTGTCT
>NZ_CADCWT010000020.1 GCF_902806485.1 Candidatus Frankia alpina | reverse complement strand
GTTTCTGGGTCCTCCCAGTGGGATGGCAGGTTCGATGGCCTGGCCACAACGACGCCCGCGACGGACGGCTCCCGCCGGCTCCGACCCCGGTGCAACCACCGTGGACGCCGGGCGGAACGGGCAGCCTCGCCGTTTCAGCCTTTGGCACTCCCTAGGCGAGAGCGCTAAGTCTTGTTTAGCACTCGGCATGGGTGAGTGCAAGCTCGCCGCCGCTTCTCCGCGTCGCGGACCGCCGCCTCCCCGGTTCGTTCTCCCCGGTTCTTCCGCGCCCCGGTGCGGCGTCGCGACATCCTCTGTCAGCCTTGCGAAAGGGCTGCGGACAGGCCGGATGTCGGGTAGGCGACACAAGCCGCCGTCCGGTACCAGCCTGCCCTGGCCTGTCTCGCAGGCGCCGCCTCGCCCCGCGCGGGGTCGTCGGGGTCTCCCCTCCGAAGCGCGGGGCGGTGCTGCGGGTGCAGGGACCGCTGGTCGGTCAGTCGTCGCCGAGGCCGGCGGCCTCGAAGGCGCGCAGCGACGGCTTGATGGTGGCCGTCGGCCCGCCGGTCTCGACCAGCGGGTCGAGGGTCTTCAGCCCGTCGCCGGTGTTGTAGATGACGGTCTCGGCGGCCGGGTCGAGCAGGCCCTCGCGCAGCAGCTGGCGCAGGTTCGCGACCGTGACGCCGCCGGCGGTCTCGCCGAAGATGCCCTCGGTGCGGGCGAGCAGCCGCATGCCCTCGAGGATCTCGTCGTCGCTGACGTCCGTGATCGCACCGCCGGTGCGGCGGGCGACGTCGAGGGCGTACGGTCCGTCGGCCGGGTTACCGATGGACAGCGACTTCGCGATCGTCGACGGCCGCACCGGGGCGACCGTGTCGACCCCGCGGGCGAACGCCGCGGCCACCGGATTGCAGCCGGCTGCCTGCGCGCCGAAGACCCGGTAGGGCGTCGGCTCCACCAGGCCCAGCTTGCCGAGCTCGCCGAACGCCTTGTCGACCTTGGTGAGCAGCGAGCCGGACGCGATCGGCACGACGACCTGCTCGGGCAGCCGCCAGCCGAGCTGCTCGGCGACCTCGTAACCCAGCGTCTTGGAGCCCTCGGCGTAGAACGGCCGGACGTTGACGTTGACGAACGCCCACTCGTACTCGCCGGCCAGCTCGCTGCATAGCCGGTTGACGTCGTCGTAGTTGCCCTGGATCGCGACGAGGGTTCCGCCGTACACGCCGGTGGAGACGGTCTTGCCGGCCTCCAGATCGTGCGGCACCAGCACCACCGAGCGCAGGCCGGCCCCGGCGGCGTGCGCGGCCACGGACTGGGCGAGGTTGCCGGTCGAGGCGCAGGCCACCGTGGTGAACCCGAGCTCGCGGGCGGCACTGAGGGCCACCGAGACGACGCGATCCTTGAACGAATGCGTCGGGTTGGCGCTGTCGTCCTTGACGTAGAGCGTCTTCATCCCCAGCTCGGCGGCCAGGCGCGGGGCCGGGCGCAGCGGCGTCCAGCCGGCGCCGAGGGACACCCGGCGCGCCGGGTCGTGCCCCGCGGGCAGCAGGCCCACATAGCGCCACAGGTTGGCCGGCCCGCGCTCGATGGATTCCCGGGTGACCCGACCCAGCAGGTCGGGGTCGTAGGAGATCTCCAGCGGGGCGAAGCATTCCACGCAGACGTGGGCCGGGGAGAGCGGGTAGGTGGCGCCGCAGTGGCGACAGGATAGCCCGACCGCGGGGTTCGCGACGTCGAGGGTGGGAGTGGCGGCACGCTCGGGCGCGAGAGTCATGGAGAAGCTCCTCATCTTTCCCGGGCAACCTGCCACGGGTCGGAATTAGCACCTGCCGCGCATCGGATGCGGGAGGTTGCCGGGGCTTCACAGGGCCGTTCCCTCTGCCCCTCTGGATGAGCCAGATGAAGTTGTCTGTTCGTACTGTAGACCGTGGGTCGGAGATCGTGCACCGGTGTTTCGTGGTTCACGGTCATGAGATCGTGTTTTGCCGGGTGCGGTCCGTTCTGGCCTCCACAATGTTCACCGGCGCGGTTCACCGGCGCAGGGCACGCCGGGCCCGCGTCCGGCGACCGCCGTCCCCACCCGGTGCCGGGCAGCGGCGGCGGGCCGACCTACCTCGCAGACCAGGGAGTCCGTGACAGTGAGTATTCGCGTCGTCTACACCGATCTCGACGGCACGATGGTCGGCCCGAAGGGTTGCTTCTTTCGCGCCGAGGATGGGGCGATCACCCTGGACCCGGCGCAGGCCCTCACCGAGCTGCACTCGGCCGGCATCGCGCTGGTACTGGTCAGCGGCCGGACCCGGCCGCAGCTGCTCGAGGCGGCGCAGATCTTCGGCGCGGACGGTTTCATCGGCGAGCTCGGGGCGATCATCGGCTGGAACGACGGGCGAGACAGCGAGATTCTGCGCGGCGCCATGCCGCCCGATTTCGACCAGGTCCCCGAGTCGCTGCTCGACCAGCTGATCGAGCGCTACCCCGGCCGCCTGGAGCTGCACACCCCGTGGCACACCGGCCGCGAGGTCGACGTCATGCTCCGCGGCCGCATCGACGTCGGCGAGGTCGACGGCTGGCTCGCCGAGACCGGCTTCGCCTGGCTGAGCATGCGTGACAACGGCCTGATCTCGCCGGTCCACATGCCCGAGCTGGGGGTGGCGCCGCACGTGTACCACCTCGTTCCCGGTGGGGTGGGCAAGGGCGACGCGGTGGCCTACGACCTCAAGCGCCGCGGCGTGTCCCCGGCCGAGGCGATCGCGATCGGCGACTCCGCCAGCGACCTGGCGATGGCCCCGCACGTCGGCCGGATGCACCTGGTCGCGAACGCGATGCGCCATCCCGACATCACCGCCCTGCTCGCCCGTTACGACAACGTGACGGTCGAGGCGGGCACGGTCGGCGCCGGCTGGGCGAGCGCGGTGCGGTCGGCCGCCGTCTGATCCACCGCCGTCTGACTTCCGTCGCCTCCGCTGGGGCCCGGCTCGCCGGCGGTTTCCCACTGTTGGCGGACCGGATGGCGGCCGGACACCGAACGGACGATAGCCGGTCGTTTCCGACGGAACCTGCGCCGGATGGCCGTGGTGTGGCTGGTGGTCCGGCCTGTGCGGCCGTCCGGATGGCCTACCCTCCGCAGTGTGCAGCGGATGCGGGAAGCCGAGCAGGGCACGTCGGCGAGTCCTCTGGTGCTGGGGACGGCGCGGGTGCTGGTCGCCTCCAACCGGGGCCCGGTGGCGTTCGTCACCGGTGACGACGGTGAGCTGGTACTGCGCCGGGGGGCCGGCGGCCTGGTCAGCGGCCTGGGCCAGGCGGCTGCCGATGCCCCGCCCGACGCCCTGCCGATGGTCTGGGTGTGCGCCGCGCTCGGCGACGCCGACCGGCGCGCGGTTCGTGCCGCACCGGCCGGCCGGCTCGACCTCGCCGGCTACGACACCGGCGGCACGGCCGTGCGGATGCTCGACGTCGACCGGGTCGTGTTTGACCGGGCCTACAACGCGGTCGCGAACCGCATCCTGTGGTTCGTCCAGCACCTGCTCTACGCTCCGGCCTCGCAGCCCGTGTTCGACCCGTCGTTTCGCCGCGACTGGGCGGCCTACGAGGCGTACAATGCGATGTTCGCCGAGGCGCTGGCGCACGAGGCCGCCCCGGGCGCCTCGGTGCTCGTCCAGGACTACCACCTGACCCTCGTCGCCGGGCAGCTTCGCCGGCTGCGCCCGGACCTGCGCATCGCCCACTTCAGCCACACCCCGTGGGCGCCGCCGGAGTACTTTCGGATGCTGCCCGACGATGTCGCCGAGCAGATCCTGCGCGGCATGCTCGGTGCCGACCGGCTGGGGTTCCTCACCGACGTCTGGGCCGACGCCTTCACCGAGTGCGCCCGCGGTCTGGCCGGCGTGCGGGTCGAGCGGCGCGCGATCACGGTGGCGCCGCCCGCCGGAGCGGCGGGGGACGGCCACACGGTGCGGATCGGGGTGCACCCGCTCGGCGTCGACGCCGACGAGCTGCGCGGCCGGGCCGATGCGTCCGACGTCGCCGCCCGGGCGGCGGAGCTCGTCGAGCTGGCCGAGGGCAGGCGCCTGATCGTCCGGGTGGACCGCACCGAGCTGTCCAAGAACATCGTGCGCGGTCTCGCCGCCTACCGCGAGCTGCTGCGGACCCACCCGGAGTGGCGCGGCAAGGTGATGCACCTGGTCTGCGCCTACCCGTCGCGACACGATCTGCCGGAGTACCGCGAGTACACGGCGGCGGTGCAGCGGCTCGCCGCGGAGATCGAGAATGAGTTCGCCACGGACACCTGGCTGCCGCTGCGGCTGGAGATCACCGACGACTATCCGCGGTCGATCGCCGCGCTCACGCTCGCCGAGGTGCTCGTCGTCAATCCGATCCGGGACGGGATGAACCTCGTCGCGAAGGAGGGGCCGGTCCTGTCACGGCGCGACGCCGTGCTGGTGCTGTCCCGGGAGGCGGGGGCCTGCGCGGAGATGGGCCGGGCGGCGCTAGTGATCAATCCATTCGACATCCAGGCGACCGCGCAGGCCCTGCACACGGCACTGACGATGCCTGCGGCCGACCGTCGACGCCGCGCCGGCGAACTTGCCGCCGTGGCCGGCCGGCTGCCGCCGCGGGTCTGGTTCACCGACCAGCTCACCGCCCTCGCCGCGGATCGCGCCGATACGCCAGTCAGCCACCGAGGCGCTCGATGAGCACCTCCAGCAGCGCGACCATGCCGGCGGGGCCGCCGACGACCAGGTCGGCGCGCTTCCGCAACACGGCGGGGACCTCGGGACTGTCGCTGCACACGGTGATGCCGGGCAGCCCGCCTGCCCGCATCTCGTCGACGGCGGAGAAGGCGGGCAGGTCGCCGTAGTCGTCCCCGGCGACGAGCACCGAGCGTGCCCCGCGGGCGGCGACGAGCTCGCGCAGCGCGCCCCCTTTGTCGTGCCCGGGCGGGCGCAGTTCCAGCACCTTCTTGCCCGGGGCGGCCTCCAGCCCGTGCTCCTCGGCGAGGGTCGTCAGGGCCGGGGTGAGCGCGGCCAGCGCCGCGTCCGGGTCGGCGGTGCGGCGCACGTGCACGACGAGCGCCTGGTGCTTGTCCTCGACGACCGTGCCGGCGGGGGCGTCGCGCAGTATCTCGGGCAGTGCCCCGCGGACGGCGGCGACGCCCGCCAGCGGCTCGGGGCTGGTGATCGTGCGTGACTGCGAGTCCCATCGCTGCAGTCCGTACTGGCCGAGGATGACCAGCTCGCCGAGGCCCGGGAGCTTTTCCACCCCGGTCAGCTCCAGCAGCGCGTCGACCGGCCGCCCGGTGATGATCGCCAGCGTGCCCACCGCGTGGGAGATCCGGCGCAGCGCCTCGAGCGCCCCGGCGGCGGGGACGGCGTCGACCGGGCGGGCGACGATCGGAGCGAGGGTGCCGTCGTAGTCGAGGGCGATCAGGGCGCGGTCGGGCGCGGTGAGCAGGGCGGCGAGCCCGGCCCCGCCGGCGGGGGTGCGGGGCGCGGGCGGGCTGTGCTGGGCGTCGTCAGGGACGGTGGAGTCGGCGGTGTTGTGCGGGGCGGACGCGGCGCTGTGCTGGGCGGAATCGCTCACGGAGCCTTCCCGGGGTCGCTGTCGTCGATGGTCGAGGGCCGGCGGACATGCCCACCGGGGGATGTCTCAGGCGGGACGATCACTGATCATTTTTCCGGGTCGGCGGGGAAGTCGCGAGTGATGACGAGGATCAGGGCGTCGGTGGAGACGATCCTCGTCTGCGAGCGGGGGACGATCTTCTCGATGCCCGGAATGGCGTCCTTGAGTGCCTGGGCGGCCGCGGCGTCGGAGTCGTCATAGAACACCGTCGAGACCGGCACGTCGTAGAGCGACTGGAAGTTTCCGGTCCGCTCGACGGGGAACCCGGCGGCCTCGACCTGCCCGGCCGCCTTCTCGGCCAGTCCGGAGATCCGGGAGTTGTTCAGCACGACCACCGGCGCCGTCACGGGGGGCCGCCGGCCCGGCTGCGCCGGCGCCGCCGATGCAGGCCGTTCGGCGGGTGGCGTCGTCGCGGCCGGGCTCGGGCGGTGGGTCGGCGAGGCTGCGGGCGTCGTGCGATGCACGGAGGGCGATGGGCTTGGGCTGCCGCCGTCCGGGGCGCGGGAGGGCGCGGCGACTGGGTTCGGCGGCTCGGGGTCGGACTTGCCGTTGAGGAGGTTGACCAGCAGAATGCCGACGAGCACGGCGATGACGGCGACGGCTCCCGCCACCACGGCGTGCAGCCGGTCCGCGGGCCGGCCCGGAGGTCGGCGCTGCGGCGGCGTGCTCGTGCCATGCGTCATATGTCGCTTTACTCCCCGCCACGGTCCCGGCGGCCGGACCTGGCGGCCCGGCGCTGCTCGCGCAGTCGGCGCAGCCGCCGGACGAGCATCGGATCCGTGATCAGCGCCGCGTCCGAGTCGATCAATTGGTTGAGGATCTGGTAATAGCGCGTCGAGGACAGACCGAACTCGGCGCGGATCGCCTCCTCCTTCGCCCCCGGATGGCGCCACCAGCCCTGCTCGAAGCGAAGGATGCGCCGGTCGCGGTCGGACAGCTCCGCGGCCGGTGTGCTCGTCCGCCCGGGTTCCTCGGGCGGCAGGGGTTGAGCTGCCTGCACAGCGGGACCTCCTCGGGACGCAGCCGGGACGATGAGCGCGGTCGGACACAGCCACGCCACGCCCGGTATGGTTCGCCGCCCACTATTTCACCCCGTGGGTCCGACATCCCCGGTCGTCTCCGGGAACACACGTTCCGGGCGGCCATCGCACCGGCGGTCCCACACCCGCCCAGCCCGGCCCGCATCGACTGAGGAGCTTCTACGCTGGACCGGTGACCCGGCGTTTCACCCGCACCACGGAGGACTTTGTCTGCCTCGTCTGCGGGGCCGCCGTGCGCGGCGACGGGTACACCAACCACTGCCCATCATGCCTGTGCTCGCGCCACGTCGACGTGCATCCCGGCGACCGCGCGGCCGGCTGCGGTGGGGTGATGCGTCCGGTGGCCGTCGAGACCCGGACGCACGACGTGATCCTCACGCATGCCTGCGAGCGCTGCGGCCACCGCCGGCGAAACCGCACCGCGCCGGCAGACGACCGCGACGCCCTGCTCGCCGTCGCCGCCGCCGCGGCACAGGCGGCGGTGTTCTCCACCACCGAGGTGGCGTTCCCCGAGATGGGATCTCCGGTGGGGCCGGACTCCGCCGGCGGCCGGCCACGGCGTCGCGCCCGCACCGGCCGCGGCCGCTGAGCGGCCCGCGTCCCGGTTTGGTGTGCTCGGTCGGGCAGCCGCACGAGTTGCCGAGAGCTCGCACGATCGGTGGCCTTGACCGTGGTCACCATCGGCAACTCGGCGACCGGCACCGTCCGGTGGCAGCCCTGGGCCCGAGGGCCCGGGATGCCGCCCGGCGCGGCCCGTTCGGGGCCGGCGCGGGTCATCTCGCGCCGGCGAGCACCCCGTCGGTCGGGGTTGCGACCCGTGGGGGAAGGGACGCCTGGTTCAGGTGGAACAGGGGATCGGCAGGCGGGCCCTCAGGGGTACAGGCCGCGTGTCTGGTGGGTCTCGGCCACCCGGCTCACCCCGATGATGTGCGCCGCGGTGCGCATGCTGACGCCCTGCGTGGTGGCGAGCATCGCCACCTCGCCGTAGGCCCGCTCCATCAGGGTCCGCAGCCGGTCGTTGACCTCGTCCTCGGACCAGAAGTAGGCCTGCATGTCCTGCACCCACTCGAAGTACGAGACCGCGACGCCGCCGCCGTTGGCGAGGATGTCCGGCACGACCATCACGCCCCGGTCCTCCAGGATCCGGTCGGCCTCGGCTGTCACCGGGCCGTTGGCCCCCTCGACGATGATTCGGGCCTTGATCCGGTCGGCGTTCTCGATGGTGATCACGCCTTCGAGGGCCGCGGGGACCAGGACGTCCACGTCGAGTTCGAACAGGTCGTCGTTGGTGAGAGTGTCCGTGCCGGGGAATCCGACGACGGTCTCCGCCCCCTCGGCGAGGTGGCGGATCAGGGCCGCCGGGTTGAGGCCCTGCGGGTTGTAGATGCAGCCCTTGACGTCCGAGACCGCGACGATCTTGCAGCCGGCGTCGTGCAGGTACTGGGCGGCGAGCGCCCCGACCTTGCCGAAGCCCTGAATGGCGACGGTCGTGTCGTGCGGGTCCCGCCCGGTCTGGCGCAGCGCGGCGAACAGCGCGAGCTGCACGCCGCGGCTGGTCGCCCCGGCCCGCCCGGCGGAGCCGCCGATCGACAGCGGCTTGCCGGTCACGACGCCGGTGGCGATGTGGCCGGTGTGGGCGGAGTAGGTGTCCATGATCCAGGCCATGGTCTGCTCGTCGGTGCCCACGTCGGGGGCCGGGATGTCCTTCTCCGGCCCGATCAGGGGAACGAGCTCGGCGGCGTAGCGCCGGGTCATGCGCTCGCGTTCCTGACGGGACAGCAGCGCCGGCTCCACGGCGATGCCGCCCTTCGCCCCGCCGTAGGGGATCCCCATCAGCGCGCACTTCCAGGTCATCCACATCGCCAGTGCCTTGACCTCGTCGAGGTCGGTGCTGGGGTGGTAGCGGATGCCGCCCTTGCCGGGGCCGCGGGCGAGGTTGTGCTGGACGCGGTAGCCGGTCAGCACCATCAGCGAGCCGTCGTCACGCAGCAGTGGCACGCTGACGGTGATCGCCCGGCGGGGCGTGCGGAGCAGGTCGTGCAGTCCGTCGTCGAGGCCCAGATGACGGGCCGCGTTCGCCAGTTGAACGCAGGCCGTGTCCCATGCTGAGCCGGATCCGAGGATCACAGGCACCTCCGCGGCGCATTTCGAGTCACCCTCTGCCGTCGAACGCGCCGCCGGGTTCGTCGGCCACGGCGCGCTCCGTTGCGTGCCGTGGCAGTGACTCGATATGGCGCAAACAATAGGTGACGGCAGAGGCCCTCCGCCCGGCGCATCGAGGGCGCGCCTCGGGCCGCCCGAACGGGCGGGTACGGTCGCGGTCGTGCGCGCGGATCAGTCGGCCCCGTCCGCCGGGCCGCCCCGCCCGCCGGCTCCGGAGCCGGCCGCCGCCGGCGGCCCGGTGGCCACATCCCGGACCGGTCCGGGTGCCCCCCGTCTGACCGTCGGTCGGTTGTGGGGTGCCTGGCTGCTCAGCCGCGCGCTGCTCGTCGTCGGTGTCCTGGCCGGCCAGGCGTTCGGTGCTCAGCAGAGCGTCTTGGGTGATCTTCGAATCTACGCCGGCTGGGCGCACGATCTCGGCCACGGCGGCGGCCTGCCCGTCGGCGATGATCGCTGGCAGTACCCGCCTGCAGCGGCGGTCGCGCTCGTGCTACCGGAGCTCGCTCACACCCTTTCGGCGGTGCCCTATCGGGTGGCGTTCCTCGTGCTGACCCTTCTCGCCGACCTCGCGGTGACCGGCGCGCTGGCGCGGCGCGACCGAGGCGCGGCGCTGTTCTGGGTGGTCGGGATCACCACGCTGGGTCCGGTGGCACTGGCCCGGTTCGACCTGCTACCGGCGGCGGCGGCGCTCGCCGCGGTGCTCGCCGTGTCGCGCGCCCGGTTCGGCCGCGCTGGATTCCACCTCGGCGTCGGGGCGCTGCTCAAAGTGTGGCCGTTGCTGCTGCTGGTCGCGGTGCCGGTCCCGGCGGGCTCGCCGGCACGGTGGCCGGCCTGGCTGCGGTCGGGGGCGGCCCGCCTGGTCGGCGGGCTGCTGGGCGCCGTGGGGCTGCTCGCCGCCGTCCTCACGCTGACCGGATGGTGGCGCGAGGCCCTCGGCTTCCTCAGCGCGCAGCAGGCCCGCGGGTTGCAGGTCGAGGCGGTGGCCGCGACGCCGTTCGTCGTCGCCCACATGCTCGGCGGGCCGACGCCCGACTACTCCTACGGTTCCCTGCAGTTCGGCGGCTCGGTGGCGCGTGCCGTCGCCACGGCATGCAGCCTGCTCGAGGCCGTCGCCATCGTCGTCGCGGCGGTGTGGTGGTGGACGCGGGGCCGGCTGCCGGCGGGTGACGGGGCAGCCCGGGCGGTGGCCGGGACGCTCGCCGGGCGAGCCCTCGCGCTCGTCGTCGTGGTCGTCGTCACCGCCCGGGTGCTCAGCCCGCAGTACCTCGTGTGGATCATCGCGCTGGTCGCCGCGGGGCTCGCAGTCGACCCCCCGGCCACGAGCGGCACCGACGGCCCCGGCACCGGCCCCGGTCCCCGCGGCCGGCCGCGGGGACCGCGCGCGCGGTTGCCGGTGGCGCTGCTGACCTGTGTCGCGCTGACCCAGCTCATCTACCCGTGGCGGTACAACGACGTCATCCAGGGCCGGATCGTGCTGAGCCTGCTGCTGGTCGGGCGCAACCTCGGCCTGATCATGGTGTGCTGGTGGGCGGTGCGGGCCGCCGCCGCGCCGCCAGCAGCGCGGTTGCGGCCCCGGCCGCGACGGCCAGCGCGGCGACGGTGATGAGGGCGGCCACGCCGACGGTGCCGAGTAGCCGCCAGGTGGCCGCGAGCGGCGGGAGGGTCGCGAAGCACAGCAAGGTGGAGGCCAGGACCAGCACGGCGGCGGTGCGCCCCGCGGCCGTGCCCGCCAGCAGCCCCACCCGCCGCCCGGCCGGGGCGCCGGGTGCCGCGAGGACGGCGAGCGGCGCCAGGCACAGCGCGAGGTACCAGGGGTAGACCACCGGGTTGCCGAGCGCCACGGCCAGACCACCGAAGCCGACGACGACCAGGTCGGGCTGATGGTCGGCGAAGGCCCGAAACGTCCGGTCACCGCCCGCCGGCGACGTCTCGGCGGACGACGTCCCGGCCGGTGGTGTCCCGGCGGGTTGTGCCTCGGCCGGTGGTGTCCGGCGCCAGGCGCGCAGGGCGAGCGCGAGGACGACGGCCGCCGCGGCCGCGAGGCACAGCGCCCGGGTCACCCGTTGCGACGTGCCGTCCGCGGGGTGCACGCCGACCAGCGCGAGCACGCCGTCGGCCGCCGTGGCGAGGATCGAGGCGGGAGCGATTCCGGTGGTCACGGCGCCCGATGTCGACAGCGCCCGGATCCAGGTCGGGCCGAAACCCGCTGCGGCGATGCTCAGGCCCGAGGCGACGGCGACGGCGACGACGTCCGCGGTGAGGCGCACGGCGCCCGCCCGCACCGGCCGCGGCGCCCGCCGCGCGGCCAGCAGGTGGGCCAACACCAGCCAACCGACGCAGAGCAGGGCGGTCGCCTTGACGTTGCCCGCGAGGCACGCCAGGCCCGTCGCGGCCGCGCCCGCAACGATCCCGCCCACCTCGGTCCGTCCCGGGCCCGCCGTCTGCGGGTGCGGCCCCTTCGTGCGGCGGGTGGCGCGGTCCATCACGAGGGCGGCGACGACGAGCATGGCGGCGATCGCGTCGAGGTGCGCGCTGCCGACGAGATGGATGACGACCACGGGGTTCGCCGCGACCAGGACCGCAACCGCGTGGCGCCGGGCCGGCTCGGGCCCGGCGAGGCGCAGCGACAGGCCGATCATGGCGATTGTGGCGAGGACGGCGACCACCCGGAGCACCACGACGGTGCCGGCGGGCCCGCCGCCGATCGCCGCCGCGACCTTCTCGACCGCGACCGCGGCGCCGCCGTAGGGGGTATGGGTGTGCCACCAGCGCGGGTCGACCGCCGACACGAACGTCCGGCCCGAACCGCCCGGCGCCCCGGCCGTCAGCAGGGTGGCCACGCCGTGGGTCGCCGGGTCCAGGCCGAGTCGGGCCAGCTCGCCCTGGGCGGCGTAGGCGTATACGTCCCGGCTGAACAACGGCGGGCCGACGGCGAAGGGCAGGCTCCAGGCGGCGGCCGCTGCGAGCCCGGCGCGGGTGGACACCCGCCCGGCGGCCATCGCGCGTACCAGCAGAGCCCAGCACAGACACAGCGTGATGACGCTGAGCGCGGACACCCCGGCCAGAACGCCCCTTGCGGTCTCCGCCGGCGGGGTCGATGGGAGAATTCCCAACCAGGACGAGGGATCGGTGACGTACGGATCGCGTGGGCTGAGCCGCCCCTCGGCCAGCATGGCCGCGACCGCGGCGCCGGTTCCGCCGATGATCAGCCAGATGACGCTGGTCGAGGCCCTGTTGGCGGACGGTCCGCGGTCGCCGCGCGCCACCGGCGAGGAGGTGGCCGTGGCCGGCCGGTCGCCTGCCGGTGGGCCGGCGGGAGATGATCGGTGGGATGCGGCGGACGGACCGTCGTCGACGCCTTGGGAGGTCGCGGGTGACAGCGCTCGCGGCGCCCGGCTCCCCGGTCGACGCCACGCTTGGTAGTCGACTGATGACCTCGCTTGTGGCGCTGCCGGCCGGCGAGACCGAGTCTCGCGTGGCTCCACTGCCCCAGACCCCCTTCATCGCCCTCGAGCCGCCGCGGCACCACGGGCGGGTTGTGCGGGGCCTGCTCGTCGTCGTCGCGGCCGTGCGCCGGTGGCCGTGGACGCTGACCGCGGCACTGTGCCTGCTGTGCGTCGGGCTCGGCGTGACCGGCCCGGACACCCCCGCTCAGGAGTACCGGGTGTGGCTGTTCCGCCACGGCGGGGCGGTCCTCTGGGACGATCAATGGTACGGCGGCCACACCATACCCGGGTACAGCGTGCTGTTCCCGCCGCTCGGTGCGCTGTTGGGGGTCCAGCTCCTCGGCGCGATCTCCTGCGTCGCCTCCACGGTGATCGTGAGCCGGCTGCTGCGCGGGCCGGGCCGGCGGTCGGGGTACGACCTAGTCCTGGTCTGGTTCGCTGTCGCGACGGTGTCGAACCTCGTCGTCGGGCGGATGCCGTTCGCTCTCGGGATGGCGTTCGGCGCGCTGGCGCTGCTCGGGGCGCGCGAACGCCGGACGACGTTGACCTGGGCCGGCGCCGTGCTGTCGTCGCTGGCCTCGCCGCTGGCCGCCGGTTTCGTGCTGCTCGTCGGCGCTGCGCTGCTGCTGACCATCGGCTGGCGCCGCGTGCTGCCGTTCGCCGGCGCCGGGGCCGGGATCGCCGTCGCGCTGGCCTTCCCGGAGGACGGCTACCAGCCCTTCCCGGCGCTGACCTTCCTGTCGCTGCTGGCGCTCATCGCGGTGGGTCTGCTGGTGGTCCCGAAGGGCGCCCGGGCGATCCGGCACGGTCTGCTGCTGTGGGCGGCCGCGGCGGCGGTGTTCTTCTTCATCCCCTCCCAGGTCGGGGGGAACATCACCCGACCGGCGACGCTGCTGGCCGGCCCCTCGGCGGCACTGCTGCTCGCCGACCGTCGCCGGGTGCTCGCGATCGTGGCGATCCCGCTGATCGGCTGGCAGATCGGTCCGATCCACGGCGCGCTGCTCACCCAGGGCGATCCGTCCTCGTCCGCCGGGTACTACACCGAGCTGCTCGACTACCTCGACCGCGGTGCGCCGGTGCCGGCCGGGCGGGTCGAGGTCCCGTTCACCCGGGCCCACTGGGAGGCTCGTTTCGTCGCGCCGTCCGTGCCGATGGCCCGGGGCTGGCTGCGCCAGCTCGACAGCAAGTACAACGCGCTGTTCTACGACGGCAGCCTGAACGCCGAGACCTACCACGAGTGGCTGCTCGCCCGGGGCATCCGCTACGTCGCCCTGCCCGACGTGGAGCTCGACCCGTCCGCCGTGGCGGAGGCGAAACTGCTGCGGGCGGGCCTGCCCTACCTCGAACTCGCCTGGCACAACCCGCACTGGAAGGTCTGGCTCGTCACCGACTCCGCCGGTCTGGTGCAGGGGCCGGCGAGCCTGACCGAGCTCGGGGTCAGCTCGGTGGGGGTGGATTTCCGCACGCCCGGGGTCGCCACCGTGCTCGTCCACTACACGCCCTACTGGCGGCTGTCGGCGGGGCGGGCGTGCGTGTTCCGCGCCGCCGGCGGCTGGACGGGCATCCTCACCGAGGCGTCCGGGCCGGTGCGCCTGTCCGCCCGGCTCTCGGTCGATGGCCTGACCCGGGCCAGCGCCTTGGACTGCCCGGTGGATCAGCACATCTCCTGACAGCAGCCCCGCCCCGCTCGGGATCAGCCGGGAGTCAGGCGGAATCGTCGAGGCGGACGATGCGCAGCCCCACATGGGCGAGGACCGCCGGCAGACTGCGGATGACATCGCGGTCGCGTTCCCGGTCGGTCTCGGACAACGCCGACCAGTCGACGATCGCGGGGTGGCGGCGGTCGGGACCGTTCTGCTGAGTCGGCCCCAGGGTGTAGCCGCGGGCCTCCCGCTCCCGGCGCCACCGTTGGTGTTCCTGCTGGGCGAGCTCGTCGATCTCGTCCGCGGTGAACGCGAAGTCGGTGTCGGCCTCCCCTGCCGGCATCAGCATCAGCGTCTGCGCCGCCTGCAGGATCTCCCCGAACTGGGCGACCTGCGCCCGGTTGGAGTCCTGCAGGTCATCCGGGAGCTCCTCCCACAGCACCATCGCTGGCCTGGACCCCATCGCGGTGCCCCGACGGCGTTCCGCCGCCAGGTAGCGTTCGTGGCTCGCCCGGGCGAAGCGTTCGATCAGGTCGGTGTCGCCGAGGTCGAGCGGGAGCGCCTCGTCGTTGACGGCGAAGAAGCGCACGCCGCCCAGGAGGTCCTCCAGCAGCGGCCCCGGCAGCGGGGTCGGCGGGCGGGGGAACGTCGGGCGGCCGAAGACGTCCTGCAGGCTGCGCTGCCGGCCGGTGCACACGATGACCGTGGTCCGCGCGACCCCGAAGCGGCCGTTGAGCACCTGCGCCGCGTCCAGCCCGCACAGCAGCGCTCGTTCCTCGTCGCTCTGGCAGACGTAGACGAACTCGGGGGGCCCGTTGGGACCATCCGCTTCCATGACGGCCGGCGGCAGCTCGCCGTTCGGGGTGTTGTGACCGGTGAGCGCGACCCGGGCGAGCGCGGGTTCTCGGACGCGTAACGCGGCGAGTATCTCATCGGCCGCCGGATCGGCCACGGCGATGGGCAGCAGCGGGCCGCCCGCCCCGACCAGGGCCAGCCAGCGGCGGGCCAGCTCTATCACCAGGGCGCGGCCGAGGCCTGACAGCCCGAGAACGGCCAGGGACGCCGGCACGACGGGCGGTTGTTCACCGCGATCCGGGGCGGTCCAGCTCGGCGGGTAGCGGTTGAGCAGGGCGCGCGCGCCGAGCACCTCGACGGCGAAGAAGTCCAGCCGGAATCCGCTGTCGTCATTGAACCCGATCCGTCGGGCCCGCAGGTGCGGGATCAGGGAGAGGTCGCCTACCTGGGCCACGCAGCGCAGCGGCTGCTTCGCCCGATCGGCGGCCAGGCGCCGGGCGGCGAGGGCGATGGCCAGGTTCGACGAGGTGTCCGGCAGGCAGCCGTAGACCACGTCCGCGCGGGCGACCCCGGCCTTCGCCAGCACCAGCGGCTCCATCGGGTCGCCGACGACCCGCAGCAGGCCGGGCGGGAGTTCGGCGTCCGGATACTCCCGCTCCGCGTCCTCGGCGACCAGCACCACCCGTTTGGACCGGGAGAGCTTGTCGACGAGCGCCGACGCCGTGGGGCCGGTGCCGCACACGATGACGTGATGGCGGGAGTGGCGGGCCCGGAAGCGTTCGAAGCGCTGGGCGAAGATCGTGCTCACGCCGTCGGCGACTCCGACGGCCGTCGCCACCGGCGCGAGGAACCGCGCTATCTCCAGCGCCAGCGGGTACCGCCCGCCGTCCTGGAAGACCGTCCCGTCGGCGAGGAAGAGGGTCGCGGTGAAGAACACGATGTTGGGCCAGTTGAACATCGCCGGCTCACTGCGGAACTGCCGGTACATCCCGATCAGGCCGAGGCTGAACGCGATCACCCCGAGGACGGCGAACGTCCCCAGCAGATGACGGCGCAGCCAGCGGGCCAGCCGGCCGGCGACAAGCTGCGGGCGGGTAGCCCAGCGTCCGAGTCGATGCCCGACGCCGGCGCGCCCGCCCCGGCCGCCGGGTGCGCCACGGCTGATCACCGTGGCTGTCCCGGTCGGGTTGCCGAGGGCGGGATCGAGACCGCCGACGCCGGGTTCGCCGCGCCGGCCGTCCGATCGGCCTCACCGCGCGGAGGGCTCGGATACCAGGTCGGCGACGACGATGGTGGTGTCATCGCGGGCTCCGGCGAGCAGGGCGGCTTCGACGAGGGCATCCGCGGCCCGTTCGGGCGGCTCGGAGCCCAGCTCGCCGAGCAGGCCGTCGAGCTGCTCGGGCGTCATCACCTTCGTGATGCCGTCGCTGGCGAGGACGACCCGGTCACCGGCCCGGACCGGCTCGCTGAAGATGTCGGCCTCGATCTCGTCGGCGAGACCGACGGCGTTCAGCAGCGGGCCGTTGCGAATCGCGTGCGGGGTGGTCAGCGCCCGTGGGCGCCCCCGGCCCGGCTGCAGCCACACCGAGCTGTCGCCGACGTGGGCGACGGTGAGGTACTCGCCGGTGTTGTGCTGCCGGCCGAGGATGACGACGTCCAGTGTGCAGGCCATGCCCAGCCAGGTCGGTTCCTCCCGGGCCCGGGTGCGGACCACCCGATTCGCCCGCTCCACCGCCCTGCGCAGACCCTCCAGGGGATCCTCGGCGTACTGAGGACGGAAGCCGGCCACGGTGGTGACGGTCAGTGTGGAGGCGATCTGGCCGGCGGCCTCGCCCCCGACGCCGTCCGAAACCGCCAGCAGGCCGTCCACGACGACGAACGCGTCCTCGTTGGGACCGCCGCGCTTGCCCCGGCGGGTCCGGCCGGCGGCGGCCAGCCGCAGCGGGGCGGCCGTGGTCTGCTCGGGCTCGGTCGCCATCAGATCGGCCGCCTGCTCCCGCGGTGAGGCGGAGGCGGTGTTGGGATACGTGGTCGCGGTCGACGTGCTCTCCCACCGCGGGTCGCCCGCGGCCGCCCGCCTGCCCGCCGGTTCGGCGCCCGGTGCGGCCGACTTCGCGACGAAGGTCGTCGTGGGCGACGCGATCGGGTAGTCACCGGTCTGCGGGTCGTAGTAGCGGGTGGCGTCCTCCCGCTCATCCTCGAAGGACTGATGCTGATACGGCGGAGCGGCGGGGGGCGGGGTCCAACCGGTCGCGTCGGGATCGCGACTGTTCTCCCCGCCGACCTCCCCGCCGACTGGAACCTGCGCGGTCACATCCCCTCCCCACGACACGCCCGCTTCCGGGCCGTCGCCTGCGTCGTCGGCCGTGTGCGCGGCGGAGGGGACCGGCGCCGGCTCGGTGAAGCCCGGCACGATCCCATCCGGCGCGGCGGCGTCGGAGCTGTCTCGCAGCGGCACCGTACCGGAGCGATGCCGCTGATGATCCAGCCCGCGGCCGCGGCGCTGGCTTCCCTGCCGAACCGGCCGGTTGTTCAGGGCGAAGAAGATCACCAGGGCTACCAGCAGCACCACGATGAGCATGATCGGAACCAGCGAGCTACCCATGGCCTCCGTCCTCGCCGAACCATTCACGATCACGCTGTCGGACGTGTCGCCAGCCGTCCTTCTCCTACCCAAGGGCATCGACGCACCGCCAACCCCTGGTGTGTCGCGACACCGACACAGGTGCTGGTCATTGTTCCAGACTCCAACGGCCCCGAGTAGAGCGAACGGGGCAGCCGTGGTGATCCTTTCGCCGGTCGGGTGCGGCGGCGGGACCGCGGCACCCCGGAGGTCTGTGCCCGCCCGGCCGCCGTCGGGGTGCCGCCGCCGGGCGGTGCCTACCGGAGCCAGCTGCCCGCCGGACCCCGTGCCGGGCACGACGTGCCGTGGGAGCGCGCCGGGCGCGCTCACGGTCGTCACCCGTCGGCCCGGCGAACGGTGGTGTCACCGGACCAGCGCGAACAGGGCGAGCACGGCCGGCGGCCAAGGTGAAAGCGAACACGGGGAGTCCGAAGGAGCGCCGCCGGCGCCGGATCGCGCCGCGTTCGGCGATCTCAGCGCCCAGGTCATGCAGCTCCGCCTGGGATGACGCGGGACGACGCGGGCCGCCGCCAGTGCCTCGAGGAAGGGCCGTGCGCCGGCGGCGAGGGTTCGTCCGGGTGGAACCGGTCGGTGGTGGCGGGTTGGTCGGTCGTGCCGGGTCAGTAGGTGGTGGACGGGGGCCTTCCCGGACGGACGGTGCGCAGCGCGTCGAGGGTCGCGGTGGCGAGCCGCAGCGCGCTGCCGCCGGCCGACGGGAGCCGGTACGACGAGAGGATCGATTCCAGGCCGGTGGCGAGGGGCGGGATCGCCTGGCGCAGCGACTCCTCGGCGCCGCGGGTGGGCGACGGGCCGCGCAGCGCGGCGAGATCGTCGGCCAGCGCAGTCAGAGCCCCCTCGACCTGCCGTTGCTCCTCGACGACGGCGGCCTCGACGTCCGCGGCAACCCGAGCACGCTGGCCACGACCATGGCACGGCCCTGCTCCCGCGACGTCGGCTCGGTCCGTTCCCCCCATCCTGCCGGCGATCTCAACTGCCGATTGGATGCACCGGCAAGCGGTCCCGTCAGCTGGCCCGCGAAGCGGCGCAACTGCCCGCGCAGCCGTTCGGCGCTCGGAAGGTGGATGGGCAGACCGACCGGGCGGGCCAGGATCGCGATCAGCCGGCCTGCCGGGTCGGTGCCGTCCTCATCGGCGGGTCCCGGCGCCAGCAGCAACTTGTAGGCGTCGTGCAGGTGTTCGACGACCGCACGCGCATGCCCGGCGGCCGGCGGCGCCGCGGCGGATGATCGTGCATCCGCCGGCAAGGCCATGGCCTGGGTGGGGGACGGTTGACCCGCCGCGGTCTCCGGGCTCGGGGGCGGTTCGCTTGGTCGGTCCACCGCCGCGTCCCGTGCGCTTCTCGCCACCAGCCGGCGGCACCAGTGCCCGGGATCGTGCGGCTGGAACGCCTCCCCGCCGACCAGGGCCGGGGGGACCGGCGGTGCGACACGTGGATCCACCTGAATTGCCGCCGGGTCGGCACCGGCCACGAGCTCGGGCGGGACCGGGACGAACAGGAATCGGGGTGCGGAGGGGCCCGAGCCGGTGGTGGCGCCGTCGGATGCCGCCGGCCCGTGCTCCACGGCCAACGTCTCGCGGTTCGACGCCGACGCCGACTGGTTCGGCGCAGTGGCGGCGCGGGCGCCGGGCGCCGGGAGACCGGGGGCGGGCGAAGCGGCGTGGATGGCGAAGGTGAGCCGGTAGGGGAGTACCCCTTCGAGCATCTCGACGAGTGCCCACATCAGCGTGATGGCCTCGTCCGGGCCGGTGTGCGACACCATGAACGGTCGCTCCGTCCACGACCAGGTGAGCACCGTCGAGACCAGGGCGGTCAGCCGGTTGCGCCGGGCGGGGACCCGGGCGGCCTGGCGCAGGGTCCGCTCACCGGTCCGTCGCTGCGCGGTGAGGTCGTCGAGGTGCAGGGGGGACAGCCGCGGCGTGGTCCGGGCGCCGCCGGCCGTGGCCCCACCGGCCGCGTACAACGCCAGCGCAACCCGTTCGGTCAGGTAGTCGGCCCGCCCGATCAGGACGTGCGCCCGCAGCCGGCCGCGGCCGGCACCGTTTCGGCCGGCGACCTGGACGCGGTGGACGAGCGCGGCGTCCGGCACGTCGAACTGGTCGTCCCGGACGGGCCGATCGGGCACGCTGACGACGTAGGCGAGCGCGGCCGGCGGGTGGTCGGTGGGACTGTCGCCCGCCTTGACCTGGGCGGCGAGCAGGCCGTTCCACGAACGGGTCATCGCGGAGCTCAGCGAACTCGCGATGGGAAAGTAATTCTCGGTGTCGGCCCGTGTCCGCCTGGACCAGGCATAGACGATCTGGTCGATGCGGGTCACCGCTGGGTTGGCGCCCCGCGCGGAGGTGGCGCTGTCCGTGGCCGCGGGGCCCACGCGATTCATGGCCGCAGGTCCGGGAACTGGACCTCGAGCATCCCGGCGCCTCGGACGGGGGCCAGCCGCAGTACGCCGGCGCCCTGCGTCGCCGCGGTCCAGACGATCTCGATGCTGGGCTCGACCGGCTCCGCGGGATCGGCACGGCTCGTTTCCCATGGCGCAGGGTCCGATCGGACCGCCCGAGGCGCACAGCCGATCACGCCAGGCATGATCGGCACCGTGTGGACGACCTGATCGAACGCCTTGGGGCTGCGCAACGCGTCGAGCAGGGTCCGCAGGGCGACGGTCGTCCCGCGGCGCGCCCGAGTATTCCATCGGGCCCGACGATGTTCATTCCTCCGTGCCCGGTTTGCCGGTGCACGATTGGCCTTCGAGAGGTGGCGGGACCGGCGTTGTTTTCCTGTCGGGCAATGCTGCCGGTCAATGGATGACCGGGTTTTGACGCATGGGCGGGATGAGCTGCCCCCACCCGGCGTCCTCTGCTTCCTCGACAATGGACGTCCCCCCGGTTTGCCACCAGTGGACAATGATCGTGTAGTCGACCAATTACTGCCTACTGGCGAAAAGTTATTCCTCGAACCTCGGTCAGTCCAGCGGAAGGCCAAAAAATCATCCCGGTCCGAGTGATCCGAACTCCCGGTGCGGGCGCCGGAGCCGGGAGCGCCGACGCCGTCGGCGGCTTTTCGTCGGCTGCATCCGCCGACGTGGCGTGCAGCGGCATGTGCGGCGGACCGTTCTGGTTTCGCGGCGCGCCGTCGAGTGGGCGCCTGCCGCCGGGCGGGAGTGGCCGGGCTGTTCCGGCGAAAGGCGTTCGGGTGAGCTTCCGGAGATCATCTCTTCGCGCCGGCGGGTGGAGGAGCCTCCTTCACCAGGTGTGACGTTTATTCGGGTCGGCGGCGTGGCCGGAGCGCTTTTCGTCACGGAAGGCGGTCGGTGCCGCGGCGGTTCTGGGTCGGACCAGCGTCACCTGGTCGAACGGCACCGGGTCGGGGGAACTCGAGTCGTATGCGGTCACCCGAATGCGGGTCATCCCGCCCGGCTCGCCGGGATCCACCTCGAACCCGGCGAACGCGTAGGGGTGATCGGGTGCTCGGAAGGCCAACCAGGACGCGTCCTCGAGCTCGTGGACGGCGGGCCGGCGCCGGCGCCCCGGTTCGTGGTCGCGGACCCCGACCACGATCCGTCCGGCGGGCGGATCCAGCAGCGTGTCCGCGGACGGCGACGACGAGCCCCCGGTGCCCACCATCAGATGGACCGTTCCCGCCGACGTGTCGACGACGGCGCCGCCGGACTCGTCCGGATCCCCGGCCCCGGCCGCCCCCGCAACCGGCCGGGGGACGAGGGTCCTGCTGCCGGGGACGGCGCCTCGCACCGGGTGGCTGCGTTCGTAGTGGTGCTCGTGCCTGTAGAGCACGAGGTCCACTGCGTGACGGTCGAACAGCGGCAGCCAGGCCTCCCGGATGCCCAGGTCGGCGTCGTTGTGATCGGCCGAGGTGGACAGGGCCGTATGGTGCATGGCGACCACGATCCAGTCGATGCCCGGGTCGGCGCGGGCCTGCTTCAGGGTCCGTGCGAGCCAGGCGGTCTGCCGGCCGGCGCTGAACCCGCGCAGGTAGATCGGGCCGCTGTTCTGGTAGCAGACGTCGTCGGCGCTGAGCACCACGAAGCGGACCGCGCCGACGGTGAAGGCGTACCACAGGCCCGCAAGGTAGTTTTCTTCCCTGTTCGGCGGCAGCTCGAAGTAGGTCTGGTAGGCCGCGAGCCCCAGTGCCCCGTTTCCCCGCTCGATCTCGTGGTTACCGACGCACGGCAGCCACGGCCGTAGCCGCGCGGACGCGCTGATCATCGTGAACCAGTCAGACCAGGTCCGCACGGGGTCCTCACGCTGGTTGGCGTAGGACAGATTTCCGCCCGCGAGCGCGAACAGGGGCGCGCACCGCTCGACGCCGGCCACGGCGTACCCGGAGGCGGGCGAGCCGAACGGGTCGTACGGCCGATCGGTGCCCTGATCGCCGAAGAAGGTGAAGCTGAAGGCGGCCCGCGACCCCGGCGCCGTACGGAACGAACCGTCCGCCGCCTGCGGGCGGCCGTCGTGCTCGACCGCGAAGGCGTAGTCCGTGGCCGGCCGGAGCCCGGACAGGGGCGCGTGATGGGCGAAGACGGTCTCGCCGGTGTGGACATCCCGATAGGAACGGGTGTTCGCCGGGACCGCCTCGCCGGACGTGCCGGGCCCGGCACGGCAGCGCACCGCGGGCCGGGTGACGGGGCCGCGGGTCAGCCAGGAGACGACCATGGCCGTCGCCGGGTCGGCGCCGAAGGCCAGATGGACGCCGTAGGCTTCCTTGGCACCGCCGGTCACTCCACCCGATCCCGCCTGATATCCGATCCTGATGTCCGACGCCGTGGGCCTGCTTGCCACGGCATCAAGCATGGTGTCATGGCCTGCGGCCGCCCGTCGACCGAACATGGTGTGGGTTAGCCGACGTTCAGGCGCCGCCGGCACCCGACCCGTGGACCCTTACTGTCCGGGGACGGCGCATCCGCCCGCTGTCCCGGGGACGGGTGACCGGGGAGCGACCATGACTGCCGCCGACGCCGCCCTGCTGCTCGGCGCCGGCGTGCTGGCCGGCATCACCAGCACCGTTGCCGGGCTGGCGTCGCTCGTTTCCTACCCCGCGCTGCTCGCCACCGGGCTGCCGCCGCTGGCGGCGAACGTCACCAACACGACGGCGCTGCTGTTCGTGGCGGTGGGCGCGGCCGCCGGGTCGCGGCCCGAACTTGCGGGCCAGGCCGCCGCCCGGTTCGCGGTGATGACCCTCGCCGGCGGGGCGGTGGGCGCCGTCCTGCTGCTGACGCTGCCGGAGCGGACGTTCGAGCGCGCGGTGCCGGTGCTGATCGCCGGGGCGGCCGTGCTGCTGTGGGCGCAACCCCGGATCCTCACCCGGCGGGTCGAAGCGCCGGCCGAGGGCGGCGCGGCGGTGCTCGCCGCGGGGGATCTACCTGGGCTACTTCGGCGCTGGCGGCGGCGTGGCGCTGCTCGCCGTGCTGGCGGTGGCGATTCCCGAGCCGCTGGCTCGGGTCAACGCGATCAAGAACGTGTCGTCGGGGTTCGCGGTCTTCGGACCGGTGCACTGGGCAGCGGTGGCGCCGCTGGCCGTCGGCCTGCTGATCGGCGGCGCGGCCGGGCCGCTGATCGTGCGCCGGCTGCCGAGCGACGCTCTACGGGTACTCATCGGGCTGGCCGCACTCGGTCTCGCCGCGAGCCTCGCCTGGGATGCCTACACCTGACCCGAACCTGTAGCTGACCCGACAGATGAGCCCCGGAACCTGGTGGGATTCCGAGGCTCACCCGCGGGCCGACGGCGCTGGTTGCGCGCCGGTGGTGCTACTCGCTGGACTTGGCGAGGTCGATCGGCGGCGCGTCCGGAACCTGGGTCGGCTTGGTCTCGCCGCGGAAGACGAACTTGGCGTCGTCCCCCTCGCCTTCGACGTCGCCGACGACGATCTCGCCCGGCTTGAGCGTGCCGTACAGGATCTTCTCAGACAGGACGTCCTCGATCTCGCGCTGGATCGTCCGGCGCAGCGGCCGGGCGCCGAGCACGGGGTCGTAACCCTTCTTCGCCAGCAGCGCCTTGGCGGCCGACGTCAGCTCCAGGGCCATGTCCTTGTCCTTGAGCTGGATGTCCACCCGGGCCAGCATGAGATCGACGATCTGGATGATCTCGTTCTCGGAGAGCTGGTGGAAGACGATGATGTCGTCGATCCGGTTGAGGAACTCCGGCCGGAAGTGCTGCTTGAGCTCGTCCTGGACCCTCGCCTTCATCCGTTCGTAGTCGACGGCGCCCTGACCGGTGGCGAAGCCGATACCGGGGCCCTTGGAGATGTCCCGGGTGCCCAGGTTCGACGTCATGATCAGGACGGTGTTCTTGAAGTCGACCAGCCGGCCCTGGGAGTCGGTCAGGCGACCGTCCTCCAGGATCTGTAGGAGCGTGTTGAAGACGTCGGGGTGGGCCTTCTCGACCTCGTCGAACAGGACGACCGAGAACGGCTTGCGCCGCACCCGCTCGGTGAGCTGGCCGCCCTCCTCGTAGCCGACGTATCCGGGCGGGGAGCCCACCAGCCGCGAGACGGTGTGCTTCTCCATGTACTCGGACATGTCGAGCTGGATGAGCGCGTCCTCGTCACCGAAGAGGAACTCGGCGAGCGTCTTGGACAGCTCGGTCTTACCGACACCAGACGGGCCCGCGAAGATGAACGACCCGCCGGGACGCTTGGGGTCCTTCAGCCCGGCGCGGGTACGCCGGATCGCCTGGGAGACGGCCTTGATGGCCTGCTGCTGGCCGATGACCCGCCGGTGCAGCTCGTCCTCCATGCGGAGCAGACGCGCGGTCTCCTCCTCGGTGAGCTTGAAGACGGGGATACCGGTCCAGATCGCGAGGACCTCGGCGATCTCCTCGTCGCCGACTTCGGCGACGACGTCCATGTCGCCGGCCTTCCACTCCTTCTCCCGCTTCGCCTTCTCGGACAGGAGGGTCTTCTCCTTGTCCCGCAGGGAGGCGGCCTTCTCGAAGTCCTGCGCGTCGATCGCGGACTCCTTGTCCCGGCGGACGCCCGCGATGCGCTCGTCGAACTCACGCAGGTCCGGCGGCGCGGTCATCCGGCGGATGCGCATCCGGGAGCCGGCCTCGTCGATCAGGTCGATCGCCTTGTCCGGCAGGAAACGGTCCGAGATGTACCGGTCGGCCAGGGAGGCGGCGGCGACCAGGGCGGCATCGGTGATCGAGACGCGGTGGTGCGCCTCGTACCGGTCGCGCAGGCCCTTGAGGATCTCGATGGTGTGCGCCACCGACGGCTCCGCGACCTGGATCGGCTGGAAGCGGCGCTCGAGCGCGGCATCCTTTTCCAGGTGCTTGCGGTACTCGTCGAGGGTGGTGGCACCGATCGTCTGCAGCTCACCGCGGGCGAGCATCGGCTTGAGGATCGACGCGGCGTCGATCGCGCCCTCGGCGGCGCCCGCGCCGACCAGCGTGTGCAGCTCGTCGATGAACAGGATGATGTCGCCGCGGGTGCGGATCTCCTTGAGGACCTTCTTCAGCCGCTCCTCGAAGTCACCGCGGTAGCGGGACCCGGCGACCAGAGCGCCGAGATCGAGGGTGTAGAGCTGCTTGTCCTTCAGGGTCTCGGGCACCTCGCCCTTGACGATCGCCTGCGCCAGGCCCTCGACGACGGCGGTCTTGCCGACGCCGGGCTCGCCGATCAGGACCGGGTTGTTCTTGGTCCGACGCGACAGCACCTGCATGACGCGCTCGATCTCCTTCTCGCGCCCGATGACCGGGTCGAGTTTGGACTCGCGCGCCGCCGCGGTGAGGTTGCGGCCGAACTGGTCGAGCACCAGCGAGGTGGACGGGGTGCCCTCGGCCGGAGCGCCGGAGGTGGCCGTCTCGCCCTTGCCCTGGTAGCCGGACAGGAGCTGGATGACCTGCTGGCGCACGCGGTTGAGGTCCGCGCCCAGCTTCACGAGCACCTGAGCGGCGACGCCCTCGCCCTCGCGGATCAGGCCGAGCAGGATGTGTTCGGTCCCGATGTAGTTGTGGCCGAGCTGGAGGGCCTCCCGGAGCGACAGCTCCAGGACCTTCTTCGCACGCGGGGTGAACGGGATGTGCCCGCTCGGTGCCTGCTGGCCCTGGCCGATGATCTCCTCGACCTGAGACCGCACACCCTCAAGGGAGATGCCGAGGGACTCGAGGGCCTTGGCGGCGACGCCCTCGCCCTCGTGGATCAGGCCGAGCAGGATGTGCTCGGTCCCGATGTAGTTGTGGTTGAGCATCCTGGCCTCTTCTTGGGCCAGGACGACGACCCGACGTGCCCGGTCGGTGAATCTCTCGAACATGTGCGCTCCTTCGAGCTGCGACCGACCACACGACAGCCGGTATCCGCATGCTAGCTCCGCCGAGGCATGTCCTCACGCATCGAACAGAAACCTACCCGCCGGCTCCGCCCTCATCGTCGAGGACGGAGGACCGACTCAACTGCCGGCCCGACCAGCGGAGACGCTTAGGGCAACCGTGGCCGACCAGCCATGATTCCGTCACGTCGTTCCGCCAAGAGCAGAACGACTCGAGCTGCGCGGCGCCGTCGCCGCCCGCCCGCTCGGGGCCGTGAGGGCCGCCCGCGAGGCGGTCTCCCGCCCCGACAGGCTCTCCCTCGTCACTACTCACGGTAGTCGATGGCGGGGTGCCTTCTGTTGTGATTGGCGCCACATGCGCATCGCTTTGCTGTTTTGATGTTACGTATCGTCGTCGATGCTCGAAGGATCTCGCGCATTGTCAGACCCAGTGCATTCGGTTAACCACTTTACGTCTGTCGTCGCTGAAGCGCGTGCCGGGCACTGGTCATACCGCAAGTGCTCCGTGACCCTGCGTATCTATCCAGGCGCGCATGCGTCGCTCCCGTTCGATGTCGTCGGTGAAGGGACAGGTCGTGCAGTACTCGTCGCCGAGGCGGTGCGCGAGGCAGCAGGATCCGCAGCGCATCCCGGTGTAGGGCCGGCCGCGATGGACGAATTCGTGCCAGCGCGGGCGGGCGCGCATGGTCGGGGCCGCCCGTTCGAAGAAGGCGTCGGCCTCGTCCCGTCCCGCGTCGGGGTCGCCGGTGGCTCGCTCGGTCAGCAGGAAGGCGCGTGCGCACTGGGCGGCCACCGCTCCCCAGAGGGCCGGATAGCCGAGTCGGACCCGCCCCCGCAGCTCCCGGACGAAGGGCCCCAGATGGGTGAGGATCTCGTCCGCGAGGACTCCCCGCAGCGCGGCGAGATCACCGACCACCCGGTCCGCCCCCTCGTCGGGTGGCCTCGCGGGCTCGTCAGGTGGCCTCGCGGGGTGGGCGCCGCCCGCGACTGCCCGGGCGTCGGCCAGCACCGTCCCGGCGGGTCCGTGCAGCGCCGTCCGGTCGTACCAGCCGCTGTCGAGCTCCCGCAGCGACATCCGCGCCGGGTTCAGGTCCGGGACTCGTCGCAGCAGCATGTAGGAGGCGACGGCCGGCGCCACGACGGCGGCGGAGTACCAGTTGGCCAGGTAGCTGGCGGCGACCTCGGGGCTGGCACCGGGATGGGACCGAGCGATCCGGGCCAGCGACCGCGTCACTCCCCCCGGCTCGGTGAGGAAGGCGCAGTCCGCCCAGCCGGGGCCGGTCGGCACGCCGTAACACAGGCTGCGAGGTTCCAGCGTGCCGGCAAGATCATGCGGGACGATTCCCTGCGCGGCGGTCGCGCTGGACTCCCGCGGGGAGCGGCGGGTCGAGGCGCCGCCTTCGGTGGCCGACTCCCGCGGCGCCGCGGGAGTCGGCAGTGGCACGAGCATGAGCTTAGGTAAAGCTAGCTTCACCGCGCTGTCAAATGACTGTGACCACACCGGCATGCACACCCGACATAGGCCCGACTGCGTACTGTGCGTGATTATCCTCGCCTCCTTCGCATCGCGCATCTGGCGGTGCGGGCGAGGGTGTGGCGGTGCGGGCGAGGGTGGCGGTGACGGTGCAGGTGGGGTCAGCGGCGGTCGGTGGAGAGGCGGCGGTCGACCGCCGTGGCGATGGCCTGCTGACCGCGGGCGGTCGGGTGCGCGCTGAGGTCGCGGGCCGGCGGGAACAGGCCGATCGGGGCCACCCAGGAGTCCTTGGTGCAGATCTCGTGGCCGCGCAGCGTCCGGTCGGTCGCGACGTACTCCACGTCCGCGTCGGCCGCCGCCCGCCGGATCACCCGGTTCAGCTGGCTGTTCAGACTGGTGAGCTGGCGTCGTTCGGTATTACTCAGCCATTTACAGGTGTTCTTGTGTTGACTGCTCGGGAATATTTCGGGATATCCGACCACGACGATCCTGGAGTGCGGCGCCGCCGCCTTCACCGCCGCATAGTTCGCGCTCAGGACATCCGGGAGTTCCTTGGTGATGTGATCCAGTTCGCGCTTGTCCTTGCCATCCCAGAAACATTTCCAGGCGAAGCAGCTCAGGATTACGTTGCTAAAACCGATATCATTGCCGCCGATGGTGATGGTGACGATATCCGGGGCGGTACGCAGCCGCCGCAACTGGGTCAACTGTGGCTGCTCGCCCTTGAACGACTCGTTGAGGGCGTCCGTGGTCGCCCCGGAGCACGCCGCGAACAGCGCGACGGTGGTCGACGGCTCCATGGCGGCGAGCCGCCGCGGCCACGCCTGGCTGCTACGCCGACAGCGGGGAGCGAGCACGTCGAAGGGGGGGCTGCCCTCGCCCGAGGAATAGGAGTCGCCCAGCGCCGCCAGGGTGCGCTGCCGCGACGCCGTGGCAGCCGACGCATTCCACCCGGACGACACCGTCACGGCGGTATAGAGGAATACCGTCGACAGAACGAGAAGGAGGGGCCGGGCGAGGCGCCCGGACCGGCCGGCACCACGACCCGCCCATGCTCCCGAGGATCGGTCCCGCATGGCAGGAATCGTAACCGGCGGAACCGGCCTCGCCTCCTGGATCCGGCAAGATGTCGGTTACCTGACCGGCCGCCGGTCGGGAATTCGCCCGCCAGTTGCCGGACGAATCACGCCGCGGCCGAAATCAGCTGTTCTTTTCGAAGACCAGGCGTAGACCGATGAGCGTCAGATGCGGCTCGTGCCGGTCGAGCGTCTCGCTTTCCTTGATGACGAGTGAGGCGAGTCCGCCGGTGGCGATCGCGGTCGCGTGCGCGCCGAGCTCGGCGCGGATCCGCCGGACCAACCCGTCCACCTGGCCGGCGACCCCGAAGATCATCCCGGACTGGAGCGCCTCGACGGTGCTCTTGCCGATCACCGACCGCGGCGGGGTGAGCTCGACCTTGCGCAGCTGCGCCGCGCGGGACGCCAGCGCGTCCAGGGCGATCTCGATGCCGGGTGCGAGGACCCCGCCGATGAACTCGCCCCGCGCCGAGACCACGTCCAGGTTCGTCGAGGTCCCGAAGTCGACGACGATCGCCGGGCCGCCGTACAGGTGGTGCGCGGCGAGCGTGTTCATGATCCGGTCCGCGCCGGCTTCCTTCGGGTTGTCGATCAGGATCGGCACCCCCGTCCGGGTGCCCGGTTCGACGATGACGACCGGAGTGTTGCGGAAGGCCCGGACCACCATCCGGCGCAGCTCCCGCAGCGCCGCGGGGACCGTCGAGCAGATCGAAACGCCCGTGATCCGATGCCCGCCGAGCAGGCCGCGATAGAGCAGCACCAGCTCGTCGGCGGTGGAGTGCGGGTCGGTGCGGACCCGCCAGGAGTCGGCGAGCTCATCGCTGTCGAAGACGCCGACGACGGTGTTGGTGTTGCCGACGTCGATGGCGAGCAGCATCAGGACTCCTCCACGGTCGGGCCCGCCCAGTCCGGTCCCGAGGGACGGCCGGGATCGAGATCGAGATCGAGGCCGAGATCGAGAGCGGGCGCGGAGTGGGTGAGGGCGCCGACGGCAAGATAGTCCACCCCGGTGGCCGCGACGTCCGGGGCCACCCGTAGGGTCAGCCCGCCGCTGGCCTCCAGCCGCACCCCCGCCGGCCTGGCGATTGCCACCGAGGCCCGCAGATCCTGCGAGGTCATGTTGTCGCAGAGGATGAGGTCCGCCCCCGCGGCGACGGCCTCGGCGACCTGGTCGACTGTGTCGCACTCGACCTCGACGGGCAGCCCCGGGAAGCGGGCCCGCACCGCCGCGAAGGCCGCTGCCACCCCGCCCGCGGCGACCACATGGTTGTCCTTGATCAGTGCCGCGTCGGTCAGCGACATCCGGTGGTTGCGGCCCCCACCGCAGCGCACGGCGTACTTTTCCAGGGCACGCAGCCCGGGCAGCGTCTTGCGGGTGTCGCGGATCGCCGCGCCCGTCCCGGCGATGGCGTCGACCCAGGCGCGGGTCAGCGTGGCGATCCCGGACAGGTGGCACAGCAGGTTCAGCGCGGTGCGCTCGGCGGTGAGCAGGCCGCGGACCGGGCCGTTGACCCGGGCCACCGTCGTGCCGGGGGAGACGGCGTCGCCGTCGTGGGCGGTCAGGGTGACGGTCACGGACCGGCCGAGCAGGCTCTCGAACACCGCCGCGGCTACCGGTAGCCCGGCGACCGTGCCGGCCGCGCGGCTGACCAGGGCGCCGTGCCCGACCAGGGCGGCGTCGACGGTTGCCTCGGAGGTGGCGTCGACCGCGCCGATCCGGCCGCTCGGCCCGTCCGACTCCGAGCTCGGCAGGTCCTCGGCGACGGCTCGGCCGATCACCGCGACAACGCCCTCGGGGTCGAGGCCGGCCGCCGCCAGGGCGCTGCGGGTGGCGGGGGACAGCCGACCGCTGTGGACCTCGGCCCAGTAGTGGTCCGCCGCGGCCTGGTCGGCGGCTGTGGCTGTGTCCGCGGCCACTTCGCCGGCCACGGCCTGGGGGGTGCGCGGACCGCTCACGGCGCCGGCCGCATGGGTTCGACGTCGATGATCAGTTCCCCCTCCGGGTCGAGTCGGGTCAGGATCCGGCCAAGCCAGTGCACGTCGTCGCGTTCGCCGAAGTCCTCCCGCCAGTGGGAGCCCCGGGTCTCCGTGCGGGTCGCGGCGGCGGCGACCAGCGCGGTCGCGACGGTCCGCAGGTTGGTCATCTCCCAGGCCGGCGGGCCGGCGGTCACCGTCGCACCGCTGAGCCGCAGGTCGCCGAGGCCGGCCAGGACCTTCGCCGTTGCCCGCAGGCTGTCGGCACTGCGCAGCACCCCGGCACCGTCGGTCATCGCCCGGGTCAGCTCGGCGCGTTCGGCCGGATCGGTCAGCCCGCTGCCCCGACCGACGATCGGGGCGGCGGGCACGGCGTCGCCGCGCCGGCCCGCGCGCTCGGTGCCCGCGATGTCGTGGGCGATGCGGGCCGCGAAGACCAGGCCCTCCAGCAGGCTGTTCGACGCCAGCCGGTTGGCGCCGTGCACCCCGGTGCAGGCCACCTCCCCGCAGGCGTACAGGCCGGGGACGGTGGTGCGGCCCCACAGGTCGGTGCGCACCCCGCCGGAGGCGTAGTGGGCGGCCGGCGCGACCGGGATCGGCATGGTCACCGGGTCGACGCCGACCGAGCGGCAGCGGGCGGTGATCGACGGGAAGCGCCGCTCGATCGTCTGCGCCCCGAGCCCCAGGGCGTCGAGATACAGGTGCTCGACGCCCTGGGCCGCCATCACCCGCGACATCTGCTTGGCGACGACGTCGCGGGGGGCGAGGTCGGCCAGCGGATGGGCACCGGCCATCACCTGCTCGCCGGCGGCGTCGACGAGGACGGCGCCCTCGCCGCGCATCGCCTCGCTGACCAGCGGCTGCTGGCCGCCGGGTTGGGCGCCCATCTGGGCCGAAGCCGCCGGCGGCAGCCACAGCGCGGTCGGGTGGAACTGGACGAACTCCAGGTCGGCGACGACGGCGCCGGCCCGCAGGGCCAGCGCCACGCCATCCCCGGTGGACACGCCCGGATTGGTGGTCGAGGCGAAGATCTGCCCCATCCCGCCGGTCGCGAGCACGACCGTGGGCGCGGTGACCGCCCCGACGCCGTCCCGGCTGCCCTCGCCGAGCACGTGCAGGGTCGCGCCGGCCGTGCGGCCGTCGGCGTCCCGCAGCAGGTCCAGGACGAGGGCGTTCTCGATCACCTCGATCTCGGGATCAGCCCGCACCGCGGCGATCAGGGCCCGCTCGACCTCCAGCCCGGTGGCGTCGCCGCCGGCATGGACGATCCGGTTGCGCAGGTGACCGCCCTCGCGGGTGAGGGCGAACGAGCCGTCGTCGGCCCGGTCGAAGCGCGCGCCGAGCTCGGCGAGCTCCCGAACCCTGGCCGGTCCCTCGTCGACCAGCACCTGCGCGGCGCCCGGGTCGCACAGGCCGACGCCGGCGACGAGAGTGTCGGCGAGATGGTCGGCGGCGGAGTCCTCGGCGGCAAGTGCCGCGGCGATCCCACCCTGCGCCCACCGGGTGGAGCCCGCGTCGAGATGCGCCTTCGTGACCAGCAGGACCCGGGCCGAAGGCAGCTCCCGGCGCAGGTGCAGGACCGCGGTGAGCCCGGCGATCCCCGATCCGATGACGACGATGTCCGCGGCGCGGGTCCACCCTGGACGCGGCGCGCCGAGCCGGCATGGCAGCATGATCACCGGGGTGCCACGACCGTTCGGCTGACGTCACCGCGCAGGCTCTCCGGATCGCCGGGAAGCGCCTCGGCCGGGTCGTGCCTGCGGCCGATGATGCGGTTCTCGGCATCGACGAACAGCACGCGGGGGACGTGCCGGCGCGCCTGCGCGTCCTCCATCATCCCGTAGGCGATGATGATGACCAGGTCACCGGGCTGGACCAGCCGGGCCGCCGCGCCGTTGATGCCGATCACGCCGCTGCCGGCCGGGCCCGCGATCGTGTACGTCTCCAGGCGGGCGCCGTTGTTGATGTCGACGATCGTCACCTGCTCGCCGGGGAGCAGGTCGGCGGCCTCGAGCAGGTCGGCGTCGATCGTCACCGAGCCCACGTAGTGCAGGTCGGCCTGGGTGACCGTGGCCCGGTGGATCTTGGCGGTGAGCATGGTGCGCAACACGGTCAGGCCCCCTGGGCGTCGGTGGGGAGGATGAGCGAGATGTTGTCGATCAGGCGGGTCGTGCCCACACGGGCGGCGACGAGCAGCAGCGCGGGGCCGCTGCGGACCGGCCCCAGGTCCTCGGGGCTGGCCAGTTCGAGGTAGTCGACGGCGACGCCGTCCGCCGCGGCGAGCACGGCGCCCGCGGCCGCGAGCACCGCCGGCGCCCCCGCGCCGCTGGCCGCCACGCCGGCGGCGAGCGCCCGGGACAGCGCGAGCGCGTCGGTCCGCTGCACGGGGGTGAGGTAGACGTTGCGGCTCGACCTCGCCAGACCGTCGGGCTCGCGGGCCGTCTCCACCCCGATGACGGTGACGTCGAAGGCGAGGTCAGCGACCATCCGACGGATGCAGACGAGCTGCTGGGCGTCCTTGCGGCCGAAGAACGCCAGGTCCGGATGGACCAGGTGCAGCATGGTCCCGACGAGGGTGAGCATCCCGTCGAAGTGACCCGGGCGGGACGCGCCCTCCAGCACCGCGCCGAGCGGTCCGGCGCTGAGCTGGACCAGCGGCGGCGGATCGTGGATCGCCTTGGGGGCGAACACCACGTCGACCCCCTCCCGGGCGCACACTGCGAGGTCCGCGGCGAGCGTGCGCGGGTAGCGGTCGAGGTCCTCGCCCGCCCCGAACTGCAACGGGTTGACGAAGATCGTGGCGACCACCTGGTCGGCCTGGGCGCGGGCCGCCCGCAGCAGGCTGGCGTGCCCCTCGTGCAGCGTCCCCATGGTCATGACCACGGCGCGGACCGGGCGGTCGTGCCGCGAGGACGCGCGGGCGGGCCCCGCATCGTCCTCGGCGGCCGATCGTGGGTGCGCACCCGGCCGCTGGTCCAGCGTGACGAGGGCGGCCCGCAGCTCGGCTCGGTCGCGGGCGACCACGGGCTGAGCTGGTCCGGCCGGCGCCGGCGTCGGGCGGGGAATGGTCGCCGGCTGGGGCGCTGCCGCCGCGGGCTGGACGGCTACCGCTGCCGCTGCCGACTGGGTGCTCGCCGCTGGCTCGGTGCTCGCTGTGGGCTCGGTGGTCGCCGTGGGCTCGGCGGTGGCGGCGGATTCAGAACCGGTGGGCCGACCGGGGCGCGGGGCGCGGTCGGGCTCGGTGGAGAGGTCGATGCTCATCGTTTCCGTTCCAGTCCTCGGGTGGGGTACCGGACGTCGAGCGCCACTGTAACTCGCCCGCAATGCTCCCCGCGACTCCCTGTGATCCGGGCATCGTCGGCTTGATCCACGCGCCGTTTCCCCTGCCCCGCGCCGGTGCTAGACGTGTCCGAACCAGGGACGGGGCCGGTTGCGGTACGTTCTGCACGGTCTGGGCCAGCAGACCGTGCACACTGCACCGCAATGCGCCTCCCGCGCACCGCAACCGACCGCTACCGGTGAAGATTCGTGTCCGAGGTGCGCCGGCGGAGCAGGGCGACAGCACCACCGTCCCTCAACACTGATCGTCTACGACCCCGGGCAGATAGGACTGACACTCGTCTAGGGGGCGGGCGGTGCGGGCGCCTCGTCAAGGCGGCGGCATCGCCCAGCGGGGCGTCGGGTAGCCCGGTCGAGGCCGTCGTGGGGGATCCAGCGGACCGGTGCCGGCGCTAGTGCCGATGTGGTCCGGGGTGGCCTCCTGCACCGGCTCGGGCTGGGTCGTCCTGGCGAGCTGGCCGATCTGGTCCGGGCGGGTCCGGTGTCCGGCCGCGCCGATCGGCTGGGTCGGCAGGTCGGGACCGCTCGCGTCGGCCGCCCCCGATTCCGGCCACACTCCCGATTCCGGCGTCGTGCCCCGCCACACCCGCTCCCCGAGCAGGGTGAGCACCGCCGGCATGAGGATCACCCGGATGACGGTGGCGTCGATGAGGATCGCGGCACCGAGGCCCACCCCGAGCTGCTTCATACTGACCTGGGACAGCGTCGCGAAGATCGAGAAGACCGCGACCATGATGACCGCCGCGCTCGTCACCACCCCGGCGCTGCGCCGCACCCCCACCGTCACGGCGTCGCGCATGGACAGCCCGGCCGTCCGGGCCTCCCGGACCCGGCTGAGCACGAAGACCTGGTAATCCATGGACAGCCCGAACAGCACCACGAACAACATCAGCGGCAGCCAGTTGGTGACGGCCCCGGTGGAGGTGTAGCCGAGCAGCCCGTCGGCCCAGTGATGCTGGAAGACGGCGACCAGCAGGCCGTAGGCGGCGCCCACCGACAGCAGGTTCAGCCCGACGGCCACCGCCGCGACGACGGCGCTGCGGAACGCGGCCAGCAGCAGCCCGAAGGCGAGCACCATCACGAAGCCGATGACCAGCGGGGTCCGGCTGTTGAGGCGGGCATTGAAGTCCGCGGAGCCGGCCGTCGTGCCGGTGACGTCGGCGCGCAGGCCCGGCGTGGCGCCGATGGTCGCCGGGATCACCGTGGACCGCAGCGTGTGCAGGGCTCGCACGGACTCCCCGTCCGTGCCGCTGCCCGCGATCGGAATCTTTACCCGGGCGACGCGATGGTCGGCGGTGACCGTGACGACCACCGGCTCGAACATCCGGCCGCTGGCGATCGCCCGGGTGCGCAGCGCGTCGATGGCCGCCCGCACCTGCGGGGTGGTGACGTCCGGTGCCACCTGTGCCGTCCGTCCCGGAGACGGCCACCTCGCCGCCGGGGAAGGCCGCGGAGAGCCGGTCGTAGGTCTTCATGATCGGCAGGTTCTTCGGGATGTCGTCGATGCCAGGTTCGGCGGTGTGCATCCCGAGCGCGGGCAGGGCCAGCAGCACCAGCAGGCCGCCCGCGACCGCGGCGACCGGCCCGGGCCGGCGCAGCAGCCGGCCCATGATGCCTGGCCTGGCCAGCTGCGCCTGGTAGGCGCGTCGCCGCGCGAGCAGCTCGTCCCCGGGGCCGTGGACGGCGGGATCCAGCGGTTCGACCGGCTCGGTGCCGGCCCGGTCCCGCCGCCTCGCGCGGCGACGACGCCGGGCGGGCCCGCCCGCCCGGCGGTGCCACGGCAGGCGCAGCAGCTCCACCCGGTCGCCGAGCAGCGACAGCAGCGCGGGCAGCACGGTGAGCGACCCGAGCACGGCCACCAGGACCACGATGATCGTGCCGACCGCGACCCCGGTGAACACGGACAGCCCGGTGATGAACAGGCCCGCCATCGACGCCGCGACCGTCAGACCGGAGACCAGCACCGCGTGCCCGGACGTCTCGGCGGCGATCTCCAGGGCGCGCTGCGGGCCGTGGCCGGCGGCCCGCTCCTCGCGTTCCCGGCGGATGTAGAACAAGGCGTAGTCGACGCCGACCGCGAGCCCGATGAGCAGCATCACCGAGGTCGCCGTGTCGTCGGTCGGGAACAGCCGACTGGCGAAGGCGACCAGGCCGAGCGCTCCGACGAAGGCGGTCAGCGCCAACCCCATCGGGATCACCGCGGCGACCACCGCGCCGAACACGGCCAGCAGGATGCCGAGCGTGAGCGGGATGGCGAGCAGCTCGGCGTGGTGGAAGTCATTGCCGACGGTGGCGTCCAGGGCCTTGTCGGCGCTGGCGTCCCCGAACTGTTCGACCGACACGCCAGGATGCGCCGCGCGGACGGCGGCGACGGCGTCCAGTGTCGGTTCGGCCGGCGCCGGATCGGCCGGCGCCGGATCGTCCTCGGTGCCCTTCAGGTTGAAGGCCAGCAGCACCGAGCGCAGGTCGTGAGAGACCAGGCCGGTGTCGGTGCTCGCCCCGGGCAGGGCCAGCGGGCTGCGAAGCGCGGTGGCCACCCCGCTCACCCGGACCCGGGCGGCGACGTCGGTCAGCGCCGAGCGGATCTGCGGGTCGGCCAGCAGCGCCTGCGGGTTCGCCGCGGGGGTGGTGCGCTGGATCAGGACGTTCTCGTCGGCCGGGTTGACGTAGCCGTGCTCGGCGAGGATGCGCTGGGCTCGGGCGTCCTGCCCGGTGCTGTAGTCGGTGTCGGCCAGGGTGTGGGTGCCGATCATGCTGCCGAGGACGATCGCCAGGATGACACCCAGCAGCCAGCCGCCGACGGCCAGCAGCCGGTGCCGGACGCTCCACCGCGCCGCCCGCGCGGCGAGGTGCGTCGGCCGGTCCGCGCCGGCCGGCGGGCCGGCGTGTCGGCCGGCCTCGGGAAGGTCGGGCGGGCGGCCCGGACCGGCGGCTGTCGGACCTGGGGAAACGGCTGTCGGACGGGGTGGCGTCTGCATGGAACGACGATCTCGTTCCCGCCGTTCATGGTCACTGCGGCGAGCTACCGACTTCCCACTGTGGCCATCCGCCGGCTCAAGGTGGGGCTGTCCCCACCGCCGGTAGGCGGGCTCGGCTTAGCTGGTGGCGGGCTTGGCTTAGCTGGTGGAGAGATAGTCCTTGAAGGAGATGCCGGTCAGCCGCTCGTACGCCTCGACGTAGCGGGCCCGCGTCGCCTCGACGACGTCGTCCGGCAGCTCCGGCCCCGGCTCGGTCCTGTCCCAGCCGGTGCCCGTCAGGTAGTCCCGGATGTACTGCTTGTCGAACGACGGCTGGGAGACGCCCGGAGACCAGGTGTCCTCCGGCCAGAAGCGCGACGAGTCGGGGGTGAGGACCTCGTCGGCGAGTCGCAGCGTGTCCTCGGCGTCGTGGCCGAACTCGAACTTCGTGTCCGCGAGCAGGATGCCCCGCTCGGCCGCGAGGTCGCTGGCCCGGCCGAAGATCTGCAGGGTGAGCCGCTCCAGCTCGGCGGCGAGCTCGTTGCCGACCCGGCCGGCCGCGTCCGCGCGGCTGATGTTCTCGTCGTGCTCGCCGATCGGCGCCTTCGTCGACGGGGTGTAGATCGGCGCGGGCAGTCGGCTGCCGTCCACCAGCCCGGCCGGCAGCGGGTGTCCGCTGACCGCGCCGGTGCGCTGGTAGTCCTTCAGGCCGCTGCCGGTCAGGTAGCCGCGGGCCACGCACTCGATCAGCACCATGTCCAGCCGGCGGCACAGCATCGACCGGCCGCGAAGCTGCTCGGTGTACGGCGCGAGCTCGGCCGGGTACTCGTCCACGTTCGAGCTGATGACGTGCGACGGGACGAGGTCGGAGAGCTGGTCGAACCACCACAGCGACAACCCGGTCAGCACGGCGCCCTTGTCGGGAATCTCGGTCGGCAGGACCACGTCGAACGCCGAGATGCGGTCGCTGGCGACCAGGAGCACGGCATCGTCCCCGACCGCGAACAGCTCCCGGACCTTGCCCGAACCCAGGTGGGTGAGTCCGGCGAACTCCTCATGTGTCAGCGGCATGTCCCGACCGTACCGACCCCGGCCACCACCCGTGGCCTGGTGCGTCCCGCGCCATGCCAGCTCAGCAGCGTGACCAGTCGACGGGACGATGGTCAACCGCTGAGATTTAGCCCCAGACCGTAACCTGAACCTGGCTGATCCCGCCGCTGTAGGACACCACGTAGCCTGCCGCGACTCTACCGCTCCCGGAACTGACGCAGAACCGAAGGCCCGCGTGGTTGGCAACGGACGACGTCGGCTGAGTTCGCAACACGGATTCGCATTCTTTAACGGTTGGTGCGCCGGAACCGGACCAGACGGTAAACCGGGCAGGAGAATCGACTCCAACACGGCCGTCGCTGGACACCCAGAAATCGGCATCCCCCATAATGTCACCCACGTAAAGCGGTGGCGTGTCTATGTCAACGGCGTCGAAGCTCTCGTCGCGTAGGCGCAGCTGATCCTGGGCCAGGACGACGGCTGTCGGCGACGCGGCGGGTGATGTTTCCGTGGTCGATGTCCCGCCGCGCAGAGGCGCGCTCGACGACGAGAGGCCCGCGGTGGTAGGAGTGTTTGCCGCGGTGTCGCTCTTGTGTGGTGAGTCTTTGAGCGCGGCGACGAGGATTGCGAGCAGGACCACCACGAACGCTGCCGCGCCCAGGCCGCCGATGATCCACCGGCCGCGGCTTGACTGGGTGGACGGAGCAGATTTCGGCGTAGATGGAGGAATCCAGGGTGGAGGCGCGGAAGGCCACGATGCACCCGGCTGGTACGGGAGCGAGGGCGAGGAGGTGAAGGGTGTGGCTGGTTGAGGCGAGGGTGGCGCGAGGTGGTAGCGGGTCAGTTCCGCGGTCACAGTTGGGGGTAGCCAGCCTTCACCGAGGCGCAGCCGTTCGTCGCTGGAGGCGGCTCGGCACAGCTCGATCAGTTTCTCGGGCGTGGGGCGGCTTTCCTGATCCTTGGCCACGCACTGCTCCAGCACACCACGGACCTGGTCCGGGCAGCGATTCCAGTCGGGCTGTTCATGGACAATGAGCCATTCCCGGC
>NZ_CADCWT010000019.1 GCF_902806485.1 Candidatus Frankia alpina | reverse complement strand
CGTGCCGGTGGTCAGCCGGGCGTCGAGGGTGTCGCGGATTTTCCTGGTCAGTGCCGTGGCGGTGAACGGTTTGTCGAGGAATGCCTTGGCGCCGCCGTGTCCCTGCGCGGCGAGGATGCCGCGGGTGTGGGCGGAGGTGAACACGACAGGCAGGTCGGGCATGAGCGTGGTGAGCTGGTCCGCGAGCTGCCGGCCGTTCATGCCGGGCATGATCAGGTCGGTGAGGAGCAGGTCGACGGTGGGAAGGCGTAGCGCCAGGGCGAGCGCCTGCCGTCCGTCCGCGGCGACGAGCGTCCGGTATCCGGCGGAGTTCAGGATCCGTTCGGTCAGCTCACGCACCGCCGGGTCGTCCTCGACGAGCAGGATGGTCTCGGCGCCGCCGGCGAGTCGGTCGACGGGCGGATCCGCCTGCCGCTGGACGGCGAGCGCCGCGACGGCGGGCAGGTAGACGCGGAACGTGCTGCCGGTGCCGGGTATCGAGTCGACCGTGATGTGGCCCCTGGTCTGTCGGATGATGCCGTAGGCGGTGGACAGGCCCAGCCCGGTGCCCTTGCCCTGCTCCTTGGTCGTGAAGAACGGTTCGAAGACGCGGGCCCGGACGTCGGGCGGCATGCCGCAACCGGTATCCGCAACGGTGAGTAGCCGGTGGCCGCCGGGTTCGAGGCCGAGCCGGCCGGCCTCGGCCGTGTCAAGGTCGATGTGCGCGACGGCGATCGTCAGGCGCCCGCCCTGCGGCATCGCGTCGCGGCTGTTGACGGCCAGGTTGACGATCACCTGCTCGAGCTGCCCATGGTCGGCCCAGACGACGGTGGGCGCGGCGGCGCCGCGGACGATCAGCTCCACGTCCTCGCGGATGAGCCGGCGCAGCATCTCCTCGACGCCGAGAACCAGTTCGTTGAGATCGATCGCCTGCGGCTGTGCCACCTGGGTGTGGGAGAACGCCAGGAGCTGGCGGGTCAGGGCCGCGGCCCGGGCCGCGGCGTCACGAATCGCGGTCAGGTCCGCCCGTGCCGGGCCGTCGACCTGGTTGAGCAGCATCGCCGCGTAGCCGTCGATGACGGTCAGCAGGTTGTTGAAGTCGTGCGCGACACCACCGGCGAGCTGGCCCACCGCATCGAGCCGCTGCGCCTGACGGAGCTGCGCCTCGGCGTTCTTCTGGTCGGTGACGTCGGCCACCATGGCCAGAATGCCCTCGACCTCACCGGTCGGGCCGACCCGCGAGGTCAGGGCGACCTGGGCGGACACCGGCCGCTGCTGGGCGTGACACAACCCGGCCTCGAGACGCTGGGTTCCGTCGCGACGCACCCCGTCGAGCTCGACGCGGAGCTTCGCCCGGTCCTCGCCGGCGACTATGTCGACCAGGGCCATGCCCAGAAGCTGCGGGCCGGTCCGACGGACCAGGGCGGCCAACCGCGTGTTGGCGTAGGTGATGCGTCCGTCCCGGTCGAGCAGCGCTACCCCCTCGCTCGTGGTCTCCACGATGCCGCGGTACCGCTCCTCGCTCTCGCGCAGCGTCTGCTCCGCGGCCTCACGCAGCTTGAGGTCCTCGAAGACCGCGGCGCCGCGCACCAGCGCCGGGAACCGCTCCCGCAGCGTCCAATACCAGACGGCGGCTGCGGCGGTGACGATGTCCCAGGACGCGGTGTAGACATCGTTGAACGCGATCCGCATCGCGTTGCCCGAGGGACCGCCGACCCCCGACCTGTCGTGCCCGGCCATGTCGTCGTGTTTCGCCATGAGATCCATCGCCCGGTCTGGCAGCAGCAGGTGCAGCGTGTGCCAACCGTGATGCAGGCCGCAGGTGAAGAAGATCGCCGTGGTGGCCAGCCCGAGCGGGTTCTTATTCCACTGCCCGGAGCGCCACAACGCCCGTCCGATCGCGACCGAGATCGCCATGTACGCCGCCATGATGACGGTGTTGGCCACGGCGCTGATCTGCCACCACGTCACGTCGACATCCCCCTGCAGATCACCCTCTGGCGCCCGTCCTCGACCTCGCCGGTTCCCCGACGGCGGGCGGGTCGCCGGAGTCGGGCACCTCAGTCGAAGGGGGGATCATCGTGTCACGCCAGGTGGCGACGTACGGGCTACAACGCGTGGTTGGATCGCCCGGTGGGAGGCCGGGCCCTATTCGTCGACGAGCCAGCTGCCGTGGAATCCGGCGGGTACCCGCCGGGGCAGTGACACGCGGGCCACGGTGTCAAGGTCGGCGGCGGCCAGGACGAGCAGCTCGGAGCCGCTGCCGGCCTTGTCGGTCACGATCGAGATCAACCAGCCGTCGTCCTCCGACCGGGCCCCGGGCGCGGCGACGAAGATCGCTTCGCCGGGGGTCGAATCGAGGGTGCGGACCCTGCTCTCGCCGGTCCGGCTGTCGTACTTGACGATCGCGTCCTGGCCGACGGAGTAGAGGAAGCGGTTCGGTCGCCCCACCCGCTGCTCGTTGAGGGTGGGGAACTCGACCGCCCGGTCGTCGAGTGCGTGCTCCTTGACCACCCCGTTCGTCGGGTCGATCAGCCAGCGGTGCGCGAAGCCGTCGGCGATCATGCTCGTCCCGGTCGGGGCTCCGCCGAGGCGGGGCCAGGCCGACGCGAAGCCGGCGCGGTCGTAGCGAACGACGTCGAGCGAGACCCGTCCGGCGTCGTCGACGTGGGCGTTGCCGACGTGGAAGACGTAGCAGGGGTCGATGTCGAACCACCGCGTCTCGCCGCCGCCGCGCGCCATGACGTCAAGGCGGGCGCCGTAGGCGTCGTCTCACCGGTAGGGCATCCCGTGCCCGACGAGACCGAGGTCGAAGACGACCGGCAGGTCGAGCCACACGACGTGGCTCTCGGTGATGGCGAAGTCGTGCATCATCGTCGGGCCCGGCACGTCGATCACTCTGCTCTCGACGAGCTCGCCGGCCGCCGAGAGTCGGTGGTAGGTCAGGTACGGCGGGGCCATGCCGTAGCCGAAGAACAGCAGGTCACCGGTGAGTGGGTCCCGCTTGGGATGCGCGGTCATGGCGGTGGTGAGTCGCCCGCCGAAGTCGCACGGTCCGGTCGTCTCCAGCTCGGACGTCAGCTCGTACGGCAGGCCGACCTCCACCAGCGCGAGGATGTGGCCGGCGTGCCGGATCACGCTGGTGTTCGCGGGAACGGCCGTCAGATCGAACCCGGTGGGCCCCACGAACGGCGCACCCGCCAGCTGGCGGGTGCGTACCCAGCGGTTGCGGTACCACTCGGCGCGGCCGTCCCGCAGCCGGACGCCGTGGATCATCCCGGCTCCGGTGAACCAGTGCCCCGGGTCGGAGCCGGGGGGGGCGGGTTGGGGCCGTTGCGGAAGTAGCGGCCGCGCAGCGCGTCGGGCAGCGCGCCGGTGATCGGCAGGTCGACGACATCGATCTCGTCGGCCACGGGCGCGAGCAGGCCGCTGAGATAGGTGGGGGTACTCGCCGTCATCAGCGTCTTCTCCGATCGCAGTGGTCGGCCGACCCGGTGGGCACGACCTCCACCCTCCCAGCGATGGTCCATCTTCGACGTCTGGTCGGCAATCCGGAGCCGGAGGAACGTGACTGCCTCCGCATGTGTCCAGCCAGCCGGGCTTCGTGAACTCCCTCGTGCCCGGCGAACGTGCCAGATGTGCGACGAGATCCGGGTCCGGTCCTGGACAGAGGGGAGATGCGTGATGATCCGAGCGCTCCTTTGGGACCGTCCACCATGCTGGGACCGACCGTCATCTTGGGTGATGTGTCGACGGCATGGGATGATCGCCGTCGGTGTCACATGGTGACCGCTCTGACCCGGATGGGTCTCGAGGGGCCTTCGGTCGAGGGCGCGGCCCGGGCTACCGCACTGGTCGCGGAGGCGGTGGCCTACGCCCGAGGACTTGCTGACCTGAAGGAGACGGGCTACCAGGCGGCGGCGGACCTCGACCGGCGGCTGACGGGTCGAGCCGCCCTCATGCTGGCGCTGGACACGCCGCGCGCGGCGCGACTGCTCGCCGAGTCGGAGGTGGTGCGCCGCGCCCTCGCCACCGGCGCAGCGTCCGCCGCCGAGCAGTCCGCCGCGGACCGGGTGCGTGCGGCCTGCCACACGCTCGGGTTCGACCCGACGGCGCGCGACGCCCCAGGCCGGCTCGTCGGGGACCTGACCGTGGAACAGGTCGTCGCCGCGGCCGCGGCCGTCGGTCGGATGTCGCGGCTGGCCGACTCGCTCACCGACCGAGCCGCCCGGGCGTCGGCGAGGCGCTGGTCGGCCACGCTGGCTGCCGGACCGTCCGTGGAGCGGGAATTCACGGCCATTCGCCGGCGACTCGACAGCGTGCTGACGCCGTCGGGACCGGGCGGTCCCGAGACGGACCCGTCCCGCCTCGCCGCACGCCTGCTGTCGGAGTCGGAGCTCGTCCACTGGCCGGTGCTCGCGGCGCGGCTCGCCCGTATCGGCGAGGTCATCGGCCACGCGCGGATCGCCGCGATGGTGCGTGCCGCGAAGGCCCGGCTGACCGACCAGCAGGCGGAGCGCCGCCGGCAGGCGAGCGTGCGTGGTGGCGTCCAGCTGGCCGGTCGGATGGGCCGGGCGGCGAACCTCCGCCCGCCGGCCTGGCCGCTTGCGGCTCCCCGCGGCGAGACGCTGGCCTGGCTGCGCCGTCTGATCTGCGCGCCGCTGCACACCCCCGACGCGGAACGGGTGCTGGCCGCAAGGCTGGGCGCGGACCTGTTCGGCCTGCGCAGGCCACCCCCGGCGCCGGCCTTCCTCGCCGGTGTCGACATCGGGAACCTGCGGCCCGAGTATGTCGCGCCGTTCCTGCGCTGCATCAGCATGACCCGCCCCGCTCCGAGCGCCGAGGAGTTGTCGGAGGAATCCCTCGAGGCGGACCGCGGCGCTGTCAGCTGGGCGTGGCGCTCGGCGGACGAGCGGCGCTGGGGGCAGGCGGCCGGCACCGGGGTGCCGCTGCTGCCGGAGGTAGTCGGAATACCGCATGTGGTGCACGGAATCTGGTTGGGCCAGCCGATGCCCGCGCGGACGGCCTTCCGCGACAACTACGGTGCGGCGGCCCGCCGGTACGCGGGCCAGGTCACCGTGGTGCTGTGGACGGATATCCCGCGTGCGCAGTGTGCGGCCGTCCTGGCCGAGCCCGCCCCCCGGTCGGCGCGGCCGATCCGCTCTGGTACGTCCGCACCCTGGCGACCTGGGCCCGTGACAACGACGTGGCGCTGGTCAACGTCGACGAGGTCTTCCACGCCGACCATCCGCTGTACCTGCGTCCGCAGTACGTCCTGGAGATGGCGAAGCAGCGTCCCCGCGGCTACACGAGCGCGACCGATCATTTGCGGGTGGAACTCGTCCACACCTTCGGGGGTCTCTACATCGACGGCGACATCCGGTTCGACGCCGGATCGCCGGAAGGCGGGCACCCCGGCTCGATCCCCGACCTGCTCGCGGCCGTCGCAGCCTCCACCTGTGGCTTCACCCTGAACATCCTGCCGATCAGCATCGGCATCAGCAACGACCTGATCGCCGGATCCGCCCGCGATCCGGCGCTGCGCCTGTGGATGGAATGTGCCAGGCTCAACTACTTCCCGCTGCAGCGGGAGATTGTCGGCGGACTCGGGATGATGGCGCGGCCCTACGTCGGAGCCTCCCACCAGGGGCTGCGCCACCTCGCCCCGCACCGCACGGGACGGGTCCACCACGTCCCCCTCGAGCTGCTGGGCATCACCCGCGACGACCTCACCCCCACCGGGGGAGCCGTCATCACCACCAACGAGATCACCTGGGTGCCCCGCGGGCGGGAACGAGTCGAGTTCGACGTGACCGGCGCCGATCCCGCCGATCCGGCCACCCGGGACGAGGTGCTGACGCGGACGATGGGGCTCGTGACGTTCCTACTCTGGCAGCTCGTGGCCAGGGAGGGCAACCTGTACCTGTCGGCGGTGGAGCCCGTCGTCCTCGCCCTGCCGGACCCGGACGCGGGCTGGATCGCCCTGCTGGGTTTCATCGCCGCTGTCGGCGCCGCGCGCGCTCGTCACGTCGGTCACCGACCACCGTCGCGGTGAGGACGGCACCCTCGAACACATCCGGCTACCCCGCGAGGCGGAGGCGTTCCTGGATCGGGAGGCCGGTCCGCCGTCCTGGTTCGGCAGCGAGCTGGCCGAATTCGACCGGCCGGTGTGGCTCCTCGACGAGGCCGTCACCCCGGTCGCCCTGCGGACGCCGTCGGCGGCAGCCGCGGTGCTCGCCGGCCGGGCATGATCCGGACCGCTCGGGAACTTCCTTGCCCTCCCGAGGGTTCGACGTCTGATTCGTCCCTCTGGGAAGGCAAGGCAGGCCGAAAATTGACGCGACGCGGGGGGGATCGTCTGAGCAAGACTGTTCAGTCGTGCTGCTGACCATCGCCACGACGCACCCGCCGGCTCGCGACCTCGGGTTTCTGCTGCACAAGCATCCCGACCGGGTGCACGCGTTCACCGAGCCGATGGGCACGGAGCACGTGTTCTACCCGGAGGCGACCGGCGCACCGTCGCCCTCCTGCTGGAGGTGGACCCCGTCGCTCACCCAGTACGTCAACCTACCGGCGCTACCAGTGGCCGACCGACGGCCTGCGCGGCATCGTCCAGCCGGGGCTGAAGGTGCGCGGCCGGGAGTATCTGCGGATCATCTACGGGCCGGACTACACCGAGCCCGACAACCTGAAACGCCTGCGCGAGCGCGGTCTCGGGCTTAAGCGTTCGCTGGCGCAGCGCGAGTACGCCCTCGGGCTGGAGGCGCTGGACCGCCTCGCGCTCGGCGAGCCGCTGTGGCGGGTCCACGAATGCGTCTTCGCCGTGCTCGCCCTGGAATCCGAGCCGGTCGACCCGCAGCTGTGAGGTCGCTGCGCCGTCGGTGCGGACTGCGTCAAGGAGCTGGTCGCGGTGAGAGGGCCGGGATGCGGCCGGGGATGGCCTCGGCGGCGGCGAGGTAGCGGGGATCGGGGCGCAGCGCGTGTTCGCGCAGGCAGGCCTCGGTGAACTTGAGAACGTGCTCGTCGCCGTGCTCGACCGCTCTGGAGATCAGTTCGTCGACGCTACGGACATCCGTGTCGGCCGCTGCGGTGCGGGTGGTCTGCTCGCCGTGGTCGGTGCCGGTGAAGATCAGCAGCATCGCCGCGTGGACCTGCCACATGGCTACGACGGACGGTGCGTGCAGCTCGGCGGGCAGATAGGGCATGACCAGGCGGATGGCGGCGGGCGCGGTGACGGCATGGACCAGGGGTATAGGCGAGTAGTCGGTGTGCACGAGGCAGATGCCCGCGAACTCGGCGGTCATGTCGCTGAGCAGCGACTGCGCCTGGTCGGCGCGCAGCGCGGCGAGCGCGTCATGGTAGCCGGGCTGCTCGTCAAGCCGGCTGAGGCGATCGTGCATCAGGCCGACCGGCGCCGAGGTGGGGGCGAAGGGCGTCCGGGGGAGGGCGGCGACGGCGACGTCGTGCCGGCCCTCGAACCGGGGGGCGCCGGGCAGCGGGGTGAACCGGGCGGCCCAGTAGGCGAGCCCGCGGGCCAGCTCGGTCAGCTGCTGGGGGCTGGGTGCGTCACCGGCGGCGGCGACGCTGCGCACGGCGTGCGCGGTGCGGATCGCACCGTGCGTCAGCCGGGACATCAGGCCGGGCAGCAGCCGGGGCCACCACCGGACCAGCACCTCGCGCCATGGAGCTTGCGCCAGCTCGCGGTGGAACAGGTACTCCCAGTCCCCGACCCGGTCGATGGCGCCGAGCGCCGGGCGCCAGGCGGACTTGTCCGCCGGGTCCAGGTCGAACCGGCGGGAGGGCCGGTCATGGTTCGCCATGGCGGCGCGGTAGGCGTCCACCCATGCGGGGATCGCGTCGCCGTGGCCGAGCACGGCCAGGGTCTCGGCCCCCATCGGGCCGTGGCTGGCGAGGTCGGCCTGGCCGGCCCGCTCGTAGCCGAGATCGTCGAGGTGGTCGAGGGCGTCGGTCACCGCATCGCCGTAGCTGATCGAGGTCATGTGGCTCACGTCTCTCACACCGGCCCCGTACTCGAGGCCGTAGCTGTGGATATCCGAACACTTTGTATATCCCAACTGTCTACGATTGTGGCGTGCGACGTGAACAGGTGGCGGACGACGATTTCGAGAGCTCAGGCACGTCGGTGCCGGGGCGGCCGACGGCGCAGGAGCTCGACGTGCTCAAACACGTGCCGTTGCTGGCCGCCTACTTTCAGCGGGCCCGCACGGAGATGCCACCGGAGCTACGGGGGATCTTCGACGCGCACGGGCTGACCGCCCGGCACGGTGCCGTCCTCACCCAGCTACTGACCAGCAAGCCAGCCAGCGTCACCGAGCTGGCCGCCTGCCTGGGCGTGTCGCTGTCGACTGCGAGCCAGCTCGTCGGCAACCTCAGCGACGCCGGTGTGGTCGACCGTCGCGAGGACCCGAGCAACCGGCGCCGCACGCTGGTGTCGCTGCGGGAGCAGTATCGGCCGGCGGTCGAGTTGTTCATCGCCACCCGCTCGGTGCCGTTGCTGCGCGCGCTGGCCGGCTTGTCCGCCCGGGATCGGGAGGGATTCGTCGCGGGCCTCGCCGCGTGGAGCGCTGAAGCTCAGCCGTAGCCGACCATCGGCGGACCCGGGCCGTCGTGAAGAATTCTTCGGACCCTATGCGCCGGAAGCCCTGTTGGTGGCATTTGGGGCGATGGTCATACTCGCGGCAACGGGCTCGTTCCGGTCTGAGAGAATTCTGGGAACCGCCGTCCCGGTCGGAGTTCTGGCCCGCGGGTGGTCGTGCCTGATGAGATCTTCCCCTTGGAGGCGAAGCCGATGACCGCCCCTGGGCCACAGATTCCTCAACACATCCCGATCGCCGCCGCCCGGCACGGCGCCCTGCAGATTGCCAGTTACCAGCTCGGCGGTCACCTCGTCTGGGCCGCGACGGACGGCCGCGGCGTCGTCGCCCTGGCCGGCACGCGCGAGGAGCTTCAGCGGGCGCTGGACGAATTCGAGGAGTAGCGCGGTGGGAGGTCGTGGACGAGCAGCGCCGTCTCGCTCGGGGCGGGCGGGCGCTTGAACGGGGTCGAGGTGACCCCGACGACGACCCGCCCGCCGCCGAACCGGTCCAGCACGCCGCGCGTCGCGAACGCCCCGGCCACCGGGTAGAACTCGTGCCCGGTCTCGACCAGGTCACGACTCGACCAGGTCACGATGGGGATGGCGCACCGCCTCCGCGGTGGTGCGCCCGAACATCACATCGAGTTTCGAGAAGCCGAACACGAAGCCGTCGGCCTGATCTATGGCGACGCGTCAGGCCGGCTGCGGGACGATGCGGATGTAGGGCTTCGGCTCGTTCCAGGTGCCGAAGATCTCCTTGGCCTGGTCGTTGGAGACCGAGCCGGCGATGACGACGTCGTCGCCCTGCTTCCAGTTCACCGGGGTGGCGACCTTGTGCTTCGCGGTGAGCTGCAGGGAGTCGATGACCCGCAGGACCTCGTCGAAGTTGCGCCCGGTCGTCATCGGGTAGACCAGCACCAGCTTGATCTTCTTGTCCGGGCCGATGACGAACACGTTGCGCACGGTCTGGTTGTCCGCGGCCGTGCGGTCCGACGGGTCACCGCTGACGTCGGCGCCGAGCATGCCGTACGCCTTGGAGATCGAGAAGTCGGCGTCGCCGATCAGCGGATAGTTAGGCGCGGTGCCCTGGGTCTCCTCGATGTCCTTGGCCCAGGCGCCGTGCAGCTCGACCGGGTCCACCGACAGGCCGATGATCTTGACGTTGCGGCGGTCGAACTCGGGCTTGATCGACGCGACATAGCCGAGCTCGGTCGTGCAGATCGGGGTGAAGTTCTTCGGGTGCGAGAAGAGCACCGCCCACGAGTCGCCGATCCACTCGTGGAACTTGATCGGGCCCTCCGTGGTCGCCGCCTCGAAGTCGGGCGCGGTGTCACCGATCGTCAGGGACATTACTCACTCCGTTCGCAGAGGAAGCTCGGCGTGGCGCGCCGAGCAGGTGCGTCGTGAAGAACTCTACGGACACGGCGTTCCCTGGACGTTCCCTTGGCGCAGCCGTCCGCCGGCGCCTGCCGCCGGTGGCGGCGAGGGGGCGCACCTCGGGCACACGTGCGATCCGTGTCACTCGGGAGGTAAACACCGCTAAACCGATCAGCTTTACCGATATATGCCGCCAGGCGGTCCAACCGGGCAACGCCCGCCCGTCCCGAGCCAGGAGTTCGTCATGCAGCGCACTGTCACGTGTCGAGTCCCAGCCGAGGCCGTGGGGACCCGCGCATCATGACGGTTCAGGACTCCCGGTGCGCGCCGGGCGAGCTCGGGCGTGGCTCGCCCGCCGCGGAGCCGGCGGCCCTTGCCGCACCCCTCGACCTCACCGATCTGAGCCGTCGTCGCAATGCCCCCGGACGTCGCGCCGGGCTGCGCCGGATCCGCTGGCTGTTGCGCGGGCTGGTGCCGGCCGCCCTCCTGATCGCCTGGCAGTGGAGCACCTCCGCCGGCCTCGTCCCGCCGACGACGCTGGCGAGCCCGAAGAGCGTTCTCGAGGCCGCCCGCGACCTCATCGCCGACGGTGAGCTGCAGACGGCCCTGCGGGTGTCGGCCGGGCGGGCCCTGACCGGGCTCGTCATCGGCGCCGGCATCGGGGTCGCGGCGGGCCTCGTCGCCGGGCTGTGGAAGCTGGGCGAGGAGCTCGTGGACTCGACGTTGCAGATGCTCCGGACAGTGCCGTTCATCGCGCTGATCCCGCTGTTCGTCGTCTGGTTCGGCATCGGCGACACGCCGAAGATCGTGCTGATCGCGGTCGCCTGCATCTTCCCCGTCTACCTCAACACCTTCGCCGGAGTGCGCGGGGTGGACCGCCGGCTGATCGAGGTCGGCCGGGTCTTCGGCCTGAGTAGAACCAGGATGATCACACGCCTGGTGTTGCCGAACGCGCTCCCGTCGGTGCTGGTCGGCATCAGGTACGCCATGGGGATCTCGCTGCTCGCGCTGGTGGCGGCGGAGCAGATCAACGCATCCTCCGGACTGGGCGCGTTGGTCATGAACGCGTCCAATCAGATCCGGACGGACATCGTGATTGTCGGCGTCGTCGTGTACGCGCTGCTCGGTCTGCTCGTCGACCTCATCGTCCGACTCCTCGAGCGGCTGCTGCTGCCGTGGCGGCCGACGATCGTGAAGTCCTGACCATGACGAACCCTGTCGGCACGAACCCTGTCGGCACGAACCCTGTCGGCACGAATCCCGCACCGGCGCAGCCGGCCGTCGTCATGCGCGACGTCGGCAAGGCGTTCGCGGCCCGGCGGATCCTTGACGACTTCGCCCTCACGATCGCCAGGGGCGAGTTCGTCGCGCTGCTCGGCCGCTCCGGCAGCGGCAAGACGACCCTGCTGCGGATTCTCGCCGAGCTCGACACCGTCGACGAGGGAACGGTCCTGGCGCCCCGCAACCGTTCGGTGGTCTTCCAGGAGCCCCGGCTGGTCCCGTCGGAGCGGGTCTGGCGCAACGTCCTGCTCGTGCTCCCCCGCCGGGAGTCGACCCTGGCCAGGGCGCAGGAGGCCCTCGCCGAGGTGAACCTCGCCGACCACGCCCGGGCCTGGCCGCACACGCTGTCGGGGGGCGAGGCGCAGCGGGTCGCGTTGGCACGCGCCCTGGTGCACCGTCCGGACCTGCTCCTGCTCGACGAGCCGTTCGCCGCGCTCGACGCGCTGACCCGCCTGCGCCCCCAGGCGCTGGTGCACGAGCTGTGGCATCGGCACCGGCCGGCCGTCCTGCTGGTCACCCACGACGTCGACGAGGCGCTGCGGCTGGCCGACCGCGTCGTCGTCCTCACCGACGGCAAGGTCGGTCTGGACCTGCGCGTCGACCTGCCTCGACCGAGCGAGGGCACCGGGTCGCGATTCGACGACCTGCGCTCACAGCTACTCGCCGAGCTGGGCGTCGCACGCCCCGCATCCCCGGCCTGAAGCCCACCGGCCAGGCCACACCACCAACACCTCGGGAACGCATCCATGAAGATCAGAAGACTCGGTCGGCTCCGCCTGGCCGCCCCGCTGCTCGCGCTGGCCGTCGTCGCCGCCGCCTGCGGATCGGACGGCGGCGATAGCGGCAGCGGCAGCAAAGCGGCAGCGCAGAACGACCTCAGTGGCGCGCCCCTGACCTTCGCGACCCAGTCGCCGTACGTGAAGGCGGCTTTCGAGAAGTCCGGGGTGCTCCAGGGCGCCCCGTACAAGGTCCAGTTCGCGCAGTTCAACGCAGCGACGGTCACGACCGCGCTGACGACCGGGAAGGTCGACATCGGTCAGCTCAGCGACTTCGCCCTCATCCTGGCCCAGGCGAACGCCCAGCCTGCGTGGCCGGCGAACGATCCCCCGATCCAGGGGGTCCTGGCGACCCAGCCCGCCGACGACACCAACTACCCGCCGATCGTGACCCTGCGCGGCAAGAACTCGGGAATCGAGCGCCTCGCCGACATCCGCGGGAAGAAGTTCGCCTACTCCCCGGGCGTGACCTCCGAGCTGCAGTACCTGCTGACCCTGAAGCAGGCCGGGCTCACGCCTGCCGACGTCAAGCCCGTCCAGCTCGACTCGACGGTGGGCGCCACCGCGTTGGCCCAGGGCGACGTCGACGTGTGGGCCGGGTCGCCGGCCCGGGCCGGCGCCGCGCTCGACGCGGGCGCGCAGGTCCTAACCACCACCAAGCAGACCGGCGCGCTCGGGCTGGGCGTGCTCGTCGCGTCGCGGGGCGCCCTGAAGGACCAGCGGAAGAACGCGGCGATCAAGGACTTCGTGGGCCGGTCCGTGGGCTACGAGCTGTGGAACATCACCCAGCCGAACCAGTCCGCGCAGGTCTGGGTCGACGCGGCGAAGCTCACCCCGGCCAAGGCCAAGGCCACCGCCATCGCCAACCGGCAGGTCCCGCACGTCCTCGACGACGCGCTGTTCGACCGGATCCAGCACAACACCGCCGACGTCGCCTACTCCGGCGGCCTGATCAAGCGCGCAGTCGACGTTCGAGGCCACTACTACACCGGTTTCAACGACATCGTCGCGCAGAAGATCAAGGAACTCGACGTCACGACAAAGGTTGCCGCGGCCGTCGCGGCAGCCCGTCCCTGACGGCCTGCCGCCCGCCGCGGCCATTCCCGGGCCGACCGCCTGGAACCCATGCCCGGGTGCATTCCTGCGCCCCGGATGACGAATGAGAGGGGCCATGACCGACACGAGCGCCTTCAGGCTGGGCTTCTTCACCCGGGCGGCGATACGCACCGACGCGCGCCAGGCCTACGCCGACGCCCACGAGCTGTTCGTCGCCGCCGACGAGCTGGGCCCCGACTCGGGCTGGGTCGCGCAGCACCATCTGCCGACGTCGACCCATCCACTCGGCGGGCTGCCCTCGCCGTGGACGTTCCTCGCGAACGTGGCGGCCTCGACCCGGCACATCCGGCTCGGGACGGCGGTCAACGTGCTGCCGCTGGAGGACCCGGTTCGACTCGCCGAGGACGTCGCCGTCGTGGACATCCTGTCCGGCGGGCGGGTCGAGCTCGGCCTGGGCAGCGGTTCGGACCAGCGTGCCTACCGGGCCTTCGGGCGGGACTTCAGCCGCAAGCGGGAGATCCACACGCAGCATCGCGAGCTCCTGCGCCGGGCCCTGAGTGGCCGGCCCCTGACCGAGGACGGCGCGGTGCTGACGCCGTGCGCGCCCGAGGTGGCCGAGGGCCGGATCTGGCAGGGGGCGCACAGCGGCGACACCGCCGAGCAGGTGGGCCGGGAGGGCCTGAACCTCCTGCTCGACCAGACCGCCATCGGCTTCCCGGACCGGCCCGGCACGGTGCACCGGGCCTGGGCCGACCGGTACCGTGACGCGCTGCCCGCGGGCGGCGGGTCGCCGTGTGCCGGGCGGTCTTTCCCGCCGCGGACCGGGCCACCGCGCTGGCGCACCTGTCGGACGGGTTGTTCCCGGCCTTCGCCAACATCAAGGCCTCCGGCGCCTTCCCGGACGTCGGCGAGGACACGCTCGACAACGTCCTGTCGACCCTGCACATCTTCTGCGGGCATCCGGACGAGGTGATCGAGCGGCTGGCGGCGGAGCCGGTGCTGCCGGTCGCGACGGATCTGCTCGTGCAGTTCGAACCCGGCTGGCCGTCGCTGGACGCCGCCCTGGAGGCGCTGCGGCTGATCGCGACGCAGGTGGCGCCCGCGCTGGGCTGGCGGCCCCGCCGTCCCGCCGCCGTGGCCCGGTGACGGGCTTGTCGGCCGGGGTCGTCGCCCCGCGCGAGCTCCATGCCCGGCTCCGAGCCGGCGGGGATCTCGTGGTGGTGGACGTGGGTACCCGCGACGAGTTCGCCGAGGGTCACCTCTCGGTCGCCACGCACGTTCCCCTCGACCACCTCGAACCCCGGCTGCCCCTGCTGGCGCCCCGGCGGACGGTGCCTCTGGTGGTCGTGGGGGCGCGCGAGGAGTCGGTCGTCCGGGCCGTGCCCCGGGTGGTCGCGTTGGGGTACACCGACGTCAGCGTGCTCGACGGCGGCCTCGCCGGCTGGCGGGCGGCGGGCGGCGGGCTGTTCACCGGCTTCAACACGGTCAGCCGGGCACTGGGCGAGGTCGCGCTGCGCCGGCTCGGCACACCGCGAGTCGGCGCGACCGAGCTGCGGGCCGGCCTCGACGCGGGGTCGGACGTCGTCCTGCTCGACACCCGAACGGCCGAGGAGTTCGAGTACACGGCCATCCCGAACGCCCGCAACGCGCCGGGGGTCGAGCTGGTGCGCCGGGCGTATGCGGCGGTCCGCTCGCCGCGCACGCGGGTTGTGGTGACCTGCGCGGGCCGGACCCGCGGAATCATCGGCGCGCAGACCCTGATCGACGCCGGGTTCCCGAACCCGGTCGCCGTCCTGGAGGGTGGGCTGTCCGCGTGGAGCCTCGCCGGCTACCCGTCGGTGACCGGCTCGACCGCCCGGCTGGCTGTGCCCGAGCCGAAGCAGGAGGCCCGGGCCGGGGCGGCGGCCCGGGCGCTCGCCGCCCGTGCCGGGGTGGTGGAGATCTCCGCCGCCGAGCTGGGCGGGTTCGTCGCGGCGGCGGCCGATCGGACGCTGTATCTGCTCGACGTCCGTACCCAGGCCGAGTTCGTCGCTGGTCACCTGCCGGGAAGCCGGTGGGCGCCGGGCGGCCAGCTCATCCAGGCGACGGACGAGTACGTGGCCAGCCGCGGCGCCCGGGTGGTCCTCGTCGACGACGGCCACGGCACGCGGGGATTCACGACCGGCGTGTGGTTGGCCAGGATGGGACTGCCCGACGTCGCGGTGCATCTGCTCGCCCCCGACGTACTCGGATCCGACGTACTCGTGCGCGGTCCCGAGACCGTCGCGCTGCCCGAGGTCCCGACGGTGACCGTTGCGGCCCTGCGGGAACTGCTCGTCGACGGCACCGCGGTCGTCGTCGACGTCGAGCCGCCCTCGCCGGCCGGGTGGCTGCTCGCCTGGGTCGCTGGTGACGACGCGCTCGGCGCTGGTGGCCCGGCCCGCCCTCGCCGCTGCGGACGGATCACTCATCGTGGTCACCTCCGGCGACGGCACGCTGGCCCGCTGGGTCACCGCCGATCTGCGCGCCGCGGGCCGGGGGAGGGCCGTGGCGTTTGACGGCGGCACCCTGGCGTGGCAGGAGGCGGGCCTGCCGACCGCCGTCGACTCGGCCCAGCAGCCCGTCGATCCAGGCCAGCCGCGCCCCCTCCCGCCGCCACCCACCCGCGAGCAGCGCGCCCGCCTGCACGACGACTACATCGTCTGGTGTGCCGCTCTGGAGGAGCAGCTGCGTCGCGACGGCATCGTGTCGTTCCCCGTCGGTGTCGCGGCGGCCGACTCCAGGGTCCGGACTCTCGGAAAGGGGGTGGCGTGATGATCGACACGCCGCGCCAGCTGCACCTCAATCTCGTACTGCTCGCGGACGGGGCGCATGTCGCCGGCTGGCGGCACAACAAAAGTCCCGACTCGTTCACCGACATCGACCACTTCGTCGAGCTGGCGCGGATCGCTGAGCGCGGCACGTTCGACGCGCTGTTCCGCGGCGACAACCACGGCGCCATCCACAGCGAGCACGGTCGGCGCAACTGGCACGCGCTCGAACCGGTCTCCCTGCTTGCCGCCATCAGCCAGCGCACCGAGCGCATCGGGCTGATCGGCACCCGCTCGGCGATCTTCGGCACGCCGTTCGAGGTCGCCCGCCAGTTCGCCTCCCTCGACCACATCACCGCCGGCCGGGCGGGCTGGAACATCGTCACCAGCTGGGCGCCCGAGACCGCCACGGCCTTCGGGGTGGGTGCGGAGCCCGACGAGGAGGAGCGCTACCGGTGGGCGGGCGAGTTCGTCGAGGCGGTCCTGCGCCTGTGGGAGAGCCTCGACCCGGACGCGGTGGTCGCTGACCTGGCGACCGGCCGGTTCCTCGACGAGACGAAGGTCCGCGAGGTCGACGTCCGCGGCCGGTACTTCTCGGTGCGGGCCACCATCGGCTCGCCCCGCACGCCCCAGGGCAGGCCCGTGCTGTTCCAGGCCGGCGCATCCTCGCGGCACCGGCAGTACGCCGCGCGCTGGGCGGACGGGCTGTTCACCGTCCAGCGCACGCTCGCCGGTGCGCGCAGCTTCTACGCCGACGTGAAGGCGCTCGCCGCCGGCCACGGCCGGCGTCCCGAGGACGTGCTGGTGCTGCCCGGGCTCGAGGTCACCGTGGGCTCCACCGAACAGGAGGCCCGTGCCCGCCGGGACGGGCTCAACGAGCTGTACGGCATGGAGCACCTGGTGGAAAAGCTCGCCGAGCGGCTGTTCATCCCGCCGGACCTGCTGAAGCTGGATGCCCCGCTGCCGTACGAGCAGGTCGAGTCGTTCACCCCGCCGTCGCGGGCCAGGCCGTTTCGCGACCAGGTCCTCGCGCATGCTCGCGCGCGGAACCTGACGGTGCGGGAACTGATCGCGGATAATCCCGGCGGGCACCTGTCGATCGTGGGCAGCCCGGAGCGGATCGCCGACCATCTCCAGACGTGGTTCGTCGAGCGGGGCGCCGATGGCTTCAACATCTTCGTCGACACCGCGCCCGAGGGCCTGGAACTGTTCGTCGACCACGTCGTGCCGATCCTGCGCCGGCGCGGGATCTTCCGCCACGAATATCCCGGTCGGACCCTGCGCGACATCCTCGGTGTCGGCACGCCGGGCCCGGCCTAGCGGAAGGTTCGGGCTAGAAGAAGGCGCCCGGGGGCGGCAGTGTCCTGTTCAGTTCGTGGTCGCCGATCAGGCGCAGTTTGTAGGAACGAGGATTGTGCGAGGCGAGGGTGCGGATGTTGCGCCAGTGCCGGTCGAGCTGCGGCCCGCGGCGCACGCTGGTGGCGCTGCCGGCGTCGAACAGCAGCGACGCGGTGTCGGTGCCGATCCGGTCGACGATCGCCTTCGCCTTCGCCGCGGCGAACATCGCCCGTGTCCGGGCGTCGTCGGCGTGACCCTCACCGTGGCCGAGCGCCGCGTGCGCGGCCGCGAGCTCGACGGCGGCGGCCACGATCGATGTCGCGGCGAAGCTGTTGGCCGCGATCTCCCCGACCGTCTCCTGCACCGTCGGCTCGTGCCGGGGTTCCTCGGCCAGGCCGTGGCGGAAGTTGCGGGAGCGTTGCGCGACGAGTTCGAGGACGTCGAGCCGGATGTTCTCGACGATCCCCGCGACGATGGTCGTCAGATAAAGCTGGGAGAAGGTCGGGCTCAGCGCCCGTCCCGGGTCGGTCGCGTCGCCGAACGGGAGGAGTTCGGTCTCGTGGACGCGGACATCGTGGAACTCCGTGGTGCCCGAACCGGTGAATCGCTGGCCCATGCCATCCCAGTCGTCGAGGTGCACGACGCCCTTGCGGGAGGCGGGAACGATCGCGTTGACCAGGGTGTCGTCCTCGGCCGCGGCGATCACTACGATCCGGTCCGCGTACATGTTGCCCGTGCTGTAGTACTTGCTTCCCGTCAGCATGTAGCCGTCGCCGGCCCGGACCAGCTTCGTCGAGGTGCCGATGACGCCCGCCCGAGGGGTGGACAACTCGCTTGCCGCCGACCCGAACAGCTCACCGGCGACGACCCGGTCGAGCCAGCCGTCGCGCGCCCCGCCGGGCGGCTGGCGTAGCAGTGACTCCACGAAGCCGAAGTGGTTACGCAGTGCCTGGGCCAGATTGGGGTCGGCCGTGCCGAGTCTGCGCACGACATCGAAGAAGGCGGCCAGGCCGAGCCCCCGCCCACCGGCGGCGACCGGCACCCGCAGCGTGCCAACTCCCCACCGGCGTAGCAGGTCCATCTCCGCGAAGGGCGGCCGGTCATGGGTCTCCCGCTCGGCCGCCCCGGTGGCAATCTCGGCCAGCAGGTTCTCGAGACCCGCAAGCGACGCACCTGCGGCCGGCGCCGCCGCGGTCGGTGCTGCTGGACCAGGACTCATCGCATGTCTCCCGTCTGTCCAGCGTAAATCCTACTATGCCGACCAGTTTTAGCGATTATCACCGAAGTGGCGTCGAACTCCTAGAATGTCGGCGACGGGCCGCAGGTGCGTCGCATGATCCCGACCCGATGCAGGCGGCATGAAGATTTCGGCGCGAACCGATTACGCACTGCGAGCGGTCATCGAGCTCGCGGCCGCCCACCCACAACGCCGCTCGGCGCCGGAGATCGCCGAGCAACAGCAGATCCCCCGCCAGTTCCTCGACAGCGTGCTCGGCGACCTGCGTCGAGCCGGCCTCGTGGCGAGCCAGCGCGGGGTCGGGGGCGGGTTCTGGCTGTGCCGGCCCGGGGATGAGATCACCCTGGCCGATGTCATCCAGGCGGCGGACGGGCCGGTGACCACCGTGCGCGGCGAGCTTCCGCAGGATCTCGCCTACGAGGGGACGGCGGTGCCCCTGCAGAAGGTCTGGATCGCCATGCGTGCCGGCCTCACCAGACTGCTGGAGTCGGTGACGGTCGCTGACGTTGCCCGAGATCAGCTTCCCGCCGAGGTGATCGACACCGCCGCGTGCCGGTCGGCCTGGCGGTAGCGCCCCGAAGCCGAAGTCGGGGCCGTCCCCGGGCCTAGCTGTCGAGATATTCGAGAATGTCGGACACGTCCGGCTGTGGATGGCTTTCGCCGGCGGTCACGTGGACTTCCAGGACGTTTCCGGGCGGCGGGGCGGGAGCCGGGATGCGGTCGTTGAACGCGGCCAGCGGCAGCACGGCGCGGTTGAAGTCGAGCACCGTCGTGTTGTCGTCGTCGGGCGCGGGAATGCGCAGAAACCGGAACGGGAAACGGTCCCGCCGCGACAGGTCGACGAAGACGGTGTGCAGCTCGCCCTGCAACAACGGACTGACCGCGAGCCACCTCGTGCCGCCGTCCTGCAGGCTGAACTCGATCCGGCCGACCAGGGTGAGCGTGATCGTGCCGGATTTGGTGCTGGGCACCTCGACCGGGACGATGGAACCATCAGGCCAGGGCCGGAAGACGGCGGGAACCACCCAGTCCGGATGCGGCTCGAAGACTTCCATCGCACCGTGCGAGACCCGGATCTCGCCTTCCTCGACCTGGCTGAGGCCCAGGCCGTACGTGCCCTCCTGGCCGAGCAGCGTCTTCTGCCGGTTGGTGAGATCGGCGTAGAAACCCAGGCCGCGCAACGGGGTGTCGAGAACCACCCGACGCAGCGTCCCCGGCGCGGGCCGGCTGCCGGTTCCGGTCAGCTCCTCGAGCGGGTTGGCCCAGGAAAGACCGGCCACGTCGGACGAGGTGGCCGAGCGATACGCCCGACCGCGACACAGGCTGGAAAGCGGGCCGAACGGGGCGGTAAGCGCCTCCACCCGCCGGGCGTGCCAGCGTTCCCACTCTTCGGTGAATCCCATGACCGGTCTCGCCCTCGTCGCATCGGTACAGTTCAGCCTATGTGAGGTGGCTGGCAGTCGGGGCACCAGAACAGGTTGCGGGCGGCCAGGCTGGTGGTCAGCACCGTGGTGGCGCAGATCAGGCAGGGCTGGCCGGCGCGGCGGTAGACGTAGACCTCGCCGCCGTGATCGTCGACGCGTGGTGGGCGGCCCATCGCCTCGGGGGTGTGCTCCGGGCGCACGGTGTCGATCCGGCCGGTCCGCACCCCGTCGGCCATCAGCGTGACCAGGTCGGCCCAGATGGCCGCCCACCGCCCCCGGGTCAGGTCCCGGCCGGGCACCAGCGGGTCGACGCCGGCCCGGAACAGCACCTCGGCCCGGTAGATGTTGCCCGGGCCGGCCACCACCGTCTGGTCGAGCAGGAGGACGGCGATCGGGGTGCGGCTGCGTTCGATCCGTCGCCAGGCCAGGTCCGGGTCGGCGTCGCCGCGCAGCGGGTCGGGGCCGAGCCGGTCGCGCAGCGTCTTCACCCCGCCGGGTTCCAGCAGTTCGCAGGCGTTGGGGCCACGCAGGTCGGCGTATCCGGTGTCCGCGGTCAGCCGCAGCCGGACGGCGCCGATCGGCGCGGGGGCCGGGAGTGGGCCGACGGTGTATTTGCCGTAGATACCGAGGTGCACGTGCAGAACCTGGTCGTGGTCGAAGCGCAGGAGCAGATGCTTGCCGAGTGCCTCGGCGTCGGTGAGCAGCCGCCCGTCCAGCCGGAGCGCCCCCTCGGCAAAGCGGCCCTGGGGGCTTGCCACCGCCACCGGCCGGCCGGCGAACATCCGCTGGTGAACCGCGGCCAACCTGTGCACAGTGTGACCTTCGGGCATAGTCGGGCGAGCATACTGCCGCGACTCGGCGCTCGGGCCGTGCCGGACAGGAGGCCACGGAGGACTCGCGCGGCTCGCCGAGGCGCATGCCGACGCGGCGGCCATCGTCGCCGAGCTCACGGGAGAACCGCTGACGGCGGGATCCCGCTGGGGGGTCTGGGCCGCGGAGGATCCCGCCGGTGTCCCGACCGCCGCCCCGCTCGACCGGCAGGGCGCGGTCTGGCTGCTCGACGGGGCCAAGGCATGGTTGCTCCGGGGCGACGCTGCTGACCCACACGCTGATCACCGTGCGTCACGGCCGGAGCCGGCAGCTTCTCGCGGTCGCATTGGACGCCCCCGGGGTCACCGTCGCCGACGACTGGGCGGACCCCGGCATGAAGGGCGCCGACACTCGCCTGGTGGACTTCGACCGGGTGCCCGCCCGAGCCCTCGGCGGGCCGGACGACTATCTGCGCCGCCCCGGGTTCTGGATCGGCGGCCGAGGAGAACCTCGGCGTCTGGCGGGACATCGCCGAGCAGGTGCCCGGGGAACGGCTCGTCGCCTCTGCACGGACCTCGACGACCTCACGGCCTGATCCTGCCGATCGGGCGCCGGAGACCTGGCCCAGACGTCTCCGTCCTACCCGAATGGGCCCTCCGGTTGTAGTGCGTTGAGCTTGGTCTTCGGCGACGGGATTGTTACGGAGCGTGGAAGCGCTCGCTGTCGTCGTCCGACCCCGTTCGGGTTGTAGGCCGGAGCAGGGGGCGGTGGCGCCGGCCTGCCGCCGGGGAAGTCAGGCGTTCAGCGCGGCTGTGATCGTCGCGGCGAGCGGCGTGGTCGGGTGGCCGATGAGCCGGCTCAGGTCGCCGCTGGTTCCTGCGAGTTCGCCGCGGGCGATGGCGTCCTCGGTGTCGGTGAAGACGGAGAGCATTGCCTCGGGCAGGCCGGCGTCAGCGAGGTTCTTCCGGTAGTCGTCAACCGCGAGCTGCTGGTAGACGACCTGGGTGCCGGACTGCCGGGAGATCTCGGCGGCGTACTCCCGCAGGCTCCAGGCGGTGTCGCCGCTCAGTTCGTAGGTCGTGTTCCCGTGGTCCTCACCGGCCAGGACGGCGGCGGCGGCCTCGGCGTAGTCGTCACGTGTCGCGGTGGCGATCCGGCTGTCGGGGTCAGCGGTGCCGATGATGGCGCCGCTTGCCAGGACGCCGGGAAGCTGCCCGGTGTAGTTCTCGGTGTACCAACCGTTGCGGAGGAACGTGTAGGGCAGGCCGGAATCCTCGATGGCCTTCTCGGTGGCGTGGTGGTCGTCGGCGACGACGAACCGGGTCGCCGCGCCGCCGAGGATGCCGGTGTACGCCAGCAGCCCGACGCCGGCGGTCCTTGCCGCGCTGATCACGGCGGTGTGCTGGGCGAGGCGCCGTCCGAACTCGTTGCCGGAGATCAGCAGGACCCGGTCACCCGCGCTGAACGCGCCGGACAGCGAGTCGGGGATGTCGTGGTCGGCGGGGACCCGCTGCAGAAGGTGACGTACTACGAGGCGGCCGAGCTGTCCGGTGGCTCCGGTGACGACGAGCATGACGCTCCTCCCTGATCGGTTACTGGATCTGCCCGGTAGAGTACAACGTGCATTGCAACTTCATGCAACGATCGTTGTAACTTTGGGGAGGGGTGCGATGACCAGCCAGAACGACGCGCCCGCGCACCCGCGTCGGGGGTGGGCGGACAAGCGTCAGGCGATCATCCGGGGCGCCCGCACGGTGTTCGGGCGAGACGGCTACGCCGGCATCGACGCGATCGCCACGGAAGCCGGGGTGTCCACCCGGACCATCTACAACCACTTCCAGGACAAGGAGCAGCTCTTCTCCTGCGCCATCCAGGAGAGCGCTGTGCAGGTCAGGGACGCTCTGGTCGAGCAGATGAGCCGTCATCTCGACACGGTCACCGATCTGGAGGCCGACCTCCTCGCGCTCGCCCATGCCTGGGTGGCGTCGATGGCGCAGTTCCCCGACCACTTCGCCCTGGTGCGGCTGATGACCGCGGAGGCGAACCGCTTCCCCGCTGAAGCTCTCGACGCCTGGCAGGAACTCGGCCCCCGGGCGGCGCGTGCCGCGCTAGCCCACCACCTCGGCCTGCTGGCCGGGCGGGGCCTGCTGGAGATCGGCGATCCGGATCGCGCGGCACGCCACTTCCACCTGCTGGTCTTCGCCGAGGTCACCGAACGGTCACACCACGGCGCGGTTCCGCTGGACGAGGCCGTCATTACCGAGATCATCACCGCTGGCGTCCGGACGTTCCTGCGTGGGCATATCCCACCTCCCGGAGCGGGCCGTCAGCAGTGACCGATCGAATAACCATCCCGCTGCTCATGTAGTGCTACCTACGCAGCCGAGTGCCCACCTTCGCCGGTCAACTCCGCGCCGGGTTCCGCCATCACCACGCGCACCCACATCAAAAGCGCGGGATCGTTGGTCGTGGTGCTGGATCCATTCTTCGGGCCCCACCGGCTGCCACTGCGCGCGGCGAGCTTTCCCTGGAGGGGGGCCGACCGTCGCCGCGTCCGCCTCCGGCCCGCACGTAGACACCGTGTCAGATGCGCTGTAGCTTTCCTCGACGCACCCGCCCCGTCAGGACGGGTCTTCGATGACGAGGGAGTCTGATCGGCGATGACGACGGAGTCTGAGGCGGTGTCCTTACAGGGCGAGCTGCGGCTTCTGATCGACGGGAAACTCGGCGAGTCGGCGGCGGGCGATCGCTACGACAACATCAATCCGGCTACCGAGGAAGTCCTCGGCCAGACGACGGACGCCACCGCGGCGGACATGGACCGGGCCATCGCGGCGGCGCGCCGCGCGTTCGACGAGTCGTCCTGGTCGACGGACCGGGAGCTGCGCAGCGGTGCCTGGCCCAGTTGCAGGCCGCGCTGGAGGACGAGAAGGAGGCGCTGCGGGCGGAGCTCGTCGCCGAGGCAGGCTCGCCGATCGCGGTGACGCACTTCGCGCAGCTCGACTGGCCGCTGGCCGACGGCCTGCGCGGGCCGCTGGAACTGATCGACGAGTTCCCGTGGGACCGCCCACTGCCCGACACGAACCTGTTCGGGCCCAGCCACCGCGCGGTCTGGAAGGAGCCGGTCGGGGTCGTTGCGGCGATCGTGCCGTGGAACTACCCGTTCGAGGTGACGATCAACAAGCTGGGCCCGATCCTGGCCACTGGCAACACGGTGGTGCTCAAGCCCGCGCCGGACACGCCGTGGAACGCCACCCGGATCGGCCGCATCATCGCCGAGCGGACGGACATCCCGCCGGGCGTCGTGAACGTGGCCCCGACCTCCGACAACGCGGTGGCCGAGCTGCTCGTGACCGATCCCCGGGTGGACATGGGGTCATTCACCGGGTCGACCGGGGTCGGCCGGCGCATCGTCGAACTGTCCGCCGGGACGATGAAGCGGACGCTGCTGGAGCTCGGCGGAAAATCCGCGATGATCGTGCTCGACGACGCCGACCTCGCCGCGGTGCTGCCCGGGGCCGGGCTCGGGGCGTGCCTGCACGCGGGGCAGGGCTGCGCGATGACGACCCGGATCCTGCTGCCCCGCGCCGTCTACGACCAGGGCGTGGAGATCCTCACCGAGGTGTTCGGCCAGCTTCCCTATGGCGATCCGACCGACCCGGCGAACCTGTCCGGCCCGCAGATCAACGCCCGTCAGCGCGACCGGGTGCTCGACTACATCGAGATCGGTAAGGCCGAGGGCGCCCGGGTCGCTGTCGGCGGCGGCCGACCGGCGTACCTGCCGACCGGCTACTACGTCGAGCCGACGCTGCTGGTCGACGCGAACAACGGCATGCGGGTGGCTCGGGAGGAGATCTTCGGCCCGGTGGCCGCCGTGATCGCCTACGACGACGACGCTGACGCCGTGCGGATCGTCAACGACAGCCCGTACGGCCTGTCCGGCGGTGTCTTCTCCGCCTCGCTCGACCGCGGCCTGGCCGTCGCCCGGCGGATCCGGACCGGGAGCATCAACGTCAACGGGGGCCTCTTCTACGGCTCGGACGGCCCCTACGGCGGCTACAAGCTGTCGGGCCTCGGCCGCCAGGGCGGCATCGAGGGCTTCGAGCAGCACCTGGAAAGCAAGGCCGTCGGCTTTACCGGCTGAGCCGCCCACGTCCGGGCCGCCTCCCATCCGGGCGGTCCACCATCAGATCGCACGCACGAGCAGAGGAGCAGGACACATGCCAGGTCGCTTAGAGGGCAAGGTCGCCTTCATCACGGGTGCGGCGCGGGGGCAGGGCCGCAGCCACGCGGTCCGCCTGGCGCAGGAGGGCGCCGACATCATCGCCATCGACATCGTCGAGCAGATCGAGTCGAATCCCTACCCGCTGTCCACCCCGGAGGACCTCGCCGAGACCGTCACGCTGGTCGAGAAGCTCGGCCGGCGCATCATCGCCACCAAGGCCGACGTCCGCGAGCGCGACCAGCTCCGCGAGGCGGTCACCAAGGGCGTCGCCGAGCTCGGCCGCCTCGACGTCGTCGTCGCGAACGCCGGCATCCTGCCGATGGCGATAGGCGACCCCCAGGCCACCGACTTCATCGACGCCGTTGACGTCGACCTCATCGGCGTGATGAACGCCGTCGCGGTCAGCGTCCCCCACCTGCCGGACCACAGCTCCATCATCGTGACCGGCTCGACCGCGGCCATGATGCCCAACACCACCGACAACCCCGCGATGGGTCCGGGCAGCGCCGGCTACGGCTGGGCGAAGAAGATCCTCATCGGCTACGTCGAGGAGATGGCGCTGCACCTGGCCTCGAAGTTCATCCGGGTCAACGCGGTCCACCCGACCAACGTCAACACCCATCTGCTCCACAACGACGGGCTGTGCGCGCAGTTCCGGCCGGACCTGGAGAACCCGACCCGGGAGGACGTCGAGCCCGCGTTCGTCATGTTCCAGGCGATGCCGATCCCCTACGTGGAGCCGGTCGACATCTCCAACCTGGTGCTGTTCCTTGCCTCCGACGAGTCCCGGTACATCACCGGCCAGCAGATCCGGGTCGATGCCGGCTCCCTGCTCAAGTTCCCGAACGGCCCCAGGGGCTGATCGCCGCCGAGCCCTGCGGAAGGCAGTGCTCGGGTTGCGTCCAAGCGTTCGCCGAGCACCGCCTTCCACGAGGTTCCGGCATCCGAGGTTCCGGGGCCGCTCAACGGTTTTGTGTGGGGTTGAGGAGGGTCTCGAGGGGTTGGGTGTAGGGGTGCCTGGGCGGGGTCGGCCCAGCGGGGTGGGAGGAATTCGGGTCGGTGATCGGCGCCGAGTCGGACGGTCCAACCGTGGTGGTGGAGGAAACGGTGGTGCCAGCCGCAGATGAGCACGAGGTTGTTCAGGCAGGTGGTGCCGTTGTCGGTCCAATGCCGAATGTGGTGCGCCTGGCACCAACTCGGCGGCCTGTTGCAACCGGGGAATGCGCAACAGCGGTCGCGGGCGACCAGGGCGCGGCGCAGGTCGGCCGGGACGGTGCGTTGCGTGCGGCCGACGTCGAGGGGGACGCTGTTCGGGTTGAGGACGATGCGGCTGACCTCGGCGTCGCAGGCCAGACGGCGTAGCACGGAGCGGGGTAGCGGCTGGCCCCAGCTGGTCGACGCGGCCGGCCCGCCCCTGCCGACCAGCGTCGCCCACGGGATGGTGATGGTCAGGTGGGGGCGGCGAGGCTGTCGAGGGCGGTGCGCAGCAGTGCGACGCCCTCGGCGTCGAGTTCGCCGCTGATCCGGGTCATCCCGTTGGACAGGTCGGTGATCGACAGATGGCGGCGCGACGCTGGATCGTCTCCATCGGCACCATCGCCAGCGTTACCATCGCCGCCGCCGATGTGATCATTACCGCTCTCGCTCTCGCCGTCGCTGTTGTTGCCGGCGGGGTCGGGGCTGCCGCCGCCGGGGCTGGTGTCGATGTCGGTGAGCCGCTCGCGGATGTGGCGGCCGAGGAGGGCGAGATCGGCGGGGTCAAAGGTGTCCGCGCACTGGAGCAGGAGTGCTTCGGCTTCACGTCGTCTGGTGAGGTCTACCTCGCGAGGTAGGACGCGCAGCGCGGTGTGGATCGCGAAGGCCTGGTCGATGCTGATGGTGCCGGCGGTCAGGGCGGTGCCGGTGGCGGTGAGGTCGTCGTTGACGGCGAGGGCGAGCAGCCGCTGCGCCTCGCCGGGGCGGATCCGTAGCCGGGTGCGCAGGAGCGCGGCGGTGCTGGTGGCGCCCTCACGTTGGGCGCTGCCGCGGCCGTGCATCTCACGGACCAACCCCAGACGCAGCGCGGCGAGCCGGGCCAGCAACACCGAGCAGTCCAGCACCGCGCTGTCGAGTTCGGGGTCGGACAGGGACCGGCCGGGCATGTCCACCGCCTGACCGATCAGCTCGTCGAGCTCGGACAGCGCGACAAGCAGCCGTGGACAATTCGTCCGGTCGGTGCCGAAGTCGGGCGCGGGAGCCGGGACGGCGTCGGAGCCGGATCCGGGGGCGAGGTCGGGGGCCGGGTCGGAGGCCGAGCTGGGAGCAGGGGCGCGGCCGGGGCTGGGGCCGTGTGTGGTCATGAATCAACGGTAGCCTCGCGACTCGCAGATGTCGAACGTATGTTCGAATCCGTGAGCGATGTGAGGAAGCGGCCCGCCGCATGCCGCCAGCCCGTCCATATCCCCGAGGCTGTGACATCCCGAGGCTGCGACATCCCCGAGGCTGCGACTGCCGGCGAAGAGCAGGGCCGGGCGGCGAGGGGTCGGCCGGAGGCCGCGGGGTGGAGCGATGACCGAGGATGGGGCCGCATCCGGCGGCGAAGCATTCGATCTGTGGTGTGTGGGGTTCCGCGCAATCGTCGGTAATTTGGATACAGATCTCCGACATCCGGCGGATACCAATCGGGGTCGGACGGGTGACGGTGCACGCCATCCTGGCTCCGACCAAAAGGAACGTGCTTGTCAAGAAGAGCTTTACCCCATGGTGGGGTGCCGTCCACGGTCGAAGTCCCGTAACGTCGGGATCACAGCATCGTTAATGAGTGATTCCAGGAAGGCCCCGGAACCGGTCCCGGTGAAATACCCGGCCTTTCTGGGGGCGTTCCGGCGCCAGCCCCGGTCGTTTCCATGGCCGGGGCCGCGTGTGGCGATCGCTCGCGAAGCCACCGATGCTGACGTGTGCCGCGGCTCGGTGGAGACAGGTCGGGTCGCGGCGTCCCTCGCCGTAAAGGACGTGACCATGACAGCGCTGGCCAGATGGCGGACCCGCCGCCGACGGATCGCGACGACAACGGTGGCCGGCCTGCTGGCCGTGACCGCCGCCGGGGTGGCCCAGGTCGCGACAGGTTCGGCCGCCCACGCCGCCAGCCCCTCGGTCGCCAGTCCCACGGCAAGTGGACCGCGACCCCGGCCGCCACGGCGCCCTACACGACACGGATCGTGGTCAACCGTCCCATCGACGCGAAGAAGTTCAACGGTACCGTCGTCGTCGAATGGTTCAACGTCTCCGCCGGCTACGACGGCGCCCCGGACTGGACCGCCGCCCACAACCAGCTCATTCGGGATGGCTACGCCTGGGTCGGGGTGTCCGCCCAGGCCGTCGGGCTCAACGCGACGAAGAACGCCGACCCGGACCGCTACCAGGCGCTGTCCCATCCCGGTGACAGCTACTCGTACGACATCTTCTCCCAGACCGGCCAGGCGGTGCGGAAGTCGGCCGGCACGGTCCTCGGCGGGCTGAAGCCGAAGAAGGTGCTCGGCGACGGCGAATCGCAGTCGGCCTTCCGGCTAACGACCTACGTCAACGCCATCCACCCGCTCGTCAACGTCTACGACGGGGTACCTGCTGCACAGCCGCGCCGGCACCGCGAGCGCGCTGTCCCAGGTCCCGGAACGCCCCGACATCGCGGCGCCGGCCGTCGTCCGGATCCGACCCGACCTCACCGTCCCGGTCCTGACCTTCCAGACCGAGACGGACCTGCCGGCCGGCCTACTCGGCTACGTCGACGCCCGCCAGGACGACACCAACCGCTTCCGCCTGTGGGAGGTCGCGGGGACCGCCCACGCCGACGCCTACACCATCGGCATCGGGGCCACGGACCGTCGGCGACGGGCAGGGCAGCGTCGCCGCGTTCAACGCGCTGCGCAACCCGCCGTCCGGGGGCGCCGGCTTCAGCTGCGCCAAGCCGATCAACGCCGGTGAGCAGCAGTACGTCCTGCAGACCGCGTTCTCGCAGCTCAACCGGTGGGTCACCAGCGGGCAGGCGCCGTCGAAGGCACCGCGGCTGCAGATCGCGGACAACGCCTACGTTCTCGACGCCAACGGTAACGTGAAGGGCGGCATCCGCACCCCCGCGGTCGACGTCCCGGTGGCGAAGCTGTCCGGGCTCGGCCAGGACACCGGTTCCTCCCCGTTCTGCGCCCTGTTCGGCACCACCGTCCCGTTCACCCCGGCGCAGCTGCACACCCTCTACCCGTTCCACGATGCCTTCGTCGTCGCGTGGATCAAGGCCACGGCCAGCGCCGTGAAGGCCGGTTTCATTCTGCCGGCCGACGCGAAGCCGCTCGTGGCGGCGGCGTCATCCACCGTGCCCGAGTGACGGTCGTTCCCGCGTGACGGTCGCCGACTGCACCTGACCGCCGCAGACCGCCGACCGCCCATCCCCCGGCGCCAGTGGGGATGGGCGGTCGGCGCGGGCGACCCGATCCCGCCGGACGGAAGCCGGCTGGCAGTCAACTGCCGCCGGCAGGGTCCCGGCCACGCCGGGTGAAGGACTGCGCCGCATCCGAGGCGCGGCGCAGGTCGTCGCCGCTGATCACCATCTCGGCGGCGTCCCCGGCGAGGGCGGCGGCGCAGTGGAGGTCCCCACGGGCGGGTATGGGTTCCACCCGCAGTACCGCATATGCACGCCCGAGCCAGGACCCGGACCGCGTGACTGTCGCCGAGGGTGGTCCGGGCATGGCCGGGCTGGTGATGTCGAGGGTCACCTCCGGCTCGGGGGGCCCGCTGCTCGTCTCCTGCCGTATCCATCGGGACAGCTCCAGCAACGCGTCGCCCTCTGGCCGCGTGTGCTCCGAGGTCGTGGTGAACAGCAGGTCCGCTCCCACCGCGGTCAGGTGGATTTCGACGCCGCCGTGGTCGGCGAGCACCCCGTCGACCACGACCGCGAACCGTGCGGTCTCCAGAAGAACCGCGTAGCAGTCGACGCCGATCGGGACCGGCACCGCTGGCAGCTTGCCCGGTGGCTCGCTCATCGCCGACCCTCTCCATCGGCTTTGCCGGTTCCCCGAATCCGGCGAGCCGCCCGAGCCGCAGCGCGCAACGCCGAACCGTCGAGGACGGTCCGGCTGGTCTGCCCGGCGGCGCGAACGGTGCAGAGGACATCGCCGGAGCGCGGAATTGGCGCGGCCCAGACCCAACCGTGCGATCTTCGCCGGTCTGTGGTGTAGATGCCGCTGAAGGGCGACAGTTCGAGGGCGAGATCCGGATCTGTTGGCTGGAGCGCGCATTGCACCAGGATGGCCGCCGGGCCGCGGGTGGACCAGACCGGAGCACCCGGCGTGGCGTCTTCCCGCCCCGCTCGCGCTGCGGCCTCCTCGTCGGCGCTCAGGAATCGGGTGATCGCCGGGCCGACCGCGAAGAACCCGACCGCGAAGAACCCGACCGCGAAGAACCCGGCCGTGAACCCGGCCGCCTGCGCCTGCACCCCATGCAGCACGACCACAAGATCCAGTGTTTCGATCAGTCGCTCATAGACGTGGATGCCACCGGGAATGACCTGGAGGTCGGGAACGCCGGCTCCCGGCGACCGCCCGTCTGCGCGTTGTCAGTCAACGGCAGTAGCTGCCGACGGTGTCCGAGTGGTCCCTGGCCGAGGAGCCACCTGTGGTGCCGACCAGGCCGACTCGTTCCCAGACGTGAGGATGACGAGTTGCTGGGTCGCTCGGGTCATCGCGACATAGCGGTCGACCGCTCCTTCGATGCCGTCGCCGAACGCCTCCGGGTCGATGAGGATGACCAGGTCGAACTCGAGCCCCTTCGACAGCTCCGGGGTCAGCGACCGGACGCGGGAGGTCGCCTGGAACGTTGCGTCTTCGATGACGCCGGTGCTGATGACGCAGGCGATCCCGTCGGCATGCGCGGCGAGCCAGGTGGCGAGGATCGAGCCCAGTTCCGAGGCGGATCCGTGCACGACGGGGACGTTGCTGCTGCGGATGGAGGTCGGCACGTTGGCGTCCGGGAGCACGGCCCGGATGACCGGCTCGGCCTGCGCCATGATTTCTTCCGGCGTCCGGTAGTTGATGGTCAGGGAGGCCAGGTTGATCCGGTCGAGTCCGATCCGCGTCAGCCGTTCCTGCCACGACTCGGTGAACCCGTGCCTGGCCTGCGCGCGGTCCCCGACGATGGTGAAGCTCCGGGACGGGCAGCGTAGCAGCAGCATCTGCCACTGCGCGTCGGTCAGTTCCTGGGCCTCGTCCACGACGATGTGCGCGAACGGGCCGGCGAGCAGGTCCGGGTCGGTGCTGGACAGGGCGTTCTCGTCGACCAGGACGTCGTGGAAGTCCTCTCCGCGCAGCATCGTCACCAGGCCCATGCCGTACTCGTCGTCGGCCTCGCGCAGGTTGTCGACGACCCTGGCCTTGTGCTCGCGTTCGGAGGCGACGGCGGCGTCCCGCTGACGCTTACGCCGGGCCGCCCCCGGGTCGCCGAGCCGCTGCCGCGCCGCGTCCAGCAGCGGCAGGTCGGACATCGTCCAGGCCCTGGCGTCGCCGCGCTGCAGCTGCCGCACCTCGTCGCGGCTGAGCCAGGGAGCGCATCTGTGCAGGTAGGCGGGCACCGACCACAGGTCCGCGACGAGATCGGTCGCGTCGAGCAGCGGCCAGGTCCGGTTGAACGTCGCCCGCAGCCCCCGGTTCTGGAGCAGCGACCTGTGGAGCTGGTCGGCCGGGACGTCGCCGCCGTGGGACGCCTCATGCTTGTCCAGCAGAATCGTGAGTAGCTCCGCCCAGACCTCCTGGCGCGCCTCGTTGTGTGCGGTACCGGGTGTCGGTACGTCGAACGCCTCGGCCCAGTCGTCGGCGCTGAGCTGGAGGTCGGACCAGTGGGTCATGACCGTCATCGGCTTGGTGGGTGGCTCCTCGTAGAACTGCACAGCCGCCTCGATCGCCTTCACCAGGTTCGCGGACGATTTCAGTGCGGCCACGTCCGGGTCGGTCTCGATCTCTGCCACGGTTCCCTCCGCGACGAGGTCCCGCAGGGTGCAGGTCTGCACGCCCTCCTCGCCGAGGCCGGGCAGGATGTCGGCGACGTAGGTCAGGTAGGGCTGGTGCGGACCGACGAACAGCACGCCGCCCCGGCGGTGACCGAGGCGAGGGTCGGAGTAGAGCAGGTAGGCGGAGCGGTGCAGGGCGACGACGGTCTTCCCCGTGCCCGGACCGCCGTCGACGACGAGAGCGCCGTCGGATCCGGCGCGGATGATGGCGTCCTGGTCGGCCTGGATGGTGCCGAGCACGTCGCGCATCCGGGCCGACCGGTTGCCGCCCAGGCTGGCGATGAAGGCGGACTGGTCGTCGAGCGCGGCATGCCCCTCAATGCCGTCCGGGGTGAACACCTCGTCCCAGTAGTCGCTGATCCGGCCGCGGGTCCAGCGATACCTGCGGCGGCTGGCCAGCCCCATCGGGTTGGCGTGGGTCGCGCCGAAGAACGGCTCCGCCGCGGGGGAGCGCCAGTCGAGCAGCAGCCGACGACCCTCGCCGTCGGCGAGGCCGAGTCGTCCGACGTACATGGGCTCGGGGTCGTCCACGCCGACGATGTGTCCGAGGCACAGGTCCAGCCCGAAGCGGCGCAGGGCGCGCAGGCGAGCGGTCAGCCGGTGGATCTCCAGGTCCCGGTCCATCGCCGCCTGGCCGATGCCGCCCGGCGCCCTGCGTTCGGCGTCGAGGCGGTCGGACAGGTCGGCGATCGACTCCTCGAGGCTCTGCGCGATGGCCGCGAAGTGCTGCTCGTCGCCGGCGATCAGCGTCGGGTCGGCCTTGGGGGCGAAGCGGTCGGGAAGGTCGAACGCACTGGTGGTCAGAGGGTTCACGGCATCAGCTCCGATGTTCTTCGTCGTGGCGCGCCAGCATGCGGGTCAGCTGCGAGCGACCCGTACGTCGACAACAACACCCGCATTTCGCGACTCCCATGCCCGCAGGTTCTGGCCCCGGCCAGCGATTCTGCGGCACGCCCCGGGTCTTGCCGCAAGCCCCCCAGTGTGCTATAGGTTGAAACTGGAGGGGGGTAGGTGTTCCTCCTTCTTCCGATCCTCCCGACCGTCGCTCCCCAATGTTCGCGGGGGTGGCCCGGCCGCCTGCCCGTGATCGGCTGGTCAGCCCGTCCCGCGGGTGTGGAGCTCGCGGATCGCCGGGCGGGGATCGTCCTCGACGTGGGATTCGGCGTCGAAAATCATGGTGGTGCGCCGGTCGAGCGTATACGGCGACCAGGCGGGCAGTCCGGAATGGTTCGGATCGCCCTGTTGAGCGAAACGCACGAACGCCTCGCTGACCGCGCGGGCCACACTCGCATTCTCGGGCCGGTCACCGGCCATCGGGGTGAGCGGATAATTGTCGAACACAAACGGGATCTCACCGCCGTGGGTGGCCCCGAGAATTCCGCCGAGGGCGGGCGTGACGAAATCGAAACGGTAGACGTACACCGGGGCGCCGGCGGCGGCGATCTTCCGCTGGGCCCAGTCGATCCCGCCCCACCACATCACCCGGTCGGTCACGAACGCGCACGCCAGCTCGCTCGGCGTCGCCTCCGGCCGCTCCGCGCGGTAGGCGCGCACGAACTCCGGCCCGAACATGCCGCCGGCCAGCGCGGCCAGGCCGACGTCGTCGAGGGAGCCGAACCACGGCACGCCCAACATGATCATCTTCATGTCGTCCCGGGTCGACCCGACGAGGACGGGGACGTCGGCGCCCAGCGGCGAGGCCTGCGGATCCATCGGATGGGCGGGCAGGATCCGGCCGTCGACGACCGCCTGGAAAGGCATGAACTGCTCGCTGCCGGCCGCCCCGGCGAGCCCGGAGGCGATCGGCACCCCGATCGCCTCCGCCTCCTCGATCAGCAGCTCGGCCGGCACGTCGTGCAGCTTCGCGACGTCGGTCGGGGCGATCCCGAGCCGGCCGAGCAGCTCCTCGGCGTTCGCGTCGCCACGTCCGCCGGGCAGGAGCGGATCAGCGGGCCGCTCATCACCGCCGCCCGCTGGAACAGGCCCTTCGCCGCCGGCATGCCCAGCAGGATGGAGGTTTTCGACGCGCCGCCCGAGTCACCGAACAGCAGCACCCGGTTCGGGTCGCCGCCGAACCCGGCGATGTTGTCGCGCACCCACCGCAGGGCGAGCACGATGTCGAGAATGCCGGCGTTGCCCGCGTCGCGGTAGCGGTCCCCGGCCAGCTCGCCGAGGCGCAGGAAGCCGAGCGGGCCCAGCCGGTGGTTGATCGTGACGACCACGGCGTCACCCCGGGCGGCCAGGGAAGCGCCGTCGTAGAGCGGCCAGGAGCCCGAGCCCGTGCTGAAGGCGCCGCCGTGCAGCCACACCAGCACGGCGCGGGCGCGCTGCTGGTCGACGCCGCCGGTCCAGACGTTGAGCACCAGGCAGTCCTCGTCCTGGGCCGGTTCGTCCCCGGCCAGGCCGTGCAGGAACGCGAGGAACGGCGCCATCCGCGCGGCCGAGGCGGGATCGGCCGCGCCGGTGCCGCCGGCCTCGGCCGGGCGCGCCTGCGGCGCGGTCGGGCCGTAGGCTAAGGCGTCGCGAACACCCGTCCATGGCTCGGGCGGGCGGGTTGGAATCGGTTCTCGCCGGCGACGGATCCGCCGTACGGAATTCCCTTGAAAACGTGCACGCCCGATGGCGTCGTCGTGCCGCGAATCCGGCCGCTCGACGTTTCGATGACGATATCCGGCATGATTGGTCCTTTCCTGCGTGGGCCCGTTCGAGGGCGCGAGTGAAGTGGCTCGATGCACCGAAAATTAGGCGTCGACCGAAGACGTGTCAACGGCGTTCACCGGCCCCGGTTGCGACCGGTTGACGTGGTCGAGGGCACTCCGAAACGCTGCCCGGTACCCGCACACGGGCCGCGGGTACCGGGTGGGGCCATGGGCGCCGTCGCGAGGCTGGGCCCGAGGGCAACAGGGGACGGAGCTGCTGATGGGCACGAGCGAGCTGTCCGGGAACGTCGATTCCGCACCGTTAGCCCGCTCCGCACCGTTAGCCCGCTCCGCGGCGGCGGGGGCCTGACGCCGATGGCCACGCCTATCGCGGGATCCACTGCGTCCACGGCCGCCGAGCCGTCCACGGGCGCCGAGCCGTTCACGGCACCCGGCCTGGCCCCGGATCAGACCGGTCGGCTCGCCGGGCGGGTCGCCGTCGTCACCGGTGCGGGCCAGGGCCTGGGCCGGGGGATCGCCGAGGCGCTGGCCGACGAGGGCGCCGCGGTGGCCCTGCTCGGCCGCACCGAGTCGAAGGTGGTCGCCGCCGCGGAGGAGCTGTCCGGCAAGGGCGCCCGGGTGCTGGCGCTGCGCTGCGACGTGGCTGAGCGGGCCGATGCGCAGGCCGCGGTCGCGGCGACGCTGGCGGCGTTCGGCGCGGTCGACATCCTCATCAACAACGCCCAGGGCGGAAACAACACCGTCCGCATCCCCACCGTCGACGCCACCGACGCCCAGCTCCTCGAATCCTTCGAGACAGGCCCGCTGGGCAGCGTGCACATGATGCAGGCCTGCTTCGAGGCGTTGCGGGACTCCGGCCGCGGCGCGGTCGTCAACTTCGGGTCGGGGATCGGCGTGCGCGGCGCGCCCGGCCTGCTCGGGGAGGCCATCGGCGGCCTGACGAAGGTCACCGCCATCGAGTGGGGCCGTTACGGGATCCGGGTGAACCAGGTCTGTCCGGCGGCCTGGTCGCCGGCGGCCGAGGAGTACATGAAACAGAGCCCCGAGCGCTGGGAGGCGCAACGTCGCCAGACCCCGCTGCGCCGGCTCGGTGACCCCTACGCCGACATCGGGAAGGCGATCGTCGGCCTTGTCAGCGACGATATGCAGTACCTGACCGGGGCGACGCTCATGCTCGACGGCGGCCAGGTCCTGCTGCGCTGATCCGGTCGCGTTCGCCAACCCCGCGCAAGGACGGACCGGAAGGAAACGGCGATGCCGAACAACCTGGTGGGCAAGACGGCGATTGTCACCGGCGGCAGCAGTGGCATCGGTCTGGCCAGCGTCGAGGCGTTCGTCGCCGAGGGCGCGCACGTGGTCATCGGTGACATCCAGGACGAGCGCGGCCGGGCCGCCGCCGAACGGCTCGGTGACGCCGCGATCTACGTGCACACGGACGTCTCCGACGACGATCAGGTCGCCGACCTGGTCGACACCGCGGTGCGGCACTTCGGCGGGCTGGACATCATGTTCAACAACGCCAGCGGCGCCGGTGATCTGGCCGGGTTCGTCGATCTCGGGCCGGACGGGCTCGACCGGTCGCTGCGCCTCATCGTCGGCTCGGCCGTCTCCGGCCACCGGCACGCCGCCCGGGTGTTCATCGAGCAGGGTCGCGGCGGCTCGATCATCACCACGAGCAGCGGTTCGGGCCTGCGCGGCGGCTTGGGCCAGCCGAGCTACGTGATCGGCAAGCACGCCGTCATCGGTGTGGTGCGCCAGGCTGCGGCCGAGCTCGGCCGGCACGGCATCCGCTCCAACGCGATCTGCCCCGGCATCACGATGACGCCGGTGATGGGCGTGGGCATCGCCCGGGACCGCCGAGGGGCCTTCATGGAACACCTCGCCGAGGCGTTGCGCGACGAGCAGCCGGCCGGCCGGGTCGGGCAGCCCGAGGACATCGCCGCCGCGGTGGTGTTCCTGGCCAGCGACCTGTCCCGGTTCGTCAACGGGGTGATCCTGCCGGTCGACGGCGGCGCCGACGCGGTGAGCCTCGGGCGCTACTCCGAGATCACCACCGCGGTCCGGGCGGACTTCGGCGGTCGCTGACCGCGCCTCGCGCGCCGTCGGGCCGTCGGCTGTGCCGCCCGGGTTGGCGGGGATGCGTCGCGGGGCCGGCTGCGCGACGGTGCGCGGCCGGCCCCGCGACGGGCTGGGACCGATGCGGGTCAGGTCACCACGACCCGGACGGAGGCGACGTTCGGGATGCGGCGGTGCACGGCGTCGCGGTCGCCGTCCCGGTGCGACCACACCCGGGCGGTCGCGAACCGGGTGCCCGGCGTGGGGTAGGTGTGCGTCCTGGTCAGGCTGACGGCCGTGGGGGTGCCGACGACGTCGGCCGGGTCGGTGAACGAACCCGAGCCGTCGAGGTCCCACTCGACCGCGATGATCGTGCCGGCCCCCGGCGGCACCTCGGCGTCCACCCGCAGGGTCACCGCCGTGCCCGCCGGCACCTCGGCCCGTTCGCCGCCGTCCACCGTCGCCGAGACCACCGGCTGGATGCCGCCGCGTTCGGCCGCGGTCGCCGGCAGCGTGACCCGCCCGTCGCGGAACTCGTAGCGCGACCCGGCGGGTTCGACCCCCTGCTCCACCCAGGCGACCAGGTCGAGCAGGCTCTGCTCGATGACGGGCAGGTAGTCGATGAGCCACGTCGAGGTGGCCCGGTCCGGCGCCGAGGGCAGATACCCCGGCGGGATGTGCTCGGCGTTCTCGGTCCAGCGCAGGCGGAACCGCTCGGCGGCGGCCTCGGGGCCCCGCACGGCGCGCACCGCCGCCTCGTACACCAGGCCCTGCGGCGGCCACAGCGAGGCGTCGTGGGTGTGGTGCACCCACAGCAGCTTCCCCTCGTACTGGCCCGAGTAGGCCACGCCCATCAGCGGCGACATCGTGGGCACCCGGTTCTGCGGGTAGATCGGGCGGCCGTCGGGGCGCAGGAAGTCGAACGCCGGCTCGTCCATCAGGTGGTGGCGGTAGTAGTAGCAGAACGCCAGGAACCGGCGGTTGTCGACGTGGATCTCGTCGCCGACCTCGACGTCGCGGAAGCGCAGCAGGTTGGCTTCGGCGACGCCGTCGGCGCTCAGCAGGTCGCCGGCGTGGCCCATGCAGTAGAGCTGGCGCCCCTTGGCCTTCCCGCTGACGAGCTGTAGGCCGGAGCCGAGGCGGTAGCCGTCCCCGAGGCCCTCGACCTCGATCGCCATGGGTAGATCGGGCCCTGCGCTCATCAGCGACGCCATCACCCGCAGGCCGCCGAACTCCGGCCCGGCGTAGGCGGGGTCGGTCAGCAGCTCGCGTCCGGTGACCACCCGGCTCACGGTCGTGGTCACGTCGAGGATGTCGTCGGCCAGGGCGTCCGGCGCGTCGTGGCCGACGTACCCGGGCTGCGTCCAGAAGGCCGTGAAGTACTCGGCGTCCTCGGCGGCGAGCCGGTCGGCGATGGACGACCACAGCCAGATCTGCCCCATCGGCGAGAAGATCATGAACTCGTCGCCGCGGGGGTAGCCGAGCTGGTAGAGGTTGGCGAGCTCCTCGCGCTGGTGCGTGGTAAGCCCGGCGTAGGGGTCGCCGCTGCCGCCCGGCCGCGTCGCGTCGATGACCCCGGCGGCCTGGTGGCGCAACAGGCGCTGCACGTTGAACATCGACGCGAAGGCCATGACCTGCGCGCCCTTCATGAGCGTGGTGACGCCGTGCGCGGCGATCTCGCCGCCGCCCATGAACGGCAACGCGCCGTCGTAGACGCCGGTGCCGTACTCCAGACACAGCGGCGAGCGCCGCCCACCGCCGCTGCCGCCCCAGACGTAGGCGTGATGCGGCGGGGCGCCGTAGATCTGGGCGGCGACGTGCTTGGAGAACCGGGCGGTCTCGACGCTGGCGCGGTGGCCGTAGAGGGTGGGGTCCTCGCCGCCGCGGGGGTCGGTGTCGTCGCCGATGTGGCCGGAGTTCGACTCCACCATGTAGCCGCCGAGGCGGGAGATGAGGGTCAGGCCGCCGATCACGTCGCCCATCGGGCCGCCGAAGGCGTCCTCATGGCCCGCGTGGGCGCCTTCGAGCGGGTGGAACAGGCGGCCGTCGTAGGAGTCCTCGGTGGGGAAGTAGAAGGTGAAGTTGGTGTCGGTGTCGCGAAAACCGCCGTGCACGTGGCGGTGGGGTAAGGGGCTTTCGCGCCACTCGTCCGAGTCGATGTAGGGAGCGCCGAAGAATGTGTCGGCGGGAATGAGCCATTCCCGGCAACGATTTGTGAGGTTGGGTAATTGTTGCGGGGTGTGAGTGTCC
>NZ_CADCWT010000018.1 GCF_902806485.1 Candidatus Frankia alpina | reverse complement strand
GCACTAGTCGTCGCCGGCGGGGGAAGGCGCCCCACCGAAGGTCATGTCGACCAGGGTGAGGTAGAGCCGGTCAGGCCGTGGCAGAAACCGGATCTTGGATAGGGCCTGGTCCTGCCCGGCGGACTCGACCACAAACTCGCCGTAGCCGAGCAGCCGCCCCAACGGATCCCGGTTGTAGGTCAGATCCGTGATCTTGGACAGCGGCATTGTCTGGACTTTACGGAAGAAGATCCCCGAAACTTTCAGCAGCCGCTTGTCGGTGATCATTAGATGATCGAACTGCCAGTCGGCGACCTTCCAGAGCATCCGCAAGATCATGAAGAGCGCGAAGTACCACAACAGTGTGGTGATGAAGCCCGCGTCGACGTCCTGCGTGGCGAACAGGACGTTCGCCGCCAGGGCGAGCAACACCGCACCCAGGGTCTGGAGGAGGACGGGAAGCAGGATGGCCCAGTGCAGCCGCACCATCATGACCAGACGTTCCTGCGACGCCAGGTACTTGGTGTCGCGCTGGGCCGGATCCGGGAGCTGAAGTCTCACCACGCCCGTAGTGTCCCAGACATCAGGGCCGCCTGGGCTGGCATTACAGGGCGGTGTCGGTGACGAACGTGGACACCCCGTCGGCCCATGACTGCAGCCAGCCGAACACACGGTCGATGATACTGGCGGCGCTGTTTGGTGCGGTCACCACGAAAAAGATGACGAACGCGATCGCGCCATACTTAATGATCTTGTCCACGGCGGGCCTCCGGGCCGATTGGTGAAGGGTGCGCACAAAGTATCGTCGCTGCGATCGGCCAAGGTCCCCGAATCGCGCCGATACGCTCAACCTCGTGGTCGGTGAGTGGTATGACGCTTCGGATACAGTCCGTCGGGTCTCGGAACGCCCGAAGGCTACACCTGTGCCACGGGCCCCGTTCGTACGGGACCGGGCTCGGGTGCTGCACTCCAGCGCGCTGCGCCGGCTGGCGGGAAAGACGCAGGTCGTAGGCCCGCTCGACGACGATTTCCCGCGTACTCGGCTCACCCATTCGCTCGAGACCGCCCAGGTGGGGCGGGAACTCGCGGCGGAGCTGGGAGCCGATGCGGACCTCGTCGATGCGGCGTGTCTCGCCCACGACCTCGGGCATCCCCCTTTCGGGCACAACGGTGAGCTGGCGCTGGACGAGGCGGCGGCAGCCTGCGGCGGGTTCGAGGGCAACGCACAGAGCCTGCGGGAGCTGACGAGACTGGAAGTCAAGATCGTTGACGAGGAGGGGCGCAGCGCGGGGCTGAACCTGACGCGGGCGAGCCTGGACGCCGCGACCAAGTACCCCTGGGCGCGCCGGTACGCCCCGCCAGAGCATGCGGGGAAGTTTGGCGCCTACGACGACGACCTGCCCATGCTGGAGTGGGTGCGCGAGGGTGCGCCGCCGGGGCGGCGGTGCTTCGAGACCCAGATCATGGACTGGGCCGACGACGTCGCCTACTCGGTCCACGATCTCGAGGACGGGGTCGTGGGCGGGCACATCGAGCTTGCCGCGCTCGACGACCCGGGGCACCGCGAGGAGCTGACCGCCGTCACCGCGCGGCGCTACGGCGTCTCGGCGGCGGCGGTGTCGGCGGCCCTGGACACGCTGTGTGCCCAGCCCTGGTGGATCCGCTCGGAGATCACGTCGGCTCGCGGCCAGGCGGCGCTGCGGGCGATGACGAGCGAGCTGATCGCACGGTTCTCCCGCGCGGCGGTGCGTTCCACCCGGGAACGCCATCCCACCGGGCCGCTGTGGCGCTACGGCGCGGACCTGACGGTGGATCCCGCCACGGTGGCCGAGTGCGCCGCCCTCAAGGGGGTCACCGCGTGGTACGTCATGGAGCGGCCGGGCGCGCGGACCCGGCAGGCCCGGCAGCGGGAGGTCGTCGCCGAACTGGTGGAACTGTTGCTGCGCGGCGCGCCGCGGTCATTGGACCCGTCGTTGCGCGCCTGTTTCGGAGCGGCACCGGACGACGCCGCCCGGCTGCGGGTGGTCGTCGACCAGGTGGCCCGCCTGACGGACGCGAGTGCCGGGCGGCGTCACGCCGCGCTGAGCGGACGGCCGGTGCATCGTGTGCTCTGAGCCCGTACGCCGGTCGGCGACAGTCCGCGGCGGGTGCGGGCGGCGCCGCCCCGGCTGGCGCGCGCCGCGGGGTGGCCCTGGGTCCCTCCGATGGGTGATCGTCGCTCCCCCGACCGGGGGAGCGACGCCGTCCCCGCAGGGGGTAGGGGTGCATCCCCCGCCGTAGGGAGGGCCGCCGCGGCCGGCCACGGGGCCGATCTTCCGCACAGGTATGCAGGTGGCGGCCATTGTCCTCAACATTCACGTGGCATGATCGGTACTGTCGTGCTTACGACACGTACCATCGCACCGGTAGGACCGATGCGAGCGGCGCCGTGTCCGCCGTCGCCGCCGACATCGGCCGGGGGTCCGGTGCCGGCGCGGTGGCGATCGGTTCCGCGGCGATGGGATGGCGCACTACTGGCGGGCGTTCTGCCCCGGGCGAGGTACCTCTCGCCCGACACGGACGAGGGGAGGGGCGGGTGGCCGGACGAATCCGTGACGCCGACGTCGCCCTGGTCCGGGAGCGCTCGCTGATCGCGGGCGTCGTCTCCGAACACGTCCAGCTTCGCCCGGCAGGGCGCAATGAGCTGGTCGGGCTTTGCCCGTTCCACGAGGAGAAGTCACCCTCCTTCTACGTCAACGTGACCACCGGTCTGTTCCACTGCTTCGGCTGCCAGCAGGGCGGCGACGTCTACTCCTTCGTCCGCGAGATCGACGGGCTGAGCTTCCGGGAGGCCGCCGAGCGGCTGGCCCGCCGCGCCGGGGTCACGCTGACCTTCGAAGGCGGTGGCACCACCGACCGGACCGTGTCCAGCCAGCGCCAGCGGTTGCTGGAGGCGCACCGGATCGCGGCCGAGTTCTACGCCGAGCAACTCGGCGGCCATCCCTCGGCCCGGGCCGGCTGGGACTTCCTCACCGCCCGCGGCTTCGACCTCACCGCGGCCCAGCGCTTCGGCGTCGGCTACGCCCCGACCGGCTGGGACGCGCTCACCCGCCATCTGCTGTCGCGCCGCTTCACCGGCGAGGAACTCGTGCTCGGGGGGCTGTCCAAACAGGGATCCCGCGGGGGCCTGATCGATCGATTCCATCACCGGCTCATGTGGCCGATCCGCGACCTCGCCGGTGAGGTGGTCGGCTTCGGCGGGCGCCGCCTCGCCGAGGACGACACGCCGGGCGCCGGTCCCAAGTATCTCAACACGCCCGAGACGCCGCTGTTCAAGAAGGCGAGCCTGCTCTACGGGGCGGAGCTGGCCCGCCGCGACATCGCTCGGCGTTACCAGGTCGTGGTGGTCGAAGGCTACACCGATGTGATGGCCTGCCACCTCGCCGGGGTCACCACCGCGGTGGCGACCTGTGGCACCGCCTTCGGCCCGGAGCACGTCGCCGTCGTGCGCCGGCTGCTCATGGACTCCGACGAGCGCCACGGCGAAGTGATCTTCACCTTTGACGGTGATACCGCCGGTCAGAAGGCGGCCCTGCGGGCCTTCGAGCACGAGGAGCGCTTCGCCACCCAGACATTCGTCGCGGTGGAACCCGCCGGGCTCGACCCGTGCGAGCTGTGGATGCGCGGTGGGGACGCCGCGGTGCGCGAGCTGATCGCGCGGCGCGTCCCGCTCGTGGAGTTCGCGATCCGTGAGGTTCTCGGCCGCTACAACCTCGACACCACCGAGGGCCGCCTCGCCGCCCTGGACGCCGCCGCACCGTTGATCAACAGGATCAAGGATGCCGGCCTGCGCCACGGCTACGCGGTGAACCTGGACCGCTGGCTGGGCTTCCTCGACGAGAGGTTCGTGGCGCGCCGGGTCGCCGAGCACCGGGCGCAGCAGGCCGGCGGCGGCCACTCCGCGTCCGTCGCGTCGGCCGCGGGCCGTCGGGAGCCCGCCGCAACCGATCCGGTCGTGATCGTGGAGCGTGAGGCGCTCAAACTCGCGGTCCAGTTTCCGGGACTTGTAGGGCCGATGTTCGACACGCTGGCCCCGGAGATGTTCACTGTTCCCGCGCACCGTGCCGTCCGCGAGCTCATAGCGGGTTTGGGTGGGGTGGGTGGGGGGCTGGCGAGGACCGGCGACGTCGCCGCGTGGGTGACGGAGCTGTCCGCGGCGGCGACGGAAGAGGGGCTGCGACGTTCCGTCACCGCCCTCGCCGTGGAAAGGGTGCTCTGCGACCACGATGTGGATGATCGTTATGTCGACGAACAGATGTCACGCGTACAGGAGTTGCATGTGACACGTCGGATCACCGACCTGAAGTCGCGGGTGCAGCGGCTCAACCCGGTGGCCGACGCCGAGGCCTTCAACCGTGTCTACGGTGAGCTGATCGCTTTGGAACAGCACAAGCATCAACTCCGGGAGCGGGGCGTAGGTGCCGCGTAACCTGGGTCGATCCCGAGAAGGAAGTGACGAGATTCCGCCCATGAGTCCTACCGTCCTACCCCGCGAAGCCCAGGTGGACGAGGTCAAGGACCTCATCACCCGGGGCAAGGAGATCGGTTTCCTCACCACCGAGGATGTCACGGTCGCGATCCAGGCGGCGGAGCTGCCCCCGGAGCAGGCCGAGACGGTGCTGCAGGTGCTCAACGACGAGGGCATCGAGGTTCTTGAGGCAGGGGGTGAGAACCCCGACGAGGCGGACCTGCTCGCCCGACGCCGCCGAGAGGAGGAGGAGCTCGCCCTCAAGGCACCGACCTCCGACCCGGTACGCATGTACCTCAAGGAGATCGGCAAGGTCCCGCTGCTCACCGCCGAGGAGGAGGTCGACCTCGCCAAGCGGATCGAGGCCGGCCTGTTTGCCTCCGAGAAGCTCGCGGTGGCGACGAAGAAGACCTCCCCGCAGATGCGGCGGGATCTCGAGGCCATCGAGCGCGACGGGCAGATCGCCAAGCGCAAGCTGGTCGAGGCGAACCTGCGCCTTGTCGTCTCGATCGCCAAGCGCTACGTCGGTCGCGGCATGCTGTTCCTGGACCTCATCCAGGAGGGCAACCTCGGCCTGATCCGCGCGGTCGAGAAGTTCGACTACACCAAGGGCTACAAGTTCTCGACCTACGCCACCTGGTGGATCCGGCAGGCGATCACCCGCGCCATCGCCGACCAGGCGCGCACGATCCGCATCCCGGTGCACATGGTCGAGACCATCAACAAGCTGATCCGCATCCAGCGGCAGCTCCTGCAGGACCTCGGCCGCGAGCCGAGCCCGGAGGAGATCGCCAAGGAGATGGATCTCACCCCGGACAAGGTCCGGGAGATCCTCAAGGTCTCCCAGGAGCCGGTCTCGCTGGAGACGCCCATCGGTGAGGAGGAGGATTCCCACCTCGGTGACTTCATCGAGGACTGCGACGCCGTCGTCCCGGTCGACGCGGCCAGCTTCATCCTCCTCCAGGAGCAGCTCGACTCGGTCCTGCACACGCTCTCCGACCGGGAGAAGAAGGTCATCCAGCTGCGCTTCGGGCTCACCGACGGCCATCCGCGCACGCTGGAGGAGGTCGGGCGTGAGTTCGGCGTCACCCGCGAGCGCATCCGGCAGATCGAGTCCAAGACGCTGTCGAAGCTCCGTCACCCGTCTCGCTCGCAGAAGCTCCGCGACTACCTGGAGTAGACGCACGAGGCACCCATCTCCGGTCGTTGACCGTAAGTGATGCCCTAGCTACTCTTGGCCAAAATGACGGCCGAGAGGACGACAGGCATGGCTGGCAGCAGATCCGCCACCGGTCAGCATGTGCGCCGGCTGGTGGCCATCACGGCGGCTTCCGCCGGTGAGCAGAACTTCCTGGGTGCCCGTTGGGTCCCGGTGGTGCTGGCCGCGACGCCTCAGCGCCTGCGGACGGACGCAGCGCTGCGGCTGCTGGCGCTGAGCCCGCACTACTTCGCTCCGGGTCAGCGTATCCGGCACAGCGAGGCGGAACGTAACCGCCAGACCCGGCAGGTGCTCGCTGACGAGGTTCTCGTCCGTTACCTGCACCCGGACGACGACGTCCTGGACGTCGGTTGCGGCCCCGGCTACCTTGCCGCAGCTGTAGCGCCGCGGGTTCACTCGGTTACCGCAGTCGATGTGTCGCGGGGAGTGCTCGCGTGTGCCCGGATCCTCAATCCGGCCCCGAACCTGGAGTACCGCACGGTCGACGAGTTCACCCGGACCCGGCGTGACGTCGACGTCGTCTACTCGTTCGCGGTGGTGCAGCACCTCACCGACGAGGTGTTCGCGCGGGCGCTGCGGGACTGGCATGCCGCTCTGCGTCCGGGCGGTCTGCTCATCCTCCACGTCGTGGTGGACGATCCGCAGTGGCGGACGGAGGCGCAGTGGCGCGCCGACCGGGGGCTCGTCGGGCGGGTCAAGTTCCGTTTCGGGCTCAACTGCTTCGGTCGGACCGCGGAGCAGGTGCGGGGCCTGGCGGCGGCGGCGGGTTTCGGCGAGCTGGAACTCGTCCCGATGGCGACGGTGGTCGACGTTGACGACGACGTGGCCCGCCAGCACCTGCTTCTCGCCCGCCGGATGGACGTCGCCCTCAGCGGTGATGCTCTCGCGCATGGGAAGCGGGCCGCCGGCTCAGTACCCGCCCAGCCTCGTACCCGCCCAGCCTCGTACCCGCCCAGTCCCGGGGGGCCCGCCGCGGAGCAGGCGGACCCGGCGGAGCTCAGCCCGACCTGAGTCCCAGCAGCCGGTCGAAGTAGGGGCCTCGGTCGAACAATCCGCTCCGGTACGGCTTCACCTCGGCGGTCAGCGCGTTGATCATCGCGATGGCGACCTCGTCGGGCTCCTCCCGCTGATAGGGCATCAGGGCGGCGCCGGCGATCTCGCGGTTATGCGGGGAGTCCGCAGCGATCACCGGCACTCCCATCACCCGGCCTTCGGCCAGAGGGTATCCGAACGACTCGAATTCGGAGGGGAAATAGACGGCGCTGCTGCGGGCGATCATGGACATGATCGCGGCCGGGGGCTGCTGCCCGATGAAGCGCAGTCGGGGATGGCCCGCCAGCGGGCGCGCCTCGGGGTGGTCGGCCGCTTCGGTGACCGCGAGAACGGCCTCGACATCGTGTGGTCGGCCCGCCAGCAGGTCGAGAGCATCGAGGGCGATGCGCAGATGGTCGGCCATCCGCTTGTAGGGACTGAACAGGATGGGACAGAGGATGGTGGTCGATGGGCTGTCATGGTCGTCCCGGTCGCGCGCGCTTCCCTGGCCACCACCCTCGGTGGCGTCAGGCGGGGTGACGGGGTTGAACGCGACAACAATCCGGTCGCGTACCGACGGCACGAGGTGGACGACCCGTTCCGCCATACTCGACGACGGGACGAAGATCAGATCGGCCCGGCGCAGCGCGGTGCGCACCACGGGCGCCTGCGCGTGGACGGACGGTTTGATCCGCCGGCCGAAGGCCCGCGCCTCGTCGAGGCGGAGGAAGTGCTGCGCTCCGTGCACCAGCACGTGGCGCTCGTCCCCGGCGATCAGGTGGCTCACATTGTTCAGGGCCACCGCCCGATCGAAGCGGCCGGTCGTGACCTCGCGGCGCAGCAGCCACGGCGCGGTCAGCGCCCGGTCCCGGCCGATCACCAGGAGCTGCGCGGAGCGACACTCCCGCAGGTAACGATCGAACTCGTTGAGCAGCCGCTTCGCTCCACCCATCTGCGCGCCGGCGCAGTCGACGAGGATCCTCATGATGCTCCCAGGTCTGTCGGGGCGCCGGGCCGTACTCCACCCCGCCGGGCGCCCGTCCCCGACGGCTGGTTCGGGATGCTCTGGTGGGCGTCGGTGGAGGAGTCGTGTCCGGTCGGGGGCAGCCGTCCGGCGAGGGTGGTGAAGACCGAGCGGGTGTAGTCCCCGGGCCGAGTGGCGGCCTCGGCCCATTCGGCGGCGCGTCTGCCGGTGCGGGCGAGTCGGGCCCGATCCGCCAGCATGCCGCGCAGGACGATTTCCAGCATCTGGGCCGATTCGTCCACCGGCGTCTGCCCCGTCACGCCCTCCTGGTATGCGTCGTGGCTGCCGCCCGAGGCGGGCCCGACCACGGCGCACCCGGCGAGCTGGGCCTCCAGCAGCACGATGCCGTAGCCCTCGCCACTGGCGTGTGGACCGCGCGGCAGGGTGCGGGTGCACAGGGCGAACAGGTCGGCGGTCGCGTAGAGCCGGGCGAGGTCCTTGTCGGTCGGGGACTCGTGCAACTCGGTGTCGGGATGGGTGGAAACGAGCTCGTGCAGCGCCCCCGGGGCCGGGCCCCGCCCGGCGAGCACCAACCGCACCGGGCCGAGGGTGGCCCGCACGGACTGCACCGCCTCCAGCAGCACCGCCGCACCCTTGCCCGCCCAGTCACCGAGCCGGAACACACTCAGGATGGTCGGCACGGGAGGCAACGGCCGGCGGCGGCTCGCCTCGGCCAGCAGGGTGGCCCGCCAGGTGGGGGAGATGCCGGGCGGCAGGATGGGGGCCGCGCCCACTGTCGACAGCGCGCCGGCGCTGTAGGAACTGATCGTGACCGGGCGCAGGATCGGGTCGGCGCGCAGAATCGCCCGATCCGTTCGCCGCATGCTCCAGATATCGGTGCCGTAGAACAGGACGGGACCGAGTCGGGCACGGGTCAGCCGGACGGCGGCCGCCGCGACGGGGATGAGGTTGGCGTGTCCGGTGATGACGCTGTCGGCATGGCCGAAGCGGCGCGCGGTACTGAGCGCGCGCAGCGCGAAGCGTGCCCGGTTCGCTGGGGTCAGCCCGATCCCCGGCTCGAGCATGTCCACCCGAAGAAGATCAGCTCCGCCGGCCCGCAGCGTCTCCTCGACCGCCGTCAGGTAGCGCTCGATCCCGCCGCCGAGCCCGCGGGAGTTGCACAAGAACAGGACCCGGGCCGGTTCGTCGAGGGGAGGTGCGGACCGGGTGAGGGAGCTGGGTCGCCGGAGGCTATTCACAGAAAGTGATATTAGTCGTTCTCTGTGAAGCGGTCTCGCGTCCTATCGCGTGTCATCGTGACGCATCGATTTTGAGATCTTACTTTTCGTGTGGATGGTGTTGCTGGGGGACGGTGACCCCGGGCCGCGCCGGCGCCGGTCGCTGGTGCCACGGCGGGCGCGGACGCACGTTTTTTCGACGCAGGCGCCGGCCGGCCCTTCCGTGGCGAACCAGCTCCCCGTGGCGAGCAGTGCCGTCACCGTCGAGGCCGCGGCAAGGTGGTCGACGGCGCCGAGTCGGTGCAGGCCGCGTACGGTCGCCAGCTGTTGGATCTCCCTGGCCTTCCGGCGAGAGGCTGGTGCGTGTCTAGCCGAAGTCAGGCCACGTCCCGTCTCATCAGTGTTACCCTATGTGCTCAATGATGCTCGCTCTGTACATGTCGAGAGATGTGGCGTGTGCGTCGGAGACAAGGAGTCGCGCATGGAAGGCGATCTGCGGTATCGCAACCGCGGCAATCCGGCTCTTCTTGACCTGATCGACATCCCGCAGGGCAGGGCGCTGGACTGCGGGTGCGGACCGGGGGACAACGCCCGGCTCCTGAAGAGCCGGGGCTGGCAGGTGACCGGGGTGACGATCGACCCGCTGGAGCTCGCAGCCGCGAGGACTGAATGTGATCACGTGGAGCTCGCCGATCTGACTGCCGGCCTGCCCTTTGCCCTCGACGGGGAGTACGGGCTCGTACTTCTCTCGCACATCCTTGAACACCTGGCGGACCCGACGCCGTTGCTGCTCGAGGCCCGGCGGGTGCTCGCCCCCGGTGGCCGGATCCTGGTGGCGTTGCCGAACGTGCTGCACTACCGGCAGCGCGCACAGTTCCTGCGTGGTCGGTTCGAGTACACCGAGACTGGTCTCATGGACTCCACTCACCTGCGCTTTTATACCGTCGACTCGGCCCGGCGCCTGATCGAGGACAACGGCCTGCGGATCGTGGCGGCCTCGGCGACCGGCGGCCTGCCGTGGTGGCGTACCCGCGAGTCGTTGCCGCAGGACCTGGTCCGACGGTGGGATCGCCGGGTTCTCGGCCGCTGGCCGAACATGTTCGCCTGGCAATCGCTGTTCCTGGCAGCACCCCATCCAGTGGATACGACAAACGACCCCGTGGGACGCCGGGTGGCGCCGCCGGCCCACACCTTCATGGCCGCCACGACGGGTGTCAGGACGCCGGCCCAGCGGGAGCCCTTGCCGGCTCCGGCCCAAGACGAGGTGGCCGCCGTCCTCGAGCGATATCGGAAACCCTGAACATCGGTATCCGAAAGATTATTTTTCCTACTGGTTCCGTACCGCACCGCCTTCCGGCCGTGTCGCCATCGCTGTCGGACGTTGCGTGAGGCGACGTGTGGTTCGCAGTCGCCTCCCGTGGCTCGGGACGATTTGAAGGGATATGGACCTATGCTGTCCCGCCGAAACCTGTCGCGGTATCGTAACGAGCGCGACCAGCTTTGGGTTAATGTCGCCTCTTCCTTCCTCGCGCAGGAGGGATTCGTCAACCTGGACCGTAGCGTCTTTCTGGCACTGACTCCGATGTATCCAGTGCTCGGCCGTCTTCTTTCGCCGGGCCATGCGGACCTTGTGCGCAAGCTGTGGAAGGGGCGACGGCGGGCGCCGTTGTTCTGGTTCGACTGTCGGAAACCGCTGCCATTTGAGGCCCGGAGCGTTGACCACATACTGTGCTCACACTATCTGGAACACCTGCCTCCGCCGACAGTGGAGCGTAGTCTCGCGGACTATGCCCGCGTCCTGCGTCCAGGCGGTACACTCCACGTCATCCTGCCCGACCTGCGCTACTCGATCGACCGGTACGTCACCGGTGAGATGGACGCGGACGAAATGCTGCAGTGGCAGCACATGCGTAAGGTGGAGGGGTTGCGATGGCGTACGAAGGTGGTGGATGCCGTCGCCGGTCTTGGTATCGAACATCAGTGGATGTATGACCGCCGGACGGCGGAACGCCGTATCCTTGGAGCTGGGTTCAAACTGACCGATCGAGCTACGCCAAGCAGCGATTTTCGGCGAGATGACCCCGAGTCGATGCACCTGTTCGGGTTTGTGCCCGCATGAGATACAAGCTGCCCGCTCGTGTGTATGCGGGCTCGCGGCCGAACTCGGAGGCCCCTGCGGTCAGCGCCACGCCGTCCAGCGGGCGGCGCGCGGCTCGTCAACGCGCGGCTCCCCCGGTGGGGGAATCGTGGCGAGGCCGTCGAGGAGACCGTGCAGGACGAGAAGTGAGCCTTCCGTGCCCCGCCGGTGAACGTGGTCCGCCACGGCGGTGCGCGGCAGGTCGACGGTCGCGATTGCGAGGGCGATCAGGGCGGTGCGCAGCCACCAGCCGTGGAGCCGCATGAACCAGAGCCGGTTGCGTACGAGGTAGTAGGTCTCACCGGGGGCCGGGAGCGCGGTGCTCCCGATACGCCAGGCACGGTGGGGACTGAGAACAACGCTCCATCCGGCTTCCCGCACTCGGTAGCAGAAGTCGATGTTCTCGAAGCCGACGAAGTAACGGCTGTCGAGGGAGACCCGGCGAAGGCACTCCGCCTTGATGAACATGACCGCTCCAGACACCCAGTCGGTCTCGTGGGGTCGGTCGCCCGGAGGTCGCCGGGCCCTCGACGCGGACCACAGGGGGTCGCGTCGGGTCAGACCGGACCGCGGCCTGACGCCGTCGACCAGGGTCGGCGCCACGACGCCGATATTCGTGCCCGCCAGCAGGTCCAGACAGGAGCTGATCGTCATGTCGTCGATCCTGACGCGGTTGTCGATCAGGAGGTAGGCGCCGGCGGCGGGATAGTCGCGGCTGGCGAGCTGGAAGCCTCCCCCCGTACCGAGGTCGCGGGGAGGCAGTATCCAGGCGACGGCGGCCGGCAGGTGGTCGGGCCGGGTCGAGCGATCGTTCGCGACGATCGTCACCTGGGCTACGGCGGGGCTGGCGTCGAGTCTCGTCGCGAGTTCGACGGTGGGGTGGTGCGGACCTCTGTGGACGATCACCGCCACGGTCTTCATCGCGAGCTCCCCTGCGTCGCGCGGACGGGAGCATCCGGTCCGACGGGATCTGGAACGTGCGGCGAGAGTAACAGAATGGCATCACACTATAACGCAGGGTGGTCGATGCGCCAGCCCGGTTCTCCGGGCGCAACCGGGCTCGCTGCTGCGCCGTCCTCGACGTGGACCGCGGTGTCAGTCCGGGCGGAGATTGGGATGCTCGGATCCGCTCCGCCCGTTGACTACTAGAAGTAGTAGCTCAATAACGTAGAGTGCTTCCATGGCTGGTGCATCTTCGGTCTCGGAGGCCGACGACGGACAGGACACCGAGTCGCCGGATCCGGCGGCGGACGTGCCGACCCTGTTCGCCGGGGGGGAGGCCGGCGTCACAGGGCGGGCGGGCTGGACGCCCCGCCCGTCCGGGTTTCGAACGCCGCGGCCGTCGCGGGTCGGCGGCGGCGTCGAACGGGCGCCCGGCCCGGCGGGCGCGGCCGGGCCGGACCACCCCGGTGGGGCCGGACGGCGGATGATCGTTGGCCGGGTCGCCCGCGGCCTCGGCGAGCTGCTGATCACGGCGGGCCTGGTCGTGCTGCTCTTCCTCGTCTACCAGCTCTGGATCACCGACATGTTCGCGGCCCGTACCCAGGACCGGCTTCATCACCAGCTCGACCAGGCCTGGGGGCATCCGCCGCCGCGGCAACCCGGCGTCGAGCGGGCCCGGCCGGCTCCGGCGTTGCCTCCCGTCGACCTCGGCGACGGACTGGCGATCCTGCGCGTCCCGCGATTCGGCCTGGACTATTCGCCGGTCATTGTGCAGGGCGTCTCCGCCGCCAACCTGCGCCGCGGGCCCGGCCACATTCCGGGCACCGCCCTGCCCGGCCAGCTGGGGAACTTCGTGGTTTCCGGGCACCGGACCACATACGGAAAACCGTTTAGTCGGCTTGATGAACTAAAGGTTGGCGATCCCCTCGTCGTCGAGGTACGGGACCGGTACTACACCTATCGCGTCACCGGGTCGGAGGTCGTCACACCGAACCGGCTGGACGTCACGTATCCGGTGCCGGGCAGACCCGGTGTGGTCCCGACCAGGGATCTGATCACATTGACGACCTGTCATCCCAAGTTCTCCGCGAGCCATCGACTGATCGTGTACGGGGAGCTGGCCGACACTACCGAGAAGTCGGCGGGCCTGCCGCCCGTGCTCAAGGGAGCGTGACCGTGTACGCCTGGATCTATCACCGGCTGCCGGGGCCGCCACCGGTCCGGTTGACGTTGGCCGTGTTGATCGCGCTCGCCGTGGTGGCACTGTTGATATTCGTGGTGTTTCCGGTGGTGGAAAGCGTGTTGCCGAACGGTCAGGTGACTCTGGGGCACTGAGCGTGCGGGTCGCCGGGGTGCGGTCCGATCCCCGCTCGCGCGACCGGTGCTGGGCCGTGGGGGACGACCCGGAATGGGCACGATGTGGTCCCGCCGGGTAGACGGCGTGGATTTCTCCGATACCCTCACCGTCATTAGGCTCCGGCGCGCGGTGGGACAGCGTCTACGACAACGGTGAACGGCGGAGCCGATGCCGGCAGAAAGTCGGGGATCGGATACCCTGCGAACCGGTGCACATTGCGCTCGGATAGCGCGGGGATGAACCGGACGCGTGCTGCCGGCGAAGCGTCGGCGGTGGGTGGGGTCGTGGCGGCCATCCCCGGCCGGCCATGGTGGGCCGTTCAAGGACATTGCGGGATCGGCTTCGGGGGAATTCGATGAAACGGCGGGACCGGGTCCGGCATGGATCGGCGATCTGGTGCGGTGGCGCGAGCCGCCCGCCGGCTGAGGGGCGTCGAGGGTCGTGTCGCAAGGCCGGGCGCCGGCTGGCGGGGGGCGTGCCGGCGCTGGTGGCCGCCGTCGTGGCGGTGGGCGCGTTGGCTGTGGTTCCCGTCGTCGGCACCGGGCGCCCGGTGCCCCCGCTCGTCGCGCTGTCCCTCGTGGCACCGACCGTCATTGCGGTCATTACGGTCATTGCGGTCCTGGCCATGGTGGTCATCGGGGTGAACCCGGCCGACCGACTGAACCCGGCCGACCGGGCTGGTGCGTTCGGCGTCGACGCCGCCGACCCGCCGGGGGATCCGGATTACCGGCCGGTCTCGGCCCGGCTCCGGCTCCGGCTGCGCCGCGGGGCCGTGGACGACCTGACCGGACTACCCGGCCGGCGGCATTTCGTCGACGTGGTCGGCCGGTGCCTGACGGGGGGCGAGCACCGCGCGCGGGGCACGACCTCCCTGGCGCTCCTGGTCATCGACCTCGACCGGATGCGTGACGTCAACGGCGCACTCGGGCACGAGCACGGCGACCGGCTGCTCGCCGCCGTGGGGTGCCGCCTGCGCGGCGCGTTATCCGGTTCGGACCTGCTCGCCCGGGTCGACGGCGACGCGTTCGCCGTCCTGCTGCGCGGCGTCGACCTGGCCCGCGCCGAGCAGGTGGCGCGGCGGCTGCGGGAGGTCCTGGAACGGCCCGTTCCGCTGGCGGACACGCCGGTTCGGCCCGAGGTGAGCGTGGGGATCGCGCACGCACCCGAGCATGGCCGGGACGCCCTGGAGCTGTTCGGCCATGCCGAGGAGGCGATGTACCTGGCCAAGCGCGGCCGCTGCGGACAGTCCGTCTATGCCGGAGGCCATCCTCCGATCAACCGGACCCGCCTGCGGCTGCGCGCGGAGGTGCGCCACGTGCTGGACTCGGGCCAGATAGAGCTGAGCTATCAGCCCAAGGCAGACCTGCGCAGCGGTCGGATCAGCGGGGTCGAGGCGCTCGTCCGCTGGCGCCACCCGGTCGATGGCGTACGGCCGCCCGACGCCTTCCTGGCGGAGATCGAGCGTGCCGGCCTGATGCCCAAGCTCACCGTGCACGTCCTCGATCAGGCTCTGGCGGACTGCGCGCGATGGCACGACCGTGGCGCTCCGCTCGCGGTGTCGGTGAACGTCCCCGCGTCGGTCATCGTCGACTGCGCCTTCGTCGGCGTGGTGCGGGCGGCGCTCGCCCGGCATCGGCTGCCCCCCTCCGCGCTCATCGTCGAGGTGACGGAGGACTCCCTCATCGTGGCCAGGGAACTCGCCTGGGGCACCCTGGCGGGGCTTCGCCGCTTCGGCGTGCGGGTCAGCCTGGACGATTACGGCACGGGCTTTTGCTCCCTGTCGTACCTGCGCGAGTTGCCGGCCGACGAGGTGAAGCTGGACCGGACCTTCCTGCGCGATCTCGACCGCGACCCGGCGGCGGCGGAGATCGTGCGCTCCACGGTCTCGCTCGCCCACGCGTTGCGGCTGCGGATCGTTGCCGAGGGGGTGGAGACCCAGCGGTCCTGGGTCTCGCTCGCGGCCTGGCAGTGCGACGAGGTCCAGGGATACTTCCTGTCCCGGCCGATGGCGGGCGATCGGGTCGTTGGCTGGTTGCGGGAATGGGGCAGCCGGCTTGCCGTCCGTCCCGACGCTGAGCCGTGGGCCACGCCGGGGCCGGCTGACACCGGCGCGGCTCATGTCCCGATCGCGGCGCCGATGGTGGCGCCCGGCGCGGCCCGGCGTGTGTCGGGGGTGGGAGCGGTCGGCACCCTCGTCGCCCCACCGCTGCGCCCCGGTCAGTGGTCGGCCGGCTTCCGGGGCGGCTCGCCCGCCTCCGCCGGCCAGAGAGCGGTCGACTACCGCGTGCAGGCCGACCTCGCGGCATCCTGATGCCTGCCAGGCGGACCCGACCGAGCGTCTGCTCGAAGACCCGGAGCCTCACCGCCGGGCCATCGCGCGGGGCCGGCGGGGCGTCGGGCCGGCCGAGGGGGGACCGGCAGCGTCCGGGACCGGCGGATCCGGGGATCTGCGAGCTGCCCGGGTGTCCCGGGCTCCTTCGGCAAGCAGCGCCATCGGGTGCGCTAAGGCCGTCCCGATGATCCGTGCGCACTCGTCGAACGCATGCAGGTCGCCGTTGACCGGATCGATCAGGTCGTCGGCCGCGACCGATGGAGCCTGCCTCGCCGCCCGCATCCGCCAGGCCACGGCGGCGAGGTACTCCCCGATCGCGCGGACCCCACCCTCCGGAAGGCTGGCGGAGCGCACGCTGGAGGTCAACCGGCCGAACTCGCGCATGGTGAAGGTGCGGCGCAGGGCCCGCGGCGTCAGGCCGACCACGGCCGAGCGCTGTGCCCGGGTCGCGCACAGCACGAGATCGTTCGCCAGGATCAGCTCCGGCGTCAACCTCCGCGCTCGAAAGCCGGCGGGATCCATGCCCCGCGCCGTCAGGATTGCCGCAGCGTGCGGATGCATCGTCCGATCCGCCCGTGCCTGCGTCCCCGCGCTGCTCACCAGGAGCCCCCCGGCGCATCCCGGCGGCTCCCACGCCCCGACCGGGTGGGTGTCGGCCTGCGCGAGCGCCGCGGCGAACCACGCGAGGGCGAGGTGTTCGGCCAGTGGCGAGCGGCAGAGGTTGCCGGTGCACACCATCAGCACCGCCCACGGTCGCTGCTGCATCGCCAGTTCCTCTCTCGCCGCCAGTTGACTCCGAGCCGGTCTCGGGTGCCTCATGTCGACGTCGACGGTGCGTTCTTGCGCCAGTAGATGCCCGTCCAGTCGATGCCGGTGATCGGGTCGGTCACCCGATGGGCCGCCCGGTAGTCCTCCACCGCGGTTCGGCAGCCGGGCACCGCGCCGTAGTCGTCGACGATGCAGAAACCGCCGTCGGAGAGCTTGGGATACAGCGCGGTCAACGCTTCGGTGGTGCTCTCGTACATGTCGCCGTCGAGGCGGAGGACCGCGAGCCGGTCGATGGGCGCCGTGGGCAGGGTGTCGCGGAACCAGCCCTGCAGGAAGCGCACCTGGTCGTCGAGCAGGCCGAAGCGATGGAAGTTGGCCCGCACCTGCTCGACGGAGACCGCGAGCTCGGTGAACTCGTGATGCCGATCGCCGGCGTCGGCAGCATAACGTTCGGAATCGGGTGCGGGCAGACCCTCGAACGAGTCGGCGACCCAGACCGTCCGGTCGGTCACCCCGTACGCCGCCAGCACCCCACGCATGAGGATGCAGGCGCCGCCCCGCCAGGCCCCCGTCTCGATGAGGTCGCCCGCGACGCCGTCCAGGATGACCCGCTCGGTGCACTCCTGGAGGTTGCGCATGCGGCGTTCGCCGGTCATCGTGTGCGCGAGCCGCGGCCAGTCCAGCCCGTCACGGCGGTCCTGCGGCGTGGCTCTCTTGACAATCTCCATGCCCGTCCGGCGTACGGCCCGCGCGACCACGCGTTTCGCGCCGCCGCGCGGCTCCCAGAGGCTGCCGTCCCCGCCGTCCCACAGCGAGCAGGTCAGGGCCGAGCGCAGCAGGTCGAGGTATCGCCGGGTGGTGTCGGGAAGATCGTCGGTGGCGACGGTCGACGTCGTGGTCATCATGGCTCCTGACGAGAGGGCGGATCGTGGGAAAGGGCCGGCGGGAACGCGTCGGTGGCGGAACTGCCAGATCATCGGCCCCGGACGAAGGCGAGTGCCCGTAGGAAGCCGTCGACTGAAGCGGCGAGCTCGATGTCGCCGGTGGCCTTCTCCGACTCCTGGGCCATCTCGGCCAGCAGGTCCGGGCTGCCACGCAGCTCGCCGAGGATCCCGGCGAGCGCGGTCACGTCGCCGGCCGGGTACACTCGGCCGTTGCGGCCGTGGCGGACGTCGTCGGTCGGCCCGACCGAGCCGACCCGGTCGCTGACCACCACCGGCAGCCCGGACAGCACCGCCTCCTTGACCGCGAGCGGATGCGGATCCCGCTGAGCCGGGTGCAAATACAGGTCGCTGGCCGCGTACAGGCGGGGGAGGCGTTGCTGGTCGGCGAACCCGACCAGCCGCAGCGCGCCGTCGAGTTCGATCGCCGCCGCTTCGAGAGCGGGGCGCAGCACCCCGTCCCCGGCCATGATCGCGACGACCTCGCGGTCTTGCGGGCCGCGGGGCTCGCGGGCGAGGGCACGTAGCGCGTCGGCGATGTCGAGCGGACGCTTGCGAGAGATCAGCTTTCCGGAGAACAGGGCGACGAGCGCCTCGGAATCGATACCGAGCTCGGTTCGGATGGCCGCCCGATGGGTGGCCCGCTGGGCCAGGGCCGCCCGCAGGGGTGCCTCGTCCGTGGTGAGGGGTACGCGGAACATCCGCGACCGGGGCACGTCATAGTGCGCCAGGTATGCCTCGTTGTTGTCGCCGATGGTGAGGAAGGCGTCCACCGAGCGCAGCAGGGGCGGCAGCGCGAGCCGCTTCACGATCCGGGCGCCGGCGGAGCGCCCGCCGAGTAGTTCGCTGTCGCTGGTCATGAGGGCGCTGACGTGCCGCCGCCGGCACCAGGCGAGCGCCGTGAGGGAGAAGGCGTGCCGGTAGCCGTAGATCAGCACGCACTCGGGCCGCAGCCGGTCGAGGGCGGCCCAGACGCGCCCGGCGGCCCGCCGGGAGGCGTCCGGCTGCTGCCAGTCCGGTCGCAGTGTGAGGTCGGCGATGAACTCGTGGCGGTAGCCGGCGGTGATGTCGGAGTTCCACCGGACCTGCGCGCCGAACCCGCGATCGTAGTAACGGTCCAGGCCCGCCCGGGACAGGAACAGGACCCGCAGGTCGACGTTGCGGTCGGTCACGGCCCGGTAGAGCGGCGCGAAGTGCTGGATCGGGTGCGAGACGACGACGGCCACCGTTGTCGGGGCGGGGGCGGACATCATGAGCCGGCTGAGCCTTCCTCGGGTGCGGCAGATCCTGCTGGGACAGGCCGCGTGTAGGTCCGAACGGAGGCCAGTCTTCACTAGAAGTAGTCGTTAATCAACGTAGTGTAAGAATGTGTCGCGCAGTGGCTGAGGTGTCAACCGCAACCGGGGTGACGCCAGGACTGGGCGCCAGGGTGGGCGGGGAAGGGTGCCGCGGGCGCGCGGAGGTTCCTTCGAGCAGGTAGGGGTTAGGTTGATCATGCGTGTCGTCGTCGCCGGCGGGGCCGGATTCCTGGGGAGTCACCTGTGTGATCGGCTGTTGGCCGAGGGGACGGAGGTGGTCTGCATCGACAACTTCCTCACCGGCGGGCCGGACAATGTCGACCGCCTCCGGACGCGGGACGGGTTCCGCCTGCTGCGTCGGGACGTGACCGAACCACTCGATGTCGCGGGCCCGGTGGACGCGGTGCTGAATCTCGCCTCGCCGGCATCACCGGTCGACTACCACGCGCTACCACTGGAGACCCTTGCGGCCGGTGCGTCGGGGACGGCACGACTGCTGGACCTGGCCCGTCGCAAGGACGCCCGGTTCGTGCTGGCCTCAACCTCCGAGGTGTACGGCGACCCGCAGGTGCACCCGCAGCCCGAGCGCTACTGGGGACACGTCAACCCGATCGGCCCGCGCAGCATGTACGACGAGGCCAAGCGGTTCGCCGAGGCGCTCACGACCGCCCACCGCGCGACCCGGGGCACGCGTACCGGGATCGTCCGGATCTTCAATACCTATGGCCCCAGGATGCGCGCCGAGGACGGGCGGGCGGTACCGACCTTCATCGTGCAGGCGCTGGGAGGAGAGCCGGTGACCGTCGCCGGTGACGGCTCCCAGACACGGTCCCTCTGCTACGTCGACGACCTCGTCGACGGTTTCGTGCGGATGATGTCCAATGAGGTGTCCGGCCCGGTGAACATCGGCAGTCCGTACGAGATGACGGTCCTCGAGCTCGCCCGGCTCGTCGTGCGGCTGTGCGGGACCGGGGCGCCGATCGAGTTCATCCCGCGGCCGCCGGACGATCCGAGCGTGCGTCGACCCGACATCACGCTGGCGCGCGAGACGCTCGGGTGGCAGCCCCGAGTGGACGTACGCGACGGGTTGATGCGCATCATCGCGTGGTTCCAGGGCCTGATCGGGCGGGATCCGGCCCCGTGGGTGCCGCGCCAGGAGTCGCCGGCCGGCTCGGACGCGCCCGGAGGCTGACGGGTGCACCGCGCACCGGACTGTCGGTGGAGATCCGTCGCTCTACCGACGCCGGTGATGGTGCGGGAGGGGAGACACGGCGGGTCTGCGCCGGCAATCCATCGCTGTAGGTAGCTCCAATGTTACTAAGTGTGCGTGACTCACGATGTAGCCGGAGCGCTCGGGACCGCCCCCGAGCATCGTGGCGGCCCACTTCGCTGGCGGCTGGCTGGACGACTGGCCGGGAACCTTCCCGACCTGCGGGGTCGTGACCGGCTGACCCGATGGGTGCATGGCCCCGGCGACGGCTACACCGGTCCACTGCGCGGTCGGCTCACCAACGGGATGACCTTCAGTGTGGACGACTGCCGGGATGGCTCAGCTCGCGATCTGGTTGCACTGCGTTACCGGCCGCCGGCGCTCGCCGCCGTGTTCGACACGATCCTCGCTCCCGGGGACTGTTGCTACGACGTCGGGGCGAACATCGGGATCTACACCCTGTGGGCTGCGGGCGCGGTCGGGCCCGACGGCGAGGTTCATGCCTTTGAACCGGTGCCGCAGACCAGGGCGACGCTGACGTCCCTGGTGGAGCAGAACGGTCTGACCCAGGTACGCCTGTCGCCGACCGCTGTCGGCGCGACGATCGGCCGCATCGGCCTGCGTCTCCATCCCGGCGCGTCGGGGCTCACCCATCAGGTGTCTGATGGCGCCACGCCCGACCTGACCGTCCCGGTCGTCACTCTGGACAGTCACGCGGCCCGGCACCGTCCGCCGACCCTGATCAAGATCGATGTGGAGGGATTCGAACTCGAGGTGTTGCGAGGTGCACAGGACCTGCTCCGAACACACCGGCCGGCACTTCTCCTGGAGATGTTGCCCAGCCACCTCGCCCGGCGCGGCAGCAGCTACCAGAAGGACCTGGTCTCGCTGCTGAGTGCGGTCGGTTACCGGATCTTCAATCTCACCAGGGACGGGCTGAGCGGGCAGGGTACCTTCTCGTCGAACGTGCTCGCCCTGCACGACGGCTGGGAGCGCTTCGCACGGGTGGCCGCCACCCTCAGGCGAACTCCACTGCCTCGTAACCAGACGACCTGAGAATGGGCCGGCACCAGTCGCGGCCTGTTGAACGCGGGTATCTCGCAACGGTCTGGAACACGGCGGCGGCCAGCATCTCCATAGCCGTGCTCAGCGCTGTCGGCGGTCTCCTTGTGTCCCGCTATCTTGGACCCGCAGGCCGTGGCACGTACACGGTGGTGACCTCCTATACGATGGCCGCCGCGACCATCGGGGACTGCGGTCTGACGGCCGCGATCTGTTATTTCGTCGCCCGGCACTCGACGGGGGCACCAGATGTCGTCCACACCGGCCGTGCGCTGTTGCTTGTGCTCGGACTCGTGGTCGGCGCGGCCGGCTTCGTGGCGGCCCCACTGGTGTTTCCGCATGACCATGCGGCCGCCACCGCCTTCCGGGCCGCCTTCGTGGCCCAGCCGATCTTCTATGTCTCCGCTGCTTGGATCTTCGCCCTCCAGGCGACCCGGCTGCCGGCCTGGAACCTGGTCCGCGCCGTGCAACCGCTGACCCAGACGGCGACCATTGTGCTGCTGGTTCTGGTCTCCGGCCTTACCGTCACGAATGCCGTGGCGTGCTTTCTGGGATCGACCGTGGTCCAGGCCATGCTGGCAGCCTGGTTCTGGCGGCGGGAATCCCGGTCGCGGGGCAGGATCCGCAGGAAGACCGCGGCGGATCTGTTCCGCTACGCCGGACCGGTCTTCCTGTCCTCGGTGCCGTTCCAACTGAGCTCACATCTGGACATGCTCCTGCTTGCACTCCTGGTTGCGCCTGAGAAGGTCGGCCTCTATGCCGTCGCGGTATCGATGAGTGGGCTGAGCCGACCGATCTGTGCGGCGTTCGGAAATGTGGCGATGCCACGCCTGGCACGGATTTCCTCGGCTGAAACCGACCGCGGTGCGGCAGGAATCCACGCGGCGAACTCGTCGAGCACACGCCGGGTCGCGCTCCTTGCCGTAGGTTTCAGCCTGGCCGCCGGAGTGCTTGTCGTCGGATTGATGTGCCTTGCAGCGCCGCTCCTGGTCCCCGCCGTTCTGGGCGCGGGCTACGCGCCGAGCGTCCACCTGCTGTGGTTGCTTGCCCCAGGCGCGGCGCTACTCGGATGCAACTGGGCGATGGACGATGTGCTACGCGGCCTCAACCTGTCGATGACGGTCGCGCGTTGCGAGGGCGCGGGCGCAGTGGCGACGCTCATCGGGCTTGCGGTGCTGGCGCCGACCGTCGGAATCGCCGGCGCCGCGATCGCATCCAGTATCGCCTATCTGGTGGCGTTCGTTCTGCTGGTACAGGCGGTCCTACGCGTTGTGGGGGTGCCGATGCGTATGGTCCCGCATCACGCCCGTGGACTGCTCCTTCCCTGGGCGGCCCGGGCCCGGATCGCGCTGCTGCCCAACGTCGAAAGAAGGTGATGTCAGATGATCGACAAGGCGTCGACGCCGAGCCGACCGGCGAGTATCGGGGGCGCACCAAGGATCGGAGTGATCGGTCCCACCGGGAACGACGATTTTGCCGAGAACATCGTGGACTGCCTGCCCGACCTCGGGGTGCATGCGGTGCCGCTCGGCCCGGCGATTCCCGCCCCCCGCAACCGTGCGCTCGGGCGGGCGGTGCATGCGGTGCGTGCCGCGACCCAGCAGCCGGACCTGGTGTATCAGCGGCGCCTGGTCGCGAGGGCCGAGCGCGAGAGCCTCGACCTGGTGGTGTCCACGGACTCTCGGCTCCTGCCCACGACGGTACGTGCTCTGCGACGGTCGGGTACCCGGGTCTGCCTGTGGTTCCCCGATCCGGTGGACAACCTCGGCCGCCAGTACATGCTCATGGGCGATTACGACGCGCTCTTCTTCAAGGATCCGTTGCTGGCTCGCCGCCTGGCCGACGTGGTGAATCTCCCGGCGTGGTACCTGCCCGAGGCCTGCAATCCGGCTCGCCATCGGCCACCCGCAACGGCGGGCCAGGACCCCTATGTGGTCTTTGTTGGCAACACCTACGGAACCCGACTCCGCCTTATTCACAAATTGCTCGAACACGGGATTAAGGTACGAATGTTCGGCCCCCCGGTGCCGCGCTGGCTACGCGACCCGCTGCTGATGGGCCTTCATGCCGGACGGTATGTAACCGGTGAAGACAAGGCGCGGGTATTCCGGGGCGCACTCGCTGTTATTAATGCCCTTAAACCGGCGGAGATGGAGAGTGTCAACTGTCGGCTGTTCGAGGCGACCGCCTGCGGTGGCACCGTACTGTGCGAGCGGCGCACGGCGCTCGCGGACCTGTTTACCGAGGATAAGGAGATCCTCGGATTCACGGACTTCGACGAGCTGGTGGCACACCTGAGGGCCTGCGCCGCGGACCGGCCCGCAGCCCGTGCCCTGGGCGACGCGGCCTCCCTGCGCAGCCACAGCGAGCATACCTACCAGCAGCGACTCGCGATGCTGCTCGGCGTGATGCTGTGAAAATCTCCGATCTTTCTGCTTCCCGGGTGGCGATGCCACCGCCTCGAACCGCCTCGCGTCGTCCGGTTCGGTGAAACCTCCATCATCAGACCCATACGGAGATCGAATATGACGAGAAGATTCGATTCGTGTCAGCCACACTAGCTCTGGGACTTTTCCTGCAGGCATGTGCCGTCGTAGTCATGGTTCGTGGCCGGCGACGCCGCACGGCGACAGGCATCGGGCTGATGTTTGTCGCCATGGCCGTCGTCTATCATGGCGTGACGGAAATCCTTCAGCTTACCGTGCAATCGTACAGCGATAATCGGCTGTTGACCACGGACTCTAATGTTGCTGCCTACACCGTTCTCGTTGGATTTTCTCTTCTCGCGTTCGCCGCCGTATATCAGGCAGTGGCTTTGCGTGGACCCGCCAGAATGGTTCTCGATCGCGAAGGAATTGCGAACTTCTTCGAGTGGAAGCTCCTTTCCCTGGTGGCCCTTTTTGCAGTAGCTGTGAGCGCCGCTGGGAAAGGATTTGGGGCGAGTGTCGAGGCTAAGTCTGAAATAACCGGAAGTCCCTACCTTGTCGGTGGTTTCGCAACCCAGTTCCTAGATATCAGCCTCACCCTTGGAAGCTTTGCAATACTCGTCCGTACCAAGGGGCGCGGCCTCTTCGTTGTTCTCTTCGTTCAATGTGCGATACACACGCTGACGGGTCAGCGCTCATCGGTACCGATTTCGGCAGGAATGGTTATCTATCTACTCTCGTTGGTCGGCATCCGCGCACGGCGATGGGAGTCTGTCTCGATTGTGGTGCTGGTGGTTCTATCCTATCTCGTCATCGGTGGGGCTCGTGCCGATTTTGGGCGGGAAGCACTTTGGTATGGTTCCGGAGTTGATCGGCGCCTTACTGCTCTAGGTGCTGGGCTAGCGCATCCGGAGCGGGGAATCAGCCGGAGCGGTATTGGTGATCTGGGGGTGCGTCTGGATGGCAACTCTTTTCCGTCAATAATCCTGCAGAGGCTCGAACATGGTGCGTCGCCAATTGGTCCGGTAACGCTTGGCGACGATCTCAGGATTGCCGTTCCTCGATTCCTTCAGCCTGGGAAGCTAAATTCTGACGAGAGCTCAAGATCACTCAAGCTGAGGCTTTGCGAGGTCTATGGGATCACTACCGAATTCGACCGGCTGCCAACTCAGCTCGGCGAACTACTACCCGTAGGGGGGCCGGTGTGGATGGTGTTTCTGGCGGGGGTGTGGGGATTTCTTCTCGCCTCGCTGGAGCGCATTCTCCTGGGATGCTGCCACCCAGCCGGACTCCTGGGGATCCTTGGTGTCGCCGTCGGAACACTGCAGTATAGTGGCGGGTTCGGGTTCATCGTCATCTGCGTTCGAAGTGCTATCGCCCTCGCGATCGTGCTGCTTGGGTGGCGGATGCTGCGGGCCGCGTGGAAGGGTCGCTTGCGCACATTCTGGAAAGGCGCCTCCGGTGTCGTCGACACGTCTCGGCCGAGGCGGCTCTGGCCGGCCAAGTAGCACTACAGCCCCAGTGGTTCCGATGTGGCTCCTGTCCGATGATTTTCTATCCCCTCCAAATGAGATGAGGATTCAATGAACCGCGAGGAGGTCTTGCTCGGTACGAAGATCGCGGTTGCGAGTATTTTGACATCGCCGCCGGCCGGGATCGTCATCGTGGCGGCCACGCGTAACCGCGTCCCCAACCATGGGCTGCGGTTCGACGTGAGCGATCGCGCCTTCTCCCCGCGGACCCGCGCGGCGCTGTTCCGGCGGCTCTACCAGCAACGTCTTGCCACGCTGCCGGACATGGTCCGGTGAAACAGCTCGATCCCACCTTGGCGGTGGCGACGCGGCAGCGTCGGACAGGCCGGCGGCATCCGCCCCTACTATGGCTGGCGATCGCAGCGGTCAGCCTGATGCCCAGGGTCGTCGAGGCGTGCACGGCGTCATCGGATTCGGATCGGGTGGTACTGGGTTCCCTCGCGTTCGCGATCGAATGCGTCGCGGCCATGACCCTGGTTGGCGCGGTTGCGTCACGCCGTTTCGGCTTGACGGTCTTTCGGCTCGGCCCCTGGTATGTGCTGTGGACCTCGGTGTCCTTCGGCCTGGTGACGATCGCCTGGCGGCATCCGCCCGCGGACGCCTTCTCTGGCATCACTCTTGTCGGTGTGTCGCGGGCCCTCACCGTCGCCAGTCTCGCGGTGCCCTTGTGGGCCTGCGGATACCTTCTGGGCCCGGGCCGAGGCATGGTGAATGCGGCTACCCGGTTCATTGCATCGGCGGTGCCCGGCGGCGGTGTCGGACTACGGAACAAGTCTGTGCCCTGGGTTCTTTGCGGTGTCTCCATAGTCGCTCGCGTGGTGGAGATCGCGCTTGGACATTATGCCTACCTGGGTGACGCCTCCCAGGTGGTCGCTGGATCGACCCCCTATGCCCAACCACTCTCCCTGCTCGGAGAATGCGGTCTGTCGGCGCTGTTGATCGCTGCGGTCGACCTGGTGCGACACGAGGATGGCCGGCGATGGCTGGTCTTCATCGCACTGCTGTCGGTCGAGGTTTCCTTCGCCGTGGTGAGCGGTATGAAGGGGATCTTCGTGACGACCATAGGTGGTGTGTGTATCACATTTGCCATCGGCCGCGGTCGAATGCCGACAGGGTCGATCGTAGCAGGAATTGCTGTACTGATATTCATGATCATGCCCTATAATGCCTCCTATCGTTCGTTGGCGCGTGGTCAAGGCTGGGCCCTGACTCCGCGAGACGCGGTGGCTATGGCGCCGACGGTTCTGAATGACACGCTGTCCGGGGAGAATACGGCGGGTGCGGAAGGTGGTGCCGAGGAATCGCGGCTGGGGTACCTGACCTCTCGCACGCGGGCGATCGACAGCTTGGCCATCGTCGTGCAGATGACGCCAGACGCCGTGCCATACCGGCATGTTGACGAAATATTGCTGGCTCCCGTCCTCAGTATTATCCCTCGAGCCGTCTGGCCGGATAAGCCGATCGCGACCACCGGCTACGATTTCGGGCAGCAATACATGTCGCAGAACTCCGCAATCTATTCTGCGTCCGCCATCTCACCGCTGGCCGATCTCTATCGGTACGGGGGTCTGATCGCGGTACTGGTAGGCATGGGGCTGCTGGGCGCCGGCCACCGTCTGATCGATGAGGCATGGAGTCCGATAAAGGACTTGAGCTATGTTGTCATCTTCGTCCCACTCTTCTTTTCCATGGTCATGTCGGAGGAGGGTGTGCGCGATATGCTCGCCTCGCTGCTCGTTCGGTTGATAGTTCTGTTCCTCGTGATGCGCTTCGCCTACGGCGGTTCGCGGTCCCGCCGGCTGAGGGGTAGCACGGATCTGGATCTCCGGGAATGCGGCGATGCCGATTTCCCCGCGCCGGCGACTGCGTGATTCTGAAATAGCTCGACCTCAACTCCTCGAGCCGAAGAAGTCGAGATCCGACGTGAGAGATCGTTCTCTAGGGAGATGATGGCGAATGAGTCGCAGCGAGGTACTCCTCGGTACGAAGATTGCAGTTGCGAGTATTCTGACATCGCCGCCGGCCGGGATCGCCATCGCGGCGGCCACGCGTAACCGCGTCCCCAACCACGGGCTGCGGTTCGACGTGAGCGATCGCGCCTTCTCCCCGCGGGCGCGTGCGGCGCTGTTCTGGCGGCTCTACGAGAGAGCCGAGATCCGGATGATCCGCCGATATCTGGGGACCTCGACCACGGTGGTCGAACTCGGCGCGAGCCTGGGAGTCACCAGTGCCCATATCGCCTCGAGGGTGGCGCGTGGTTCACGTCTGGTATGCGTCGAGGCGAATCCCCACCTTGCCGACGGGCTCGGGCGACGCCTGATTCCGTATACCTCGCATGTCGCTGTTGAGGTCGAGAATCTGGCCATCAGCGGCGAGGTCGGTCCGGTGGGCCTCGCCCTCATCCAGACGAACCTGGACTCCCGGCTGCAGGATGACGCATCGGCGCGCAGTGTGACCGTTTCGGGCACGACGCTGCGCACCCTGCTGAGCGACAAGCTGATCGGTGAGTTCGACCTTGTATGTGACATCGAGGGGGCGGAGGCCTCGTTCCTGTTGGGCGACCCGGGGGCCCTGGACGGATGCCGGCGAGCGGTGTTCGAACTGCACGACACGACCTTCGCCGGCCGGGCCGTCACCGCCGCCGAGCTGCTTGACGCCGCCTGTGGTCTGGGCTTCCGGGTCATCGAGCGCCACGGCGTGGTCGCGGCGCTCGCCCGGGACCTCTGACGGATTCGCGGTTCCCGTCTCCTCGGGCGGCCTGACGGGTCTGTCCTACGCCGGCCCGGGGCGACGGGCTACCGCCTGCTGACCACCGAATGCTGTCCCGCGCGGGGATGCGGCGGTCGGGCGACGCCCCCGGCGGTCGATGCCCATCGGGCCGTGCGGGGCTCGTCGGCAAGCATGCTGTCCGCGTCGGGCATCGGACCGATACCGTCGACGGCTCCTCGCAGAGCATGGCGGAGCTGGGCGATCGAACGCGCCTCACGCCGGTGCACCAGCCTGGAGAAGGCGGACCGCGGGAGTTCCGCGAGGAACAGCCAGGCGGCCGCCAGCGCTACCTGGCGCGGTCGCCCATGGGTGCGGGCGAACCACAGTCGGTTGCGTGCCGGGTAATAGGCGGAGACGTCGCTGGGGACTGATCCTCCACCGGTGTGCCAGGCCTGAGCCGGGCTGATGAGGACGCGCCAGCCCGCCCTCCGGGCCCGCAGGCACAGATCCAGATCCTCGTAATACAGGAAGTACCGGATATGCATCGGCACCTGCTGATGGCATTCGGCCTTGATGAACATGATTGCGCCGGTGACCCAGGGCACGTCGTCGGCGTGATCGGTCGGAGTTCGCCGCCTGCGGGGAACGGCGAAGACGGAGGTGAGTCCGGTGACGCCGGGATACAGGCCGCCTGCGTTCACCAGGGTCGGGCCGACGATGCCGACGTCTGGCCGGGCCAACAGGTCCAGGCAGGCGTCGATGGTGGCTGATTCCAGGCGGACGTCGTTGTTGAGAAGGAGGTAGCAGTCCGGCACGGAGACGGTGCCGCAGGCATGCCGGAAGCCGCCGCCGAATCCGAGATTGCGCGAGGGGACGATCCAGATCACTGTGTCGTCGACGTCATCGGGGCGCTCCCGCAGGTCATTGGCGACCACGATGACATCGTTGATCTGAGGCAGCACCGAGAGCCGTCGGGTGAGGTCCACCGTCGGCGCGACCGGTCCCCAGTGCACGATGACCGCACTGGTCCTCATGTGCGTGCCATCCGCTCGGAAACCTGCCGGGCTGCGGGTGGAGCGGAGCCGGGGAGGACCTCCGGCACGGCCAAGGTGGACCAGGGCGCCATGCTGAGCGGCCGGCGGGCCGACCGGGGGAGCTCCGCGTCGACGATCTGGTAGCCATGCGCCCGCAGCAGTGCGCCCACGGCGTCCGAGTTCGGTGCGGAGACCTCGCAGATGACGGTCGGTCGCACCTCGGCCAGCATCCGCGACCCACCGTGCAGGACCAGCTGTTCGGCCCCCTCGACATCGATCTTCAGCACGTCCGGACTGGGGAGCTGGGTGAGTAGGTGATCCAGGGTGAACGTCGCCACGAGCTGCGCGGATCGGGTTCCACCGGTCTGGTTGCCACCGAATCCGGCGAGATGGCTGGTTGCTCGACTTCGGCTCGCGATGTGGAATCTCTGCACCCCGACCGAGTCGCAGATCGCGGCGGGCACGACCTCCACCGTGGCGCGATCATCCGACTCGCCGGCGAGCCGCGCGGACCGGCGGAGCATCTCGACCAGCCAGGTGTCGGGTTCGAAGGCCACGACGGTTCCGGTCGCCGTCGCGGAGCTTGCCGCGGCGAACGTGAACAGTCCGACGTTCGCACCGACATCCCAGACGACGCTACCGGGCTGGACCACCTCGCCGACCAGGTCCGTCAGAACCGGGTCGACGTCGGCGAGGCGGGGGCGCAGGTACTTCAGCCCGCCCTCGCTGGAGACGTAGATCCGGGTCTGCTCGAACGGGGGCGGCAGCCGGCGCGCCAGGACCAGGCGGTGCGTAAGCCGCTCCGCGAGACTGCGGACGGCTGGCCGGTTGGGCACGGTGCGCTCCTGTCGGACGGTCGGATCGGACACGGACTGGGCGACGGGCATCGGGTGGATGCTTTCCGTTCAGGCTTGCGGCCTGGGTGGCGCCGCGATGTCTACGCGGGGCCACCCGCTGAGGTGGATCCACGATGCGAGGGGCACAGGGTGAGCTCGCTGCGCACGCGGACGGGGAGGCGGGAGTCGAGTACGTATCCGGCGCAGTACGCGGGCGCGATCTGGCCCCAACCGGTGGCCCGGTCGGTGGTCCGGATCCGCCACGTGCCCGAACCGGCCACCCGCAGGAGCAGGCGGTGGCCGCGAGGTGTCGTCACCTCGACCGCATCGGACCCGACCGCGCTCTCGGGCCCACCCGACGCGACGTGCACCCCGGATGCGAAGTGGAACAGCACCTCGACGCGGTGGCGGCCGTCGCCACTGATCCGGTCCTCGAGGCTCAGCCCGGTCGGGTCGAGCCGCCAGGTTCGCCAGTGTGTCGGCCGTCCGGGCAGGTGGCGGAAGCCGTCGTGGCCCGCTGCCAGCGTGGCTGTCTCGCCGAGGTGGCTCATGGTGACGAGGGTCGGATGGGCCCGGCGGCCCGCCCGGAACGCCCCCCACACCTCGGTCGAATCCGCGTCGTCGATCGTGACTGTCGAGTGGGCGGCGGTGCCGCGTTCGGCGGTGCGCCGCGGCCCGGCCTCATAGGTGGAGGTGCCGGTGTCCACCAGGAGCGGCTGGCCGTCGTGCCACAGCAGAAACGCGAGCGTGTCCGCGTGTGCGTGCGCCGGCAGGTTCGCAGGGCACGGCAGGCCGACGTCGGCGAGGAGATGCCATGGACCGGCCGTCAGCACGGCGAGACCGGTGTCGGCCAGGAGAAGGCCATCTGCTGGTGCTGGTGCCGGTGCCGGTGCCGCGGAGGCCGGAAGGAGGAACCGCACCTCCTCGGCGCGGACACCGAACCCGTCGTTGAGAGAGGGAACCGTGCCGTCCGGACCGAGCACTGCGGCCAACCAGGCGCGCATTCGGGTCGTCGCATCGGGTAGCTCGGGGGGCACCGGGGCGGCCGCCGCGGTGAGCAGGCCGACGACGTCGTCGACGTCGGCGAGGACCTGACAGTGATAGGCGGGGGACCGTTCGTAGTGACCGCCGTCGCTGAGGATCTGCCGGCCGATCTCACGCCGCAGCGCGTCGACCCATCGGTCCCGGCCATGGCCGTCGCCATCGGCGACCGCCAGCCCGATCAGGGCCTTGTAGTTCTTCAGCAGGTGATTCCCCCCGACGTCGGTCTCCAGATGGGCGCGGAGAAAGGACCGGCACACGCCGAGGTCGGCGAGGACGGCATCCTCCGCGGGCGTTGCCCGGGCGAGTCGTGGCCACAGGCCACACAGGGTCCAGGCCCGCAGCGACACGACATAGGGCGACCAGGCCACCGGATCGCCCATGGGCACCGACCTGTGCCAGTCCAGGTACAGCCGGGCGAACATCGTTCGCCCTCGTTCGCCCTCGGTGGCGAGAGCCCAGGCCCAGTCCCAGTAGTGCAGGTGGTAGCGCCACAACAGGGGGGCGTCGGTCTGCTGCCAGTCCCAACCTTGGTGCGCAGACTCGACGGTCGGGTCGGCGTGGACGATCGCGGCTCGGCGGACCGCGGAGCTGGCAGCGAGCGTGGACACCGCGGGGCGCCGCCTGCGCAGGTCGCGTGAGTGGTCGAGCAGGGTGAGTCGTCCGTCGGCGAGCTCGTCGAAGGTCGGCCTCGCGGGCGGGCACCGGCCGTCGAAGGGCAGGAAGCCGATGGGCCAGAAGCTTGCCGGCGGGTCGCCGCGCAGCAGCCGCGCACCGATCTGCGGGCGCAGGCGCAGGACGGCCCGCTGTCCCCGCAGCCGCAGGCGGGTGCCGACCTGACCTGGCCGCAGACCAGCCGCGGTGCGCAGGTAGGGGCCGAGGGGAGCTGGAATGATCACGACCGGACGGGTTGGAGCTGGTCGGTGACCGGTGAATCGCCCCTGCGCCGCTCGGACCGCATCAGGGCGTCTATGGTGAGTTCGTACCAGGCGTGGTAGAGACAGAACAGCAGTCCGTTGCGGCCATCCCGCCACCCGCTGCGTACCAGGTACATGTAGATGAACAGCATCACTGGTTTTCCCGGTAGCAGAGGGAAGACGAGTTCGCTCGCGACGATCCGGGACACCGGCCGCGTGGAGCCGCCCGGGCGGCGCACCGCCGCCCATGTTCGTGCCAGGCGGCGCCGCGTGGCGGGATGCGCCGACTGGCGTTCGGCCTTCAACTCGGCGTAGCCGACGTGCTTGTGCAGCCAGGCTGCCAGGCCTTTTCGATCTTCATCGATCAGATCCGCGGACAGCCGTTCGACTTTACCAATAACACTTGGTCGCTCACCATAGGTGACGGCATCGTCGAAGGAGGCCGTTCGACGGTCGAGAAGTCGGGCCTGCCAGCTGTTGGTGTACCAGCCGCAGTGCGCGATCCAGCGGCCCTCGAACACCAACCGGCGCCGATGCGCGTAGGCCACGCAGTCGTCGGAGCCCAGCCTGGCCGCGATTTCGGCGGCGAGGTCCGTCGAGACCCACTCGTCGGCATCCAGAAAGTACACCCAGTCATGTGCGATGCCGGCATGGCGCATGGCCCATTGGCGCTGACCGGCGAATCCCCGCCAGGGTTCGTGCCAGACGGTCGCGCCGGCGGTGCGGGCCAGCTCGACGGTGTCGTCGGTGGATCCGGAGTCGACGACGACGATCTGCCGGCTCCATCCCGCGGACCTGACGGCCCGGACGATGTTCGGGGCCTCATCCCGCGTCAAGATGATCGTGGTCACCGGGACCGACCCCGGCGTGGGCCATACGGTGCCGTCGGTAGGGGACTGCGCGCTGTAGAGGACCGGCCAGGTGTCAGGTCGGGGCGTGGCCACCTGACCCGACGGTGTGCTCCGCCGGATCGGCGACGTCAGTCGCAACAGCGTTGCCATGGTGCACCCTCCGGCGTGCCGGTCCGTAGCCGAAGCACTGCCTCGGGTACGGCGGACTGTCCCGCCTCACCCCGTGCCGGCATCACGTCGACGTCTCGTCTGGCGCCCCGATGATGGGGGCGAGCACCGCACGGCGGTGGGTCCTTCCGCTGTCGCCACGGCGCTCGGTGGTCCGCCGGGCCCGCGGTATCGGGGTCCGGCGGCGGGCGTAGAGGTATCCCGAAGGCGCGTCGCCCAGGTGGGTGGTCCGCATCAGGTTGTTGTCGACCAGAGTGGCCTCGAAGCCGTGCTGGACCAGCAGATCGAGGAGAACGCGGGGCTCACCGAACTCGGTGTGCACCTCCATTACGACTCGGCTGACAGCGTCCAGCCACCCGGACTCGTCGAACAGCGCGAACTCGGAGCCCTCGATATCAATCTTGATGAGATCGACCTTGTCGACGCCGCCAGCCTCGAACACCTCCGCCATGGTCAGGACGTCGACGTCGCCGTCCCAGTGGCTCGCGGTCTGCCTGGCGCGCGGATCGGCGAGTACGCCGGTTGCCGGGCCGACGAGGGCGTGCAGCAGCTGGATGCGGTTCGACACGCCGTTGCCGGCGGCGTGCTGGGTGAATGCGGAGGCGAATCCGCGCTGGGCCTCGACTGCGATGACGTCGGCTCCCGCCCTCGCCGCGAGCGTCGAGAACAGGCCCTGGTTCGCCCCGAGGTCGACGACGACCTCGCCGGGGGCGGGGGCGTAACCGGGGATCGCGTGATAGACCCCGCGGCAGTACATCTCTCGGGCGCCACCGAACGCGGTCCCGGGCAGCGTCACCTGCACTCCGGGCAGCGGTTGGAAGGTGTGACTGCGGGTGGCCATCGCCCCGTCGGCCGCGTCGAGGGTGCCCGTACGCTGGATGGTGCGAGCATGCCGGATCACGGCGGCACCGAAGCGCAGCGCCGTCGGGGCACCGGCTACCGCGGCGATCCGTCGAATGTCCTGGAGAAGCTGCGTGGCCTGGTGGGTTCGGGTCATCCGGGTCTCCGTTCGGCGAGAGGAGCGGCCAGGGTGGCCCGCCGCGGCGGCCTGCTCGGCGATGCCGATCCCGAACGGCCGCGGTCGATGGTCGAGGTCGTGCCGGGCTGCGCTGATGTCGAAGGCCTTGTCTTCGACGAGCCGAGCGATCTGCTCGGCCCTCAGCCACGGCGTGTCGGCGCGCCGTTCGTAGGCGCGGGCGGCGGCGAGGACCGGGCGGACCGGGACCGGGATGCAGTACACCCGACGTCCGGCGGCCGCCCCGGCCGCGGCGACGACCTCCCGGAAGGGCAGTGCCTGCGGTCCGGCGACGTCGTAGCTGCGCCCGATCGCCGCGTCGGCGCTCAGCGTCCGCAGCACCGTCGCGGCCAGGTCGTCGACGTGCACCGGTTGATGCAGCCGCCGCCCCCCGCCCGGCAGCGGCAGGACACCGACCCGGCGTACCAGCGCGAGCAGGCGGGCCATGTTGCGGTCGTCCGGCCCGCCGTAGATCATCGTCGGGCGGATGATCGTCCAGTCCAGCTCGCTGGTCCTGATCGTGTGCTCGGCGGCGATCCGCACCCGCTTCGACGGCGGGTCGAGCGAGGTGAAGATCCCGGTGGTGGACAGGAACACCGCTCGGCGGATGCCCGCCGCCAGGGTCGCGGACACGATTGCATCGGTGTGGCCGAAGCCGAGGGAGGCGAGGTTGAGCAGGGCTGCGCAGCCCGCCTCGGCGAACGCCGCGGTCAGCCCGGCCGGATGGGTGAGGTCGCCGGCGACGGTCGCGGCCCCCTGCCGGCGCAGCGCCGCCGCGGCGATGTCGCTGCGCGCCAGCCCGATGACCTCGTGCCCCTGCGCGAGTGCGCGTGGCACCACCCTGCTGCCCAGGAAGCCCGTCGCGCCGGTGACCAGAATCTTCACGTCAGTGCCTCCGGTCCGGGTGCCTTCGCCGTCTGCCGGGTGGCCGGGATCGGCGTCGATTTCGGCCGTGCCGGGACGGCCGCGGCCGGCCGCCCGGGGGTTTGCCCGTCGCCGTCGGGGCGGGCCGGTTCGGCGTCGTCGAACAGCAGCCGGCGGTAGTGCCGGGCCAGCTCGTCGCGGTCGAAGTGCCGCTCGACGTGCGCCCGGCCGGTCCGCCCCATCCGCGCCCGCCGGTCCGGGTCGGTGGCCAGTTGCGCGACGGCCGCCGCCAGTGCCTCGGGGTCCTGCGGGGGGACGACGACCTGCCCGGCGGCGGTCAGGATCCGGGCGGCCTCGCCGCGGACAGCGCCGATCACCGGCCGCCCGGCGGCGAGCAGTTCGAACATCTTCGACGGGATGAACGTGTCGAACATCGGCACGTCGCGCAGCGGCACCACGCAGATGTCGGCGGCCGCGACGACGCCCGACACCTGCTCGCGAGGCACGCCGTCGTGCAGCAGCGTGTTCGTCAGCCCCAGGCTGCGGACGTGCTCGGCGAGCCGGCGCTTGTCGGCGCCCTCACCGACGAAGGCGAACCGGATCCGCGTCTCACCGGGCTGGGCGTCGCCGAGGCGGGCGGCGGCGTCGGCGACCGAGGCCAGGCCGTGCGAGATGCCGTGGGCGCCGATGTAGAGCACGAGCGTCTCCGGACCCGGCGCGCCCAGCCGCGCGCGCAGGCCGGCCGGCGTGGGGGTGTCGGGGCGGAACCGGTCGAGGTCGACGCCGTTGCGCACGACGTGCACTTTGTCCGCCGTGATGCCGCGGCGGACGATGTCGTCGCGGAAGCCCTCGGTCACCGTGACAACGGCGTCGGCGGCCCGGTAGGCGGCCAGCTCGAGGCGTTCGAGCAGGCCGAGGACGCGCGGGTCGGTGATGACGCCGAGCTGTTCGAAGATGGCGGGCCACAGGTCGCGCACCTCCACGACGAGCCGGGCCCGCCGCAGCCGGGCGAGCAGCCACGCCGAGCCCAGCGGAAAGAAGGTCGGTGAGGACACCACCACCACGTCGCACGGGCCGGCCCGCCAGCCGCCGAGCAGGACGCTGGAGACCATGAACGACAGGTGGGACAGCGTTTTGCGGACCACGCCCTCGTTGGGGGTGGCGTACAGCCGGGTGCGTACGACGCGGTAGCCGTCGATCCGCTCGGTGCGCAGCCAGCTGCCGCGGTACTCGGGCGGGATCACCCCGGTGGGATGGTTCGGCATGCCGGTGAGCACGGTGACGTCGAGGCCGTCGGCCGCCCACGCCCGGGCCGTCTCCGACAATCGCGCCTGTGGTGCCCCGATCTCGGGCGGAAAATAGTGCGTCACCACCAGGACACGGCTGCCGAGTAGGGAAGACACCTGGTTCGACCTCCAGCCGTCAGCGTCAACGCCCATCACTAAAAGTAGCGTAGACCTCACTTGAAGTGATTAGCGGTAGTGCGGTCGTCCGCGTGTCGCTGCGGAGACCTCGTCCCAGGCGGACTGCCCGAGCGGCAGCCGGAAGCCGCGCGCGTCGAGCCAACCCCGCTGCTGTCCCTGGCCGAACAGCAGCAGCTCCGCTCGCCGGCACACCGCGCTCAGCGGCGGCAGCCACTGCCCGGTCGGCTCGGCGGCGCGCAGCAGCCGCCGGACCGCCCGCGTCGGCAGCGGGCGCAGTGGGCGGCCCGGGGCGAACGTCTCGTAGAGGGTGCGCACGGTGTGCCCCTCGTACGGATGCGAGACCACCAGGGGCACGCTGTCCGCCGCCAGGATCGCGGCGACGGTCGCGCCGACGTTGCCGATCAGCGCGACCGGCACGGGCTGGTCACCGTCCCCGCATGTCACCAGGGGCCAGCGCTGGCAGAACGCGGCGAAGGCGGTCGTCATCCGCCGTCCTGGGCCGTGCACGGAGGGAGGTCGGTAGAGGGTCACTTCGACGCGGCCGCCGGCCGTCGTGTCACGAAGCAGCTGCTCGCCGAGGGTCTTCGAGCGGGCATAGGGGGTCACCGGCGCGTAGCGGAGGCTCTCGTCGAGCCGGTCCGTCCGGCCCTGCACCGCCGCGGTGCTGACGTGGACGAACCGGGAGACCCCCGCCTGCTGACAGGCGTCCGCGAGCAGGCGGGGCCAGGCGGCGTTACCCCCGACGAGCCCGGGTGACATCCTGGCCGCGGAGACCGCCACCCCGGCGGCGTTGACGACCGCCCCGACGCCGTCGAGCTCGGCCGCGAGCCCCGCCAGGTGGGGCCGGTACGCGCGCTGGGGGGCTTGGGTCAGGGTCTCGTTGTCGGCCCACAGGCGGCGCGCCGGACGGGGCAGCACCTCGTGGCCGGCATCGGCCAGCGCGGCCGCGCACGCGGCGCCGATGAAACCGGTGGCGCCGAACAGGGCGATCCTGGTCATCGGGCGCTCCCCGGCGCGGTCCGGCGGTCCGGGGAGTCGTCGGTCGGGGCCGGCCGCCGCTGCGCCGGCAGTTGGGCGGGCTGGCCGGACTCGCCGGACTCGCCGGGCTGGCCGGGCTGGCCGGGCTGGCCGGGCTGGCCGGGCTGGCCGGGCTGGCCGCGCCGCGCAGCCCACCGGGGTGCGCGAAGGTAGGCCAGCAGCACCAGCCCCGCGGCGGCGTCCGCGGCGAACCGCCCGGCCGGCGGGCCGAAGGCGGCCAGGGACAGCGCGATGAGCAGTGCCGTCGTGGCGGCGACCAGGCCGGTGACCCGCACGTGCGACCAGCCGGCGATGATCAGCCGCTGGTAGGCATGCGAGCGGTGCGGGGAGTACCACTGCTCCCCGGCAAGGATCCGCCGCGCCAGCGTCGTGCTGGTGTCCGCGAGGTAGAGGGCGGTCGGCGCGAGCGCCGGCTCCGGCGGGATGCCGGCCAGCACCGCCTGGACGGCGAGCACGGCGAGCACGGCGCCCAACGCGTAGCTGCCGACATCGCCGAGGAAGATCCGGGCGTGGGGGAAGTTGAACGGCAGGAAGCCGAGTGCCGAGGCCGCGACGAGCATGCCGCCGACGGTCAGCGTGGGTAGGTCATGCGTGGCGCCCAGGGTCGTGCAGGCCCCGCCGGCCAGCGCCGCCGTGACCGCGGAGATGCCGTTGATCCCGTCCATGAAGTTGAAGACGTTGACGAAGCCGGTGATCCAGAGGGGCGCCGCGACGGTGACCAGCAGGACGATGAGCAGGCCCGGCGCCGGGTCTCCGAGCAGGGCGCCCAGCACCGCCATCGCGGCGATGACGAACGATGTCGCGGTGTGCAGGGCCAGTCGCCGCTTCGCGGTGACCCCGCCGATGTCCTCGGCCAGCCCGATCAGCCCGAACAAGGCGGCCGCGGCGGTCAGCGGCAGCAGGTCGGGGGAGTCGGCGCCGCCGCGGGTGAGGACGGTGACGACCACGCCCGCGAACAGGCCGAGCACCACGGCGATGCCGCCGCCGCGCGGGGTCGGTGCCTGGTGCGAGGAGCGCGCCGTGACCTCGTCGATTGCGGCCAGTCGATGCATGCAGACGGTGACGATCGGGGTCGCCGCCAGGGTGACGATGCACGCGGCGGCCGGCGCTCCCAGCACGGGCGTTCCTCCGGACTCTGACACGTCGGGTGGAGTACGAGCGACGTTCATTGCTGAATGTAATGCATCAACTACACTGCGCAGCACGATGCGGGTGCGGGTGTCCCGCGCGGCCGCCCGTCGGCCGCCACCGGCCGGGGCCGGGCTCGCCGACGCTCACCGGAGGTTCGCGCGATGAAACAGGTGGTCCAGGCGGCATCCGGGGGAGCGGTGCGGGTGCTCGACGTGCCCGTGCCGATCATCGGTCCGACCGAGGTGCTGGTGGCGACGGCGGCGACGATCGTGTCGGCCGGCACCGAGCGGGCCGTCACCGAGCTCGCCCGATCCGGGCTGCTGGCCAAGGCACGGGCCCGCCCGGACCTGGTGCGCAAAGTGGCGGAGAAGGCCCGGACCGACGGCCTGGTGCCGGCGGCGCGCTCGGTCCGCGACCGGCTCGGCACCGACGTGCCGCTGGGCTACAGCGGCTGCGGCCGGGTCGTCGAGGTCGGCTCCGCGGTCGCCGGCATCCGCCCCGGTGACCTCGTTGCCACCGGCGGCGCGGGTCGGGCCAACCACGCCGAGTTCCAGGCCGTTCCCGGACTGCTGTGCGCGCGGGTGCCCGACGGGGTGGAGCCCGGGGCGGCGGCGTTCGCCACCATCGGGTCCATCGCCCTGCACGGGCTGCGCCTCGCCGAGGTCGGGCCTGGGGCGAAGGTCGTCGTCGTCGGCCTGGGCCTGGTCGGCCAGCTCGCCGCCCGGCTGGCGCTGGCCAGCGGCTGCGAGGTGGCCGGCATCGACCTGGCGCAGCTGCCGCTGACCACCGCCGCGGCGGTCGGGGTGCACGCGCTCGCCGAGGTCGGCGAGGCCACCACCGCCGCGGTGCGAGCCTGGAGCCGGGGCCGTGGGGCCGACGCGGTGCTCATCTGCGCGGCCGGCCGCTCGGCGGAGCCGGTGATGCGGGCAACCGCGCTGGCCCGCGACCGTGCGCAGCTCGTCGTCGTCGGCGACGTCGGCCTGGGCCTGCTGCGTGCGCCGTTCTACGACAAGGAGCTCACCCTGCGCTTCGCCCGTTCCTACGGGCCGGGGCGCTACGAGCGTGGGTATGAGGACTGGGGGGTGGACTACCCGGCCGGGCAGGTGCGCTGGACCGAAGGGCGCAACCAGGAGGCCGTGCTCGACCTGCTCGCCGCCGGCCGGCTACGGGTGGACGACCTGGTCACGCACGCCTTTCCCATCGACGCCGCGCCGCGGGCCTACGAGCTCGTCGCGGACCGCAGCGAGCCGTACCTCGCCATCCGTTTCGACTACCCGGCCGCGGTCCCGACCCTGCCGGCGAGCCGCCAGCCCGGGCAGGTCGCGGGTGGGCAGGTCGCTGACGACGCGGTCCAGCTTCCCTCGCCGCGTCCCCGTCCCCGTCCCTGGCTGCCGCGCCAGCGTGGAGCCGCGGCGGGGCGCCGCGGCAGCAGGGTGGGCTGGATCGGCGCCGGGGCGTTCTCCGGGTCGGTGCTGCTGCCCGCGTTCCGGGCCGCCGGATTCGACCAGTTCGTCACGGTCGCCTCCGCCGGCGGCCGCTCGGCGCGGTCGTTCGCCGACCGGCACGGCTTCGCCGGCGCGGTGGCCGGCGCCGACGCCGTCCTCGACGACGACGACATCGACGTCGTCGTGATCGCCACGCCGCACGCCACGCATGCCGAGCTCGCCGCCCGGGCGCTGGAGCGGGGACGGAACGTGTGGTGCGAGAAGCCGATCGCGCTGACCTTCGACGAGCTGGACCGGGTGGAGAAGGCGGCGGCGGCCGGCGGCGGCGTGCTCGTCGTCGGCTACAACAGGCGGTTCTCGCCCGCGGTCGGCGCCGCCCGCACGGCCCTGGCGGCGCGGACGGGGCCGCTCACCATCATCTATCGGATCGCGGCCGGCGGGGTGCCGGCCGGCCACTGGTACAACGACCGGGTCCAGGGGGGCCGCCTGCTCGGCGAGGTGTGCCACTTCGTCGACACCTGCGCGGCGCTCGCCGGCAGCGAGGTCGAGGCGGTCGCGGCGCTCGCCGGGCGGGAGGCCGAGCTGCTGCTCGCCTCCGACCTTGCAGTGTCGTTGCGGCACGCCGACGGGTCGCTGTCGACCGTGGCCTACAGCTCCGCCTGGCCCCGCGGAGCCCGGAAGGAACAGGTGGAGGCTCTGGCGGGGACCCGCCACGCCCGCATCGACGACTACCGGGAGCTCGTCGTCGACGGCCGGTCGGTATGGAAGGGGGCCCAGGACAAGGGGCATCGCGACGCCGCGGCCGCCTTTCTGCGGATGTGCCGCGGGGGCGACACGGCGGTGACCGCGGAGCTGCTCGCGTCGAGCCGGGCGACACTCGCCGCGGCCGACGCGCTCGGTGTCGAGGCGGTGTGCAGCTCCGGCGCCCCCCGGGCTTGATCGGAACCGTTTCCCGCGACGACGAACGCCGCCGCCGGCCCGGCCGGCGAACGAAAGGATGACGACGTGCCGCGTGCGCTGATTACCGGGATTACCGGTCAGGACGGGTTGTATCTGGGTGAGTTGTTGACCGCGAAGGA
>NZ_CADCWT010000017.1 GCF_902806485.1 Candidatus Frankia alpina | reverse complement strand
TTCCAAGGGCGCCCGGACCGCGCTAGACCCGGACGGTCGCATCGGGGCTGGGGCCGGTCTCCTGGGAGAAGCCCGACGGCGGCGTGCCGGGGGCTGACCTAGCGACCCGTGGATGGCTTGTGGATGGCCCGTAGCCCATCATGATCACCTGAAAGACCGTCACCCCGGTCCGGGAAGGTTTCTGACCAGAGGCGGAAGGGTGGAGCGGGCGACGGGAATCGAACCCGCGTTGCAAGCTTGGGAAGCTCGTGTTCTGCCTCTGAACTACGCCCGCGTAGCGCATCCGCATCGTACCGGATGGAGGGGCCGGCACGGCGGGGCGGGGCGGGGGAAAGCCCCTGTCCACGCCCCGGTGCCGACGGCCCGGCCGGCAACCCGGTGGGCCGCCGACGGCCGGCCCGTCGTCAGCCGTCCGCGCCGCTGCCGATGCTGGACGGGACCGCACCGGCGGCGCTCCCGGCGCTCAGCTGGCCACCGACGCCAGGCGGGCGCAGGAAGCGTAGCGGCTCGCGGCCCGAGGGCTGCTTGGGGCGGTCAAGCACGGGGGCGGGCGGCGCGTCGAGGCTCACCGGCTTGCTCGGCTGGACGCGCACCGTCTGGCCGTGGTGGAGCAGGGTTATCGCCGGCCCGTCGGAGACGGTGTAGGTGGCCGTCGCGTCGGACACCTCCACCCGCAGGTGGCGCCCGCGCACACACAGGCCGAAGGCGAGCCTGGTCAGGCCCTCGGGCAGGCGGGGAGAGAAAGCGATGACCTCGCCGCTGTCACGCAGGCCACCGAAGCCCTCCACAAGGGCGATCCAGCTTCCCGCGAGCGAGGCCATGTGCAGGCCGTCGCCGGTGTTGTGCTCGATGTCGCGCAGGTCCATCAGCGCGGCCTCGCGCAGGTAGTCATGGGCGAGGGAGAGGTGGCCGCACTCGGCGGCCATCACCGCCTGGCAGCAGGCCGACAGCGACGAGTCCCGGACGGTCAGCGCCTCGTAGTAGGCGAAGTTGCGGATCTTCTCGTCCATGGTGAACGCATCGCCGCAGCGCTGCATCGCGAGCACGAGGTCCGCCTGCTTGATGACCTGCTTGCGGTAAAGGTCGAAGTAGGGGAAGTGCAGCAGCAGCGGGTACTGCTCGGGCGTGGTGTGCTCGAAGTCCCAGACCTGGTGCTCGGTGAATCCCTCGGACTGCGGGTGGACCCCGAGATGGGGGTCGTAGGGGATGAACATGTCTTCGGCCGCGTCCCGCCAGGAGGCCGTCACCTCGGCGTCAACGCCGAGTTCGGCGGCGCGGGCGGGATGGCGGCGGGCGGCGTCCGCGGCGGCGATGAGGTTCCGCCGCGCCATCAGGTTCGTGTAGACGTTGTTGTCAGCGATCGCCGAGTACTCGTCCGGGCCGGTGACGCCGTCGATGCGGAACCGGCCGTCGAGGTCGTGGTGGCCCAGCGAGCGCCACAGGCGCGCCGTCTCGACCAGGATCTCCAGGCCGACCTCGCGTTCGAACCGCTCGTCCTTGGTGACGTTGACGTAGCGGGCGACCGCGTCGGCGATGTCGGCGTTGACGTGGAACGCCGCCGTCCCCGCCGGCCAGTATCCGGAGCACTCCTCGCCGTGGATGGTGCGCCAGGGGAACGCGGCGCCGGCGAGGCCGAGCAGCTCGGCCCGCTCCCGGGCCAGCGGCAGGGTCGCGTGCCGCCAGCGCAGCGCGTCGCCCGCGGCATCGGGGGCGGTGTAGGTCAGCACCGGCAGCACGTACGTCTCGGAGTCCCAGAAGGCGTGCCCGTCGTAGCCCGGACCGGTCAGGCCCTTGGCCGGGATGGCGCGGCGCTCCGCCCGGGCGGCCGACTGCAGGACGTGGAACAGCGCGAACCGAACGGCCTGCTGAACCTCCGAGTCGCCGTCGACCTCGACGTCGGCACGGTTCCAGAACGCGTCGAGGTACTCCTTCTGCTCGCGCACCAGGCCGCCCCAGCCGGTCTGGTGGGCGGCGACGAGCGCGGCCGCGGCCTGGTCTCGCAGCGCCGGCAGGGACCGCTGCTCGGACCAGCCGTACGCGAGCCACTTGACCATCCGCAGCTTCTGGCCGGGCAGCAGCACAGCCGTCGCGGTGACCCGGCCCGCGTCGGGTTCGCTCTCCGAGGAGATGCCCAGTGAATCCGGGCCCTCGAAGTGATGGTCCAGGGCGGCGGCGACCCGGATCTCGCTGTGCCGGGTGATGTGGACGGTTTCGACCTTGGTCCCGTCGGCGCGGTGGCGTTCGGAGATCAACGGCGACTCCAGCGCGGCGGCGGCCCGTGGGTCGCCGCGCCGGGTCGGGAGCTGCTCGTTGGCCACCAGCTCCGACTGGATGACGACCCGGGCCGGATTATCGACCGCTTCGACCTCGAAGTAGAAGGCGGCGATGGACCGCTGGGAGAACGACACCAGCCGCTCGGAGTGCACCCGGATCGTCTGGCCGGCCGGGGAGACCCATTCCACGTCGCGGCTGAGCACACCCTCCCGAAAATCGATCACCCGCTGATGCGACCGCAGCTCGCCGTACCGGATGTCAAACGGCTCGTCATCCACCAGCAGGCGGATGATCTTGCCGTCGGTGACGTTGATGACCGTCTGTCCGGATTCCGGATAGCCGTACCCGGCCTCGGCGTACGGCAAGGGGCGCAGCTCGTGCACGGAGTTCAGGTACGAGCCAGGCAGGCCGTGCGGATCGCCCTCGTCGAGGTTCCCGCGCAGCCCGATATGGCCGTTGGACAACGCGAACAGCGATTCGGACCGGCCCAGATCCCAGAGGTCGACGCCGGATTCCCGGATCGACCACGGCTCAATCAGGTAAGACGCCTTATCGATCATGCCGGGCCACGCCCGAGGCCGGACGGCGCAGACGGCGCAGACGGCGCGAGCAGCTCGGCCAGGTCTTCGACGACGACGTCAGCGCCGTGCCTGCGCAGCTGCTCGGCATGCCCTTGGCCGACCCGGTCGACGCCCACCACGTAGCCGAAGCCGCCGGCCCGGCCAGCCTCGACACCGGCCAGGGCGTCCTCGAACACCACCGCCCGTTCCGGGGGCACGCCGAGCAGCTTGGCGCCGGCGAGGAAGGTGTCCGGCGCCGGCTTGCCGGCCAGGCGTTCCTGGGCCGCGACCACACCGTCGACGACCGCGTCGACGAAGGTGTCGAGGCCGGTGGACCGCAGCACCTCCACGCAGTTGGCGCTGGAGGAGACCACGGCCCTGGGCCCAGCGTGCCTCGCCAACCGCTCCAGGTAGACCCGCGAACCCGGGTAGACCTCCACGCCGTCGGTCCTGATCCGTTTCAGGAGCAGAATGTTCTTGCGGTTGGCCAGCGCGTTGACTGTCAGCGCGGACGGCGGATCGTCCGCCGTCCCCTCGGGCAGCCGGATGTGGCGGGCGGCGAGAAAGGCACGCACCCCGTCGGCCCGGGGCCGACCGTCGACGTATTCGGCGTAGTCCCCCCCGATGTCGAACGCGACAAACGGTTCACCGGACCGGCTGGCCCAGTTCTCCAGAAAGTCGTCGAACATCTCCTTCCACGCGGCCGCGTGCACCGTCGCAGTATTGGCGAGCACCCCGTCGAGATCGAACAGGCACGCCTGAATGTGATCGGGTAGCCCCAGCATGCTTCTCCCGCCTGTGTCCGCATTTCCGCCTTCCGCCGGGACGGCCCCGTTCCGGCCGGCCGTTCCCCGAGCGGACGCGCCTCTCCTACCCATGTCACGCTACGTCTCGCTCCCCGTCGGCCGGGTGGACGGGCGGTGAAGATCGACCGCGGATGCTCTAACGTCCACGGCGTGCTGCTGTCCGACCGGGACATCCGGACCGAGATCACCGCGGGCCGGATCCGCCTCGACCCCCACGACCCCGCCCTGATCCAGCCGTCCAGCATCGACCTGAGGCTGGACCGTTGGTTCCGGGTCTTCGCCAACCACCGGTACAGCCACATCGACCCGTCTGTCGAGCAGGAGGATCTCACCGAGCTCATCGCGCCGCAGGGTGACGAGCCGTTCGTGCTGCACCCGGGCGAATTCGTGCTCGGCTCGACGCTGGAGATCGTCACCCTGCCGAACGACCTCGCGGGCCGGCTGGAGGGCAAGTCCAGCCTGGGCCGGCTCGGGCTGCTCACGCACTCGACCGCCGGCTTCATCGATCCCGGCTTCTCCGGGCACGTCACGCTGGAACTGTCGAACGTCGCGACGCTGCCGATCAAGCTCTGGCCGGGCATGAAGATCGGCCAGCTGTGCCTGTTCCGGCTGTCCTCGCCGGCCGAGCACTCCTACGGCTCGGCCGTCTACGGCTCCCGCTACCAGGGCCAGCGCGGTCCAACGCCGTCCCGCGCCTACCGGGACTTCACCCGCGCCCCCGTCCCGAACGGGGAACTCCCGCCCGGCTGACCCCGCTGCGTGCCGCGCCGGGCTCCCTGCTTATCCAGAGGTTCCACGCCCGGTTTATCCCTCCGGATAAGCAGTCGGACACCCCGACAGCGCCGGCCGGGGTTCGTAGACGACGAACCGGGACCCTCGCGGGTGGCGAGGGCCCCGGTTCGCGGCGGGGTTGGCGGGGTTGGCCGCCGGTCAGCCGACGGGCTCGACGGGGGTTGCCGCCGGCGTCGCCGGCACCAGCGAGCGGGCCAGCAGCTGCGAGACGTCGAGCACCTCGACGCTCTCCTTCGCCTCACCGGAGAGCTTCTTCTCCGTCACGGCGTCGGTCAGCATCACGATGCAGAACGGGCAGGCGGTGGACACGACGTCCGGGTCGAGGCCGAGGGCCTCCTCCACCCGGTCGACGTTGACCCGCTTGCCGATCTTCTCCTCCATCCACATCCGCGCGCCGCCGGCGCCGCAGCAGAATCCGCGTTCCTTGCAGCGGTGCATCTCCTGGCCTCGGATGCCGGGGATGGCCGCCAGGATCTCCCGCGGCGGGGTGTAGACCTTGTTGTGCCGGCCGAGGAAGCACGGGTCGTGGTAGGTGACCGACGAGTCGATCGGGGTGATCGGCACCAGCTTGCGCTCCTCGACGAGCTTGCCGAGCAGCTGGGTGTGGTGGACGACCTCGTACTCGCCGCCGAGCGAGGAGTACTCCCGGGCGAGGCTGTTGAAGCAGTGCGGGCAGGTCGCGACGATCTTCTTGACGCCCGCGGAGTTCAGCAGCTCGATGTTCGCCTTGGCCATCTCCTGGTAGAGGTACTCGTTGCCGAGCCGGCGGGCCGGGTCACCGGTGCAGGACTCGTTGGTGCCGAGAATGGCGAACTCGACGCCGGCGGTGTGGAGCAGCTCGGCGAAGGCACGCGCGACCTTCTTCGCCCGGTCCTCGATGGCCCCGGCGCAGCCGACCCAGTACAGGTACTCGACGTCGTCGGGAATCCGCTCGCCGTCGTCGATGATCCGCACCTCGAAGGGCAGGCCTTCGGTCCACTCGGTGCGGGTCCGCTGCGACACGCCCCAGGGGTTGCCGTTGTTCTCCAGGTTGCGCAGCATGACCCCGGCCTCGGACGGGAACGCCGACTCGATCATCACCTGGTAGCGGCGCATGTCGACGATGTGGTCGACGTGCTCGATGTCCACCGGGCACTGCTCGACGCAGGCACCGCAGTTCGTGCACGACCACAGCACGTCGGGGTCGATGACCCCGCCCTCCTCGGCGGTCCCGACCAGCGGCCGGTCCACCTGCGGCTGGCCGGGCTCGGGCACCCGGCCGAAGCCGGACTCGGGCACACCGTGGTGAGCGTGGGCGTGCGCGTCCTGCTCGACCCCGGTGACCGCCGCCGGCGCCGCCTCACCCTCGGTCTCGCCCTTGGTGGACAGCAGGTAGGGGGCCTTGGCGAACAGGTGGTCACGCAGGTCCATGATCAACAGCTTCGGCGACAGCGGCTTGCCGGTGTTCCATGCGGGGCACTGGCTCTGGCAGCGCCCGCACTCGGTGCAGGTGGCGAAGTCGAGCATCGCCTTCCAGGTGAAGTCCTCGACCTTGCCGACGCCGACGAGCGGCTCGTCCTCCTCCATCAGCTTCTCGATGTCGGGAGTGCTGCCGAGCGGGCCGAGGGCGACAGGCTCACGCTTGAGCACGACGTTGATCGGCGCCAGACCGATGTGCAGGTGCTTGGAGTACACCACCAGTACGGAGAAACCCATGATGACCGCGATGTTGAGCAACAGGAAGGCCGTCTCGATGTCCTCGTTCACGCCGTGCGACAGACCCGAGAAGATCCGGCTGACGACGTAGGAGGCGAAGGCCCACTTGGTCTGGCCCTGCGGCAGGTTCCCGGTGTTGTACTGCGCGCCACGGTAGATCAGCAGAGTCACGACGACGGCCGTGATCAGGCTGAGGATGACCCACGCCGGCCCGGTGTGCGAGCCGTAGAAGCGCGACTTGCGCTCCAGCCGGGCGGGGGCGTTCTTGATCCGGATGATCGTGAAGGCGGCCAGTCCGGCGAGCACCGCGACGGAGAAGAAGTCCTCCAGGAAGCCGATGGCCGCCCAGTGACCGAACCAGGGGATGTGGAAGTCATCGCCGAACAGACCGCCGTAGGCCTCGATGACGGTCAGCAGCAGGATCGTGAAGCCCCAGAAGGTGAACAAGTGCGCGATCCCCGGGACCGACCACTTCAACAGCTTCCGCTGACCGCCGACCTCGCTGATCTCGGTCCAGATGCGCTTCGGCAGGTCATCCAGCCGGCCCTGCACCGGTTGGCCCGACCTGATCAGCCGGAACAACCAGAACACTCGGCGGCCGGCAACCGCGAGAGCGATCAGCGTGATCGCTCCACCGATCGCAATTCTCACAGCATCCTCCATCTGGGCACCCACCGTCGCGGGTGAGCTTACTCGTACCGGCCAGTAACAAAACGGGACGAATGAGCCGTGCCACCCGTTCGACGAGCCCTATCCCATCCGCCGGCCGAGGTCGTTCGCGCAGATCCCGATGTGGACAGCGGTGACTTCGTAGCCGGCGGCGAGCCCGCCTACCACCGACCCTGCCACGACGTGGTCCGAGCGGCCCGAGATAGGGGGTCCGAAGGTCCGATCGCCCGCGCCGAGTGCGCTGGACTGCTACTTTCAGTGGCAGATGCTCAACCGACGCGCAACGTCTCGCACCGCCACGACTACCGCACCGTCACGCACCCGCGTACCGCGCCGGCCTCGGCGGGCGGCCGGCGGCGGTCGTGGCACCAGCACCGTCCCGCCCCTGTCTCGACCTCGTCCACGCCGCGAGGACACCGAAGTCGATGATGTCAACCCTTGTGCTACAAGGACCTTCGACGCACCATAGGGACGACCTTTCGCCCACGGTGACCGGGCGATCGTGTGCCCCGCGGTGCAAGCTTCGCCGAGGCATGTGTGGGCCTGGTGCCAGCGCTGTCGCGACGATGCCCGGCGTTCGCGACGGACGGGCCCCTACCGACGTTGACGACCCCTGCGAACCATGGTGGGCACGATGGCAACGATCACCAGGCCGACGATGACCCGAGTCGGCCGTCCCGGGCAGTCCCTGCAGACGGAGTACCAGCGGGCCAGGGAGAACCAGGCACTGGTCCGGCGGGACCGGCTGGCGCGGCAGGTCCCCCGCATCGCGGTGCGGGCGGCGGTGCTCGGCCTCGTCCTCGCTCTGGTCATCGGCTTCGGGGTCGGGCAGCCGGGCATCGCGATCGCCGTGTTCTTCCTGGTCTTCCTGGCCTGGCCGGCCGGCATCATCATCGCCGCGTACGGCACCGCGCCGGACATCGAGTTGCTGCGGGAGGGCGCCGAGGCCGAGCGCAGGACCGCCCGGGCCATCGCCCGGCTGCGCCGGCAGGGCTACATCATCCTCCACGACCGGGCCGTGCCGTACTCCGAGGCGACCATCGGCCACCTCGCGATCGGTCCGGGCGGGGTGATGGTGATCGGCAGCGACAGCAGCAAGGGGACCGTGCGCTACACCAAAGGCGGGGCGATCTGCGACGACGAGTCGCTCAAGCCGGTGATCGACCGGGCCTCCTGGCTGGGAAGCGAGGTCCGCAGCCAGGTCCGGGCCGCGCTGCCGATGCTCAAGATCCCGGTCAACCCGATCCTGGTGATGGTCGAGGCCGACGTGCTGTGGAGCGACGGCGCCCTCGACGGTGTGACGATCATCAGCATCAAGGACGCCGCCAACTACATCCGCAAGAAGCCCGGCCGCCTCAACCCGGGCGAGGTTCGGCAGATCGTCGCCGCGGCGGAACGGCTGTTCCCGGCCTTCTCGGCCAACCGGCTGGCCGACCAGGTCACCGTTGACCGTGACCAGTGGTTGATCCTGATGGACGCGCTGCGCACCATCCGCGAGCGCGACGGCGACGCCAGCGACATGCTCGACCGGCTCGCCCAGATCGAGGCCGACCTGGGCCGGCAGGCCGACGCCGGCGAGCGGACCGGGATGCCGCTGACCGTGCCGGGCCGCGAGGCCCTCGCCGCGACGGCCGACCTCGACGCGGACGGCCCGCCCGATGCCGCCGGCGGCCCGGTGACCTCGATCGGCCTGGCTGCGTCGCGCAGCGGGGGCCCGCGGCCACGCCCCGGCGCCCGCCGGGGCCGCATCCTGGCCGCCGTGCGCCCGCCGAGGGAGCCCCCCCCGCCACCTCGGACCGGCGCCGCGGGCAGCGCAGGCGACCCGCCCGACGGTTCCCCGTCCGGCGAATCGAAGCCGCAGCCGCAGCCGCCCGCCGGCTCCTGACCGGGGCACCACCCCGCAACGACTTCCACACCCGACCCCGCGCGGGGTCGGGTGTGCGGCATGCCCGCGGTCCTTGCAGCGCCGAAGGCTCTGCCACGCGATCCGCCCCGTCACGCGATCCGCCCCGCCACCGGTCGGCGTTCCCCGTCGATCGCCTCGAGCGGGAATCCCACCGGGGATCGCAGAGTTGAGTGTTGATGACTCATCTCTGCCGGGTTATGCTAGGAGCCGTCATCATGAGTCATGCAGGCTCAACCTCCTGATGCGCCCTAGCGTTAGCAGGACCGCACTCTCCGGGTGACCCTCGGAGAGCCGGTCCACCGAGAGGTTTCACCCCACGAGGTCGGCTCGCATGCAGCGTTCGCGGCGCCGACATGGATCGAATGGATCGAGAGGCACACAGACATGGCACGAGCGGTCGGCATCGACCTCGGCACCACGAACTCCGTCGTGAGCGTGCTCGAGGGCGGCGAACCCACGGTGATCGCGAACGCCGAGGGCTCTCGCACGACCCCGTCGGTCGTGGCCTTCGCGAAGAACGGCGAGGTCCTGGTCGGCGAGGTCGCGAAGCGGCAGGCGGTCACCAACGTCGAGCGCACCATCCGGTCGGTCAAGCGCCACATGGGCACCGACTGGAAGATGAAGGTCGACACGAAGGACCTGACTCCTCAGGAGATCAGCGCCTTCATCCTTCAGAAGCTCAAGCGGGACGCCGAGTCCTACCTCGGCGAGGCTGTCGCGGACGCGGTCATCACCGTCCCCGCCTACTTCGACGACGCCCAGCGGCAGGCGACCACGGAGGCCGGTACCATCGCGGGCCTCAACGTCCTGCGGATCGTGAACGAGCCGACCGCGGCGGCCCTCGCCTACGGGCTGGACAAGGGCGAGAAGGAGCAGACCATCCTGGTCTTCGACCTCGGTGGCGGCACCTTCGATGTCTCGCTGCTGGAGATCGGCGACGGCGTCGTCGAGGTGAAGTCCACCTCTGGCGACACCCACCTCGGCGGTGACGACTGGGACCAGCGGATCACCGATCATCTGATCAAGACCTTCAACGGTCAGCACGGGGTCGATCTCGGCAAGGACAAGATGGCCCTGCAGCGGCTGCGGGAGGCCGCCGAGAAGGCGAAGATCGAGCTCTCCCAGTCCAGCCAGACGTCGATCAACCTGCCCTACATCACCGCCTCGGCGGAAGGCCCGCTGCACCTCGACGTGTCGCTGACGCGGGCCGAGTTCCAGCGGATGACCTCCGACCTCATCGACCGCTGCAAGCACCCCTTCCAGCAGGCGGTGAAGGACGCGGGCATCAAGGTCAGCGACATCGACCACGTCGTTCTCGTCGGCGGTTCCACCCGGATGCCCGCCGTCGTCGACCTGGTCCGCGACCTCACCGGTGGCAAGGAGCCGAACAAAGGCGTCAACCCGGACGAGGTCGTCGCCGTCGGCGCGTCGTTGCAGGCCGGCGTGCTCAAGGGCGAGGTCAAGGACGTCCTGCTGCTCGACGTCACCCCGCTGTCGCTCGGGATCGAGACGAAGGGGGGAATCATGACCAAGCTCATCGAGCGCAACACCACGATTCCCACCAAGCGCTCGGAGATCTTCACCACCGCCGAGGACAGCCAGCCCTCCGTGCAGATCCAGGTTTTCCAGGGTGAGCGCGAGATGGCCGCGTACAACAAGAAGCTCGGCATGTTCGAGCTGACCGGCCTGCCGCCGGCCCCGCGCGGCCTGCCCCAGATCGAGGTGACCTTCGACATCGACGCGAACGGCATCGTGCACGTGTCCGCCAAGGATCTCGGCACGGGCAAGGAGCAGTCGATGACGATCACCGGCGGGTCCGCACTGCCGCGCGACGACATCGATCGGATGGTCCGCGACGCCGAGCAGTACGCCGAGGAGGACCGTAACCGCCGTGATGAGGCCGAGAGCCGGAACAAGGCGGAGACCCTCGTCTACTCCACCGAGCGGTTCCTGGCCGAAAACGGCGAGAAGATCGACGCCGCGGTGAAGTCGGACGTGGAGGAGAAGCTCGGCACCCTGCGTGGCGCCGTCGCGGGCACCGACACGGCGGCCATCCGGGAGGCCGCCGACGCGCTCGCCGCCGCGAGCCAGGCGATGGGCCAGGCCATGTACGAGCAGGCCGCGCAGGAGGGGGCGGGTGCCCCCGGCGCCGACGGACCGGCCGACGACGACGTGGTCGACGCCGAGATCGTGGACGAGGAGGACAAGAAGTGACCTCCGGTCAGTCCAGCGACTGGTGGGGTGCAGGCAGGGACGACGGGGAGGAGCCTCGCGTGGTCGTGCGCGATCGGCGACGGATCGACCCGGAGAGCGGCGAGGTGCGGGCGGATGCCGCCGCCGTGCCCGACGCACCGGCGGGCGCCGCTCCCACCGGTGCTCCCGTCCAGGAGGTCGACGGTGAGCTCGTCGCCTCCCTGCAGCACCAGATCGCCGAACGCACGGCGGACCTGCAGCGGCTGAAGGCGGAGTTCGACAACTACCGCCGGCGGGTCGAGCGGGACCGCCAGCAGAGCGGCGAGCAGGCGACCGCCAAGCTGCTCGCCAGCCTGCTGCCAGCCCTCGACGACATCGGTCGTGCCCGTGACCACGGGGATCTCGAAGGGCCGTTCAAGGCCATCGCCGAGGCCATCGAGGCGACGTTGGAGGCCGCCGGGCTCGAGCGCTACGGTTCGCCAGGCGACGAGTTCGACCCGTCCGTCCATGAGGCGCTCATGCACTCCTACCGGGCCGACGTGACCGGCCCGACCTGTGTGGACGTCTTCCGGGCCGGCTATTCGCACGCGGGTCGGGTCCTGCGCCCCGCACAGGTGGCGGTCGCGGAGCCCACGGGCGAGGTGGCGGCACCAGCCGAAGCCGAGCCGCGAGCCGACCAGGCAGCGCCCCGCGGATCCGGGCGACCGGACGAGCCGGCGGAGCGGCCGAGTCCGCTCCCGGACGACACCGGCAGCATCCCCCGCCCTGATCACGGCGGGCCCACTGTCAGCGCCGACTGAGGGTGGCAGCCGGGTCCGGCCCGCCCGACCGCCCGTGCCGCGGCGGCACCGGCCGGTTCGCCACGCGAGCCGCGACCTGACGGACGTGGCCGGCCGTCCCGCCCGGGCGGACAGCCCGTGCGGGACGACACGATGAGGAAAGGAGGGGCGCCGTGAGTGTTCGCGACATGGTCGAGAAGGACTATTACGCCGCTCTCGACGTTCCGAAGGACGCCTCGGCGGCCGACATCAAGAAGGCGTACCGGAAGCTTGCCCGGGAGCTGCATCCGGACAAGAACCCGGGCGACGCCAAGGCCGAGGCCCGGTTCAAGGAGGTGTCCGAGGCCTACGACGTTCTCTCCGACGAGAGCCGTCGGCGGGAGTACGACGAGGCTCGGGCGCTGTTCGCGGCCGGCGGCCGGTCGGGCGGCCTCGACGGCGGGCGGCCCGGCGGTTACGGGGGCTTCGGTGCTCCCGGCGGCTACGGCGCGCCCGGCGGGGGTTACGGCGGCGGCCCGAACGTCAACTTCGAGGATCTCCTCGGCGGGGCGGGCGGCGGTCTCGGCGGTTTCTTCGACATGTTTCAGCGGTCGTCGCCGGGTCGCGGACCCCGCCGGGGTGGCGACATCGAGGCCGAGGTCACCATCCCGTTCGAGAAGTCGCTGACCGGGCTGGAGGCGTCGGTCCGGCTGCCCGGCGCCGCGACCTGCAACACCTGCGAAGGCAGCGGAGCCCGGCCGGGGACATCCTCACGGACCTGTCCGACCTGCCGGGGGCTCGGCGTTGTCTCCCGTTCCCAGGGCGGATTCGCGCTGTCCGAGCCCTGCCGCGACTGCCTGGGTAAGGGCACGCTGATCGATCACCCCTGTCCGGACTGTCGGGGCTCCGGTCGCCGCGAACGCGAGCAGCGCATCCGCATCCCACCCGGCGTCAGTGACGGGCAGCGACTGCGGGTGCGCGGCCGCGGCACGCCCGGGGAGCGCGGCGGTCCGGCCGGTGACCTTGAGGTAACGGTCCATGTGCTTCGCCATCCCGTCTTCGACCGGGAGGGCAGCAACCTGATCATCACGCTCCCCATCACGATCACCGAGGCAGCCCTGGGCGCGTCGGTCCGGGTGCCGACTCTCGACGGCGCGCCGCTCACGGTGAAGGTGCCGGCCGGCACGTCCAGCGGACGGCGGCTGCGGGCCCGTGGACGCGGTGTCCCGACGGCGGGCGGCGGAAACGGTGATCTCATCGTGACGCTGGAGGTGACTGTGCCCAAGCCGGCCGATCTCTCGCCGCGCGCACGCACGGCGTTGCTCGAGTTCGCCCAGGCCCATCCCGAAGACCCACGGGCGCCGTTGATGGAACGGATGGAGGCAGCGGGATGACCGCGCGGCCGAATCGCACGTCCGACCCGCCGGCCGCGCCACACACGCAGACGGCTCCGGCGCGACGGCCGGGGGAACGGTCGCCGTCGGACCCGCTGACCTCGGCCGCCGCGATCCGGCCGGAGGGGTACTACCCGACCGGTCCGCTGCCCGGCCCCGCTCACGACGAGGACGCACCGGTCTACGTCATCTCCATTGCGGCGCAGCTCGCGGGCATGCACCCGCAGACCCTGCGGTCCTATGACCGACTCGGGCTGGTCACCCCGGGCCGTACCGCGGGCCGGGGGCGGCGCTATTCCGCCCGGGACGTAGCCCTGCTGCGGGAGGTCCAGCGCCTGTCCCAGGAGGAGGGCGTCAACCTGGAGGGAATCCGGCAGATCCTGCACCTCAGCGCTCAGGTGCTGGCGCTGCAGGCGCAGGTCCGCCAGCTTGCCGAGGAACTCGCCCGGGCCCGCGGCGACGCGGAGCGGCAGGTGGCCGAGGCGCACGCCAGCCACCGGCGTGACCTCGTCCCGGTCGACCGCGGCGCGATCGTGGTGTGGCGGCCGCTTCCCCGCCGCTGACCGCCCCCTTCGCCCTTCCGGAACACACGAACCTCACCTCAAGATTGAGTGGGAACGAATCAGCTATGCTGAGCGTTGCAAGGAATGACACTGCACGCCCCTGACCACACTGGGATCCGCCATGAACGCTGAACGCCTCACCGCCCGATCGCAGGAGGCCCTCTCCGCAGCGATCAGTCGAGCCACCGGCGACGGGTCACCGCTCGTCGACCCCCTCCACCTGCTCACCGCCCTGCTCGAGGCTCCCGACGGGGTCGGTGGGGCGCTGCTGTCCTCGGCCGGCACCTCCGTCGACACGGTCCGGACGAAGGCCGAGGCCGCGGTGTCCCGGCTGCCCAGAGCCACCGGGATGAGCGTCTCGGCGCCACAGCTGTCCCGCCAGCTCCTCGCCGTGCTCAACAACGCCGAGGGGCAGGCCGCCCGGCTGGGCGATGAGTACACCTCGGTCGAGCACCTCGTCGTCGCGCTCGCCGAGGAGGGGGGCGAAGCCGGCCGCATCCTGACCTCCGCCGGCGCGAGCCCGGACGCGCTACGCGGCGCCTTCGACAAGGTCCGCGGCGGCGCCCGGCGGGTGACCAGCCGCGACCCCGAGGGGTCCTACCGCGCGCTGGAAAAGTACTCGATCGACCTCACCGAGCGGGCCCAGCAGGGCAAGCTCGACCCGGTGATCGGCCGGGACGCGGAGATCCGCCGGGTGATCCAGGTGCTGTCCCGGCGAACCAAGAACAACCCGGTCCTCATCGGCGAGCCGGGCGTCGGCAAGACCGCGATCGTCGAGGGTCTCGCCCTGCGGGTCGTGGCGGGCGACGTGCCGGAGTCACTGCGCGGCCGGCGGATCGTCTCGCTCGACCTGGGCTCGATGGTCGCCGGCTCCAAGCTGCGCGGCGAGTTCGAGGAGCGGCTGACCTCGGTTCTCAACGAGATCCGCGAAGCCGAGGGGCAGGTCATCACGTTCATCGACGAGCTGCACACGGTCGTCGGCGCCGGCGCCGCCGAGGGCGCGATGGACGCGGGCAACATGCTCAAGCCCATGCTCGCCCGCGGTGAGCTGCGCATGATCGGCGCGACCACCCTGGACGAGTACCGCACCAGGATCGAAAAGGACCCGGCGCTGGAGCGGCGCTTCCAGCCGGTCCTCGTCGGCGAGCCGACCGTCGAGGACACCATCGGCATCCTGCGCGGCCTCAAGGAGCGCTACGAGGTGCACCACGGGGTGCGCATCACCGATGCGGCGCTGGTCGCCGCGGCGACCCTGTCCGACCGCTACGTCACCGCCCGCTTCCTGCCGGACAAGGCGATCGACCTCATGGACGAGGCCGCGTCCCGGTTGCGGATGGAGATCGACAGTCGCCCGGTCGCGATCGACGAGCTCGAGCGGGCCGTGCGCCGGCTGGAGATCGAGGACCTGGCGCTGTCGAAGGAGAACGACGAGGCCTCCCGGGAGCGGCGCGGACGGTTGCAACGCGAGCTGGCGGACCGGCGCGAGGAGCTGTCGAGCCTCACGGCGCGCTGGCATCGGGAGAAGGACTCGATCTCCGAGGTCCAGAAGATCAAGGAGGAGCTGGAGAACGTGCGCCGCGCCGCGGAGCTGGCCGAGCGCGACCTTGACCTGGCGAAGGCCGGCGAGCTGCGCTACGGCACGATCCCGACGCTGGAGCGGCGGCTGACCGACGCCACCGACGCGCTGGCCGCCGCGGACTCCCCCGGCGGGGCGATGCTCAACGAGGAGGTCGGCCCGGACGACGTCGCCGAGGTCGTCGGTGCCTGGACGGGCATCCCGGCCGGCCGGCTGCTCGAAGGTGAGACGGCGAAGCTGCTACGGATGGAGTCCGAGCTGCACGCCCGGGTGATCGGTCAGGACACCGCAGTGCGGGCGGTGTCCGACGCGGTGCGCCGGGCCCGGGCCGGCATCGCCGACCCCGACCGGCCCACCGGCTCGTTCCTCTTCCTCGGTCCGACCGGCGTCGGCAAGACGGAGCTCGCGAAGGCGTTGGCCGACTTCCTGTTCGACGACGAGCGGGCGGTCGTGCGTATCGACATGAGCGAGTACGCCGAGAAGCACTCGGTCGCCCGGCTGATCGGAGCCCCGCCCGGCTACATCGGGTTCGAGTCCGGCGGCCAGCTCACCGAGGCGATCCGCCGCCGGCCCTACAGCGTCATCCTGCTCGACGAGGTCGAGAAGGCCCACCCGGACGTCTTCGACGTGCTGCTGCAGGTCCTCGACGACGGGCGGCTGACCGACGGCCAGGGACGCACGGTCGATTTCCGGAACACGATCCTCGTCCTGACCTCGAACCTGGGCTCGCAGTTCATCGCCGATCCCACCCTGAGCCCGCAGGTGCGGCGTGAGTCCGTGATGGTCGCGGTGCGGGATGCCTTCAAGCCGGAGTTCCTCAACCGGCTCGATGACGTCCTAGTCTTCGACCAGCTCGGCCGCGACGAGCTGACCCGCATCGTCGACCTCCAGCTCGACCGGCTGCGAGCGCGGCTGCACGAGCGGCGGATCGGCCTTGAGGTCACCGACCCCGCCAAGGCATGGCTGTCCGACGTCGGCTACGACCCGGTGTTCGGGGCGCGGCCGCTGCGGCGCCTCGTTCAGACGGCGATCGGCGACCAGCTCGCCCGGGAACTGCTCGCCGGGCAGGTCCGCGATGGCGACGACGTGCTGGTCGACGCCGTCCTCGGTGGCTCCGGGCTGGTCGTCTCGGCCGCGATCAAGCCGACCGCCAAGGCCCTGTAGGAGCCGACGATGTCCGTACTTCCCGATCCCGACACCGCGTTCGGGGCGAAGGTCGCCCGGCGGCTGGACGAGGACCGGATCGCCTGGCTGACCTCCACCGACCGGTCGGGAACCCCGCAGCCCGCGCCGGTCTGGTTCCTGTGGGACCCCGCCACCGCCAGCGCTCAGCTCTACAGCGAACCCACCGCGCGGCGACTGAGCCGGATCCAGGCGAATCCGCGCAGCTCCCTGCACCTGGACGACGACGGCCGCGGGGGCGACTTCGTCGTCCTCACCGGCGTGCTCACCACCGACCTGGAGGCCGCGCCCGCAGATCAGAACCCCGGATACCTCGCGAAGTACAGCGAGTCGGCGAAGAACGTGTTCGGTTCGGTCGAGCGGTTCGCGACGCTGTACAGCGTGCCGCTGCGGTTCCGGGCCGAGCGCGCTCGCGGGCAGTGAGGCGCGAGCGGTGAACGCCGGCGGCGCCGCCCGCCGTCGCCCGGTTACCCCGTGCGGACCGCCCATTTTCGACCGATCGGGCGGAGGCGGAACGACGTAGGGTCAGCCCATGGCGGGCAGATCGAACATCGTCGTCTCGGCAGCCGTGCGGGATGCCCTGGCCGGCGGGGCGCCGGTAGTCGCGCTGGAGTCGACGTTGATCGCGCACGGGCTGCCCCGGCCCCGCAATCGCGAGGTCGCCATGGAGCTGGAACAGCAGGCCCGCGACCGGGGCGTGACCCCCGCGACGATCGCGGTGATCGACGGGGTGCCCCGGATCGGTCTGGACGAACCGGATCTGCGCCGCATTGCCGACGACACCCACGTGGTCAAGCTGTCCGTGCGTGATCTGCCGGTCGCCTGCGCCACGGGGTGGACCGGCGCAACGACAGTCGCATCCACCGCCCTACTCGCGTCCCGCGTCGGGATTCGCCTGTTCGCCACCGGAGGTCTCGGCGGGGTGCACCGCGGCGCCGGGGACAGCTTCGACGAATCCGCCGACCTGGTGACCCTGGCGACCACGCCGATCACCGTCGTGAGCGCCGGGGTCAAGTCGATCCTCGGCATCAGCGCGACCCTCGAACGGCTCGAGACGCTGGGAATCACCGTCATCGGCTATCGGACGTCGACCTTCCCCGGCTTCTACCTGCCGCACACCACCTACGACCTGGACTGGCGGGTCAGCGATGCGAGCCAGGTCGCCACGACGATGACGGCGGCCGACGCGTTGGGGCTCACCTCGGCGATCGTCGTGGCCAACCCGCTGCCCAGCGACCAGGCCCTCGACCCGGCCCTGCACGACAGGGTGCTGGCCGACGCTCTGGCCTGGGCCGCGGAACGCGGCATCCGTGGCAAGGCCGTCACCCCGTTCCTCCTGGAGACCTTTCACCGGGAGACCGACGGAGCGAGCCTCGAGATCAACATCAACGCCGTGCGGAACAACGTCGCCGTCGCGGCGGACATCGCCCTCGCCTGGGCTGCCGCAGACCCGGCCGCCGCAGATCGAACGTATCGGCCGTAAGCGACCCGGCTGCGCCCCACTCGACTCGGCGGCTTGGCCTCGGAGCTGCGACGATTCCGTCGGGGCCGCGACGCCGGATGAGCCGGGAGATCGCGACGGCACCGCGGGAGTGACCGCCCGGCGCCGTTTGCCGACGGACGGGCGCAGCACTGCCGAACAGGAGGCTGGCGGGTCGTGTCATGGGTGATCGGACGCCGCTCGGCCTGGCTGATCATCGCCTTCTGGCTCGCCGTCGGCGGGGCGGCGAGCCCGTTGGCCTTCCGCCTCGCGGACGCGCAGAAGAACGACGCGAGCGCCTTCCTCCCGGCGGACGCCGAGTCGACCCGCCTGCTCGCCGCGCAGCGCCACTTCCCCGGCGGGGAAGCCGTCCCGGCCATCGTCGTCATGACCAGGCCGGCGGGTCTGACCCCGGCGGACCGGTCCGCCGCCGCCGCCATCGGTGGGGCACTGCGCCCCTTCGCCTCCGGCCCTGTCCTCGGACCGATCATCTCCCCCAACGGGCGAGCGCTGGTCCTCACCGTCCCTCTCGCCCAGCTCGACGACGCCTCCCGGTTCACCGACAACGTGCGCGAGATGCGCCGGATCGCCACCCGGCGCTCCCCCGCCGGGACCGAGGCCGCGATCACCGGGCCGGCGGGGCTGATCGCCGACGCCTTCCAGACGTTCAGGACGATCGAAAGCTGGCTACTCATCGTCACCGCTGGGATCGTCGCCGCGATCCTGCTGGTGGTCTACCGAAGCCCGCTGCTGTGGCTGGTTCCCCTGGTGTCGGTGGGCATCGCGGACCAGGCCGCGGCCGGGATCATCAGCCTGCTCGCCCGGCACAGCGGGCTGACCGTCAACGGGCAGAGTGCGGGCATCCTGCGGGTACTCGTCTTCGGGGCCGGCACGGACTACGCGCTGCTACTCATCGCCCGCTACCGGGAGGAACTCACCCGCCATCGGGATCCGGCCCGCGCCATGCGGGAGGCGATGCGGCGCGCTGGCCCCGCGATTGCGGCCTCCGCCGGCACCGTCATCATCGGGATGCTCTGCCTGCTGATCGGGGAACTGGCCTCCGACCGCGGGCTCGGGCCGGTCGGCGCGATCGGCATCGCGACCACACTGGTGACGATGACCACGCTGCTGCCGGCGGCGTTGGTGCTCTGCGGACGTCGACTGTTCTGGCCGTTGATCCCCCGCTTCGGAGAACATCCCCCGGTCACCGACACGGCCCGGCGGGGACCGGCGGCGCGAACCGCCCACCTGAACGCGCTGGCCGCGCCCACCGCCCCCGGTCACGAGGATCTGACCGAGTTCGACCTCGCCGAGGAGCCGGGGCGCTGGGTCAGGATCGGCGCGGCGATCGACCGGCGTCCGCGGGCGGTATGGGTGGGGACCTCGCTGGCGCTGGGGGTGCTCGTCGTCGGCCTGCTGACGATAAACACCGCGCTGCGGCAGGACCAGGGCTTCCGGCACCGGGTGGAGTCGGTGCACGGCATCGAACTGATCTCCGCAGGTTTCCCGCCGGGAGTCGCGGCGCCGACGTACGTCGTCGCCTCCGAGCGGGCGGCGGCGCAGGTCGATGTCGCGATCCGCGCGACACCGGGGGTGGCGGGAACGGCCAAGATCGGCCGCGCCGGCGACCAGGTGCAGTTCCTCGTCGTCCTGCGGGATCAGCCGAACAGCCAACGTTCGTTCGACACCGTGCGCGAGCTACGGTCCAGGCTGCACCGGATCCCGGTCGCGGGCACGCTGGTCGGGGGGAACACGGCGGTGAACCTCGACGTGCGGCAGGCCGCGGTGCGCGACCGCGAGATGATCATCCCGCTGGTTCTCGTCGTTGTGCTCGTGGTGCTGATGTTCCTGCTGCACTCGATCGTCGCCCCGCTGATGCTCATGGCGACGGTGGTGCTGTCCTACCTCGCCGCGCTCGGCGCAAGCGCCGTCGCCTACCGCTGGATCTTCGACTTTCCCGGCGCCGACCCCTCGCTGCCGCTGCTGGCGTTCATCTTCCTGGTCGCGCTCGGCGTGGACTACAACATCTTCCTCATGACCCGGGTCCGCGAGGAGGTCGAGCGGATCGGTTCCCGGCCCGGCGTGCTGCACGCGCTGGCCGTCACCGGCGGCGTGATCACTTCCGCGGGTGTCGTGCTGGCCGCCACCTTCTCCGCTCTCATCATCTTTCCGCTCGTCCAGCTCACCGAGGTCGGTTTCGTGGTCGCCTTCGGCGTCCTGCTCGACACTCTGGTCGTGCGGTCGATCCTCGTGCCGGCGCTGACGCTGGACATCGGCCGACGCATCTGGTGGCCCAGCCGATTGGCTCGCACGGACGGCACCGACAGCACGCGCCCGGCGGACCGATCTCGACGCCGCGCCCACGGCCACCGCGCCATCGGGTGTAGATCCGCGGCCAGCTCACCCCGCGGCTCGTCCCATTCCGGCCGGTCGTATTCGAGGTGCGACTTATCGTTGCGGCATGCCCGACGCTCTCCTGCCGGATCCCGAACAGTGGCGGGTCCTACCGCCGGGGCTGCGGCGCCTGCGCCGGACACTGCTGGTCCTCGGGACCATCCTGGCGGTGGCGCTCACCTTGCTGATCTCACTCTCGGTCGGCGGCTGGCCCTGGGTCCTGCTCACCGCCGCGCCACTGCTGGCGGCGATCTGGGCCTGGTGGTCCATCGGCGCGGGCTGGCGGACCTGGCGCTACGCCGAGCGGGAGGACGATCTGCTGATCAGCCGGGGTGTGCTGGTGCGCCGCCTGGTCGTCGTGCCCTACGGGCGGATGCAGCTCGTCGATGTCACCGCCGGGCCCCTCGCCCGGCGCTTCGGCATCGCCAAGGTGCAGCTGCACACCGCAGCGGCGGCCAGCGATGCCGTCATCCCCGGACTGCCCCAGCGGGAGGCCGCCCGGCTGCGCGACGCCCTCACCGAACGCGGCGAAGCCCGGTCGGCCAGCCTGTGACCACCGAGCGTGAGACCACCGGACGGGACACCACCGTGGTCGCGCCGGACGGGTTTCCACCGGCTGCATCCCCTCACGCCGTTCCTGCGCGGCTGGGTGATCGTCGCCGCGTTCGCCGCGACCGTCGGGCGCAACTTCGCCGAGGACGTCACGGCCCGGGCTGTCGGCCTCACCCTGATCTTCCTGATTCCCGCGGCCGGCACCTACGGGTACTGCGCCTGGCGGTTCACCCGCTACCGGATCGAACGCGACGGCCTGCGGCTCGACACCGGTCTGCTGGTGCGTCGCACCCGCTACGTCCGGCTGGACCGACTGCAGTCGGTGGACATCGTCCAGCCACTGCTCGCCCGGATGATCGGGCTGGCCATCCTGCGCCTGGATTTGGCAGGCCGGGAACGCCGGGAACGATCCGACTCCGACGGCGGCGATTCCGGGTCCGACCTGCGGTACCTGTCGATCGGGCACGCCCACCGGCTGCGCGCCGAGCTGCTTGCCACCGCGGCCGGGCTCGCTCCCGACGCCGGCGAGGCGCCGCACCATCCGCTCGCCGAGGTGCCGCCGAGGCGGCTGATCGCCGCGATCGCCCTGTCGCCCGAGCCGTGGGCGGTGTTGTTCGGGGCGGCGGCGATCGCCACGCCATCGCTGCTCACCGGCACCAGGGCCGGTGGCCTGGGCGCGATCCCGCTGCTCGGCTGGCTCTGGCACACCACCTTCCGGATCTTCGCCGCCGGCTACCCGTACACCGTGTCCGAGTCGCCGGACGGGCTGCGCATCGACAGCGGGCTGCTTGAGCACGCCCACGCCACCGTCCCGCCGGGGCGGGTCCAGGCAATCAGCGTCGGGGAACCGATGCTGTGGCGCCCCTGCGGCTGGGTGACCATCCGGATGAACGTTGCCGGTGCCGGCCCGTCGGTCCTGCTCCCGGTCGCCCGCCGGGACGAGGCCCTGGAGCTGATCGGCAAGCTGCTGCCGGGGGTGGACGTGGCCGCGGTCGCGTTGACCCGCCCGCCGCGGCGGGCCGCGCTGCTCGCCCCGATCCACCGGCGGGCGCTGTCCTGTGGCGCAGACGATGTGGTCTTCGTCGCGCGCCACGGGCTGCTGCACCGGCACACCGATCTCATCCCGCACGGCAAGGTGCAGAGCATCCGTCTGGTGGCGAACCCGCTGGCCCGGTTGCTGCGCCTGGCCGACGTGCACCTGGACACCACCGGCGGACCGGTGCGGGTGCGGGCCGGCCTGCGCGACCAGGCCGAGGCACTGCGGATTGTCGCCGTCCAGGCCGAGCGGTCCCGGCTGGGGCGCCGCTCGGCCCTACCGGACCGGTGGATGACCTAGCCGAAGGTCGGGAACTCCGGGCCGAATACCGAGCCCCACAGGGCCACGGCCTCCTCGTGGTCCCCGGCCTGTTCCGCTCCGACCGCCTTCGCCGAGTAGATCCGGGCGGCCCGAATGGTCTCCGCGAGCGCGTCGACGTCCTCGGGGCACAGGTAGGCGGACAGGTCGCCACCGACGTCCGCCGGGTCCGCCGCCACCAGACCGACCTCGTCCATGTGACGGAAGACCTCGGCGAGCCCCTGCCGGGTGTTGAGCCCGCGCCCTGCGAGGACCTGTCCGGCGAGCGTCTCGATGTGGAACGAGCGCAGGTGGCTGCCGCACACCCGGTTCCACGCCTTGAGCAGGCGCACCGCCGAGATCACCCGAGGGCCGAGGTCGGCGGTCCAGCTCGTGTGCCGCTCCGGGCGGGTCGGCAGCCAGCCACCGACCCGGTCGGGCATGACATAGCCGGCCCGGGGGTGGTCGAACGCGGGGACGAGGTGCACGTCGGGCGGCGAATCGTAGACGATGCGCAGCGCCTGGCCGCGGCTGCCGATCGTCTGGATCCGCTCGCCGCCGATCGCGTTGCGCACGCAGAGCACCAGGTCGCGCGAGTCCCAGCGGAACCGCTTCCAGGCGCTGTTCGCGGCGGAGAAGACGGCGAAGATGTCGACTTCGTCCAGCGGCCGGATCATGGTGTCCCGCCCGGCCGACCCGATCGTCGCGACGCCGACCAGCGGCAGCGCACACCCGGGCGGGAAGATCGCCCGTAGCGCCCGCTCGGCCTCGTCCCGGCGGGCGGCGATGACGGCCTTGTCCTCGGCGCTGAGCCGGATCAGATCATCGAGCTTGGCGAAGGCCCGTGCCGTCGTCCCGACCAGCAGGGGACCGGTCATCGCCCCGGTCGTCGGGTTGATCGGCGGCAGGGATGACTGGGCGGGTGCCCCGCCATCGGGTGGAAACAACGCGTTGGACGCGCCAGGCGTGGACTCGTTGGACCGCCGCCAGTGCGACGGAATGATCAGATGGTCGTAGGTGACCTCTCCCGGCCGGACTCCGGCCGGTGTCCCCCGAGGGGTATCCACGCTCATGCTACTGACCTCCCAGGCGCAGGTAGCGCCGAACCGTTCGGGCTCCCCTCCCCGGACGCGAGGCGGACCTCCCACGGACCGCCTTGGACGCCCCGCCCTCACTCGACCCGTCGGCCAACGGTCGCGACATCGCTTTACATGGTGCCCCAGGGCATCATGGTCTGAACAGGGAGCTGCCGTCGCGGCGTGTCCACCGCTCGCCCTGTGCCGACGAAACTACGAGAAGACGGATGTCGCCAGGTTGACAGCAGGCCACCATCACGGCAACGCCGACACAACTCCGCGCAGGTTCGCACAACGGCGCCGGGCAGGGATTTTCGGCCCGGCAAGCACGAAATGGGCTGGTCCGGGCACGTGACCGGCCGGGACGGCCGAGGTGGCGCCGCACCGACAGGCAGCGACCGGACCACGTGACAGTGAGTAACCGCTCGGATGATCAATCCGTCGGCAGGCGCAACCAGATCCGCCACCAGTCGGCTATCAGGACGGGGGTAGGCACGAACGAGGTCGCCTGTCCCAGCCGCTTCCCGATCCCGTCGCCGCGGCGGATCCTCGTCTCCACCAGAGCACCGCGGTACTCGAACCAGCCGGCGACGGCGCGGACCGCCTCGGTCGCGTACCCCTCGTGCCGGCATCCGAGCACGATCGACACACCGACGACCGCGCGGCGGCCCTGGGTGTCCGCGGCGATCAGACCGACGGCCGACGGCCCCGACTTGAGCCGCAGCACCCAGGTCAGCACCGACCGGCCGGCACCGGCCCGGCGGCGCAGCTCACGGCGCAGCGACCCGGCCGGGTCGAGCGGGTCCGGGGCGGCGGCGTGCGGATCCGTGCCGACGATCCCGCCGTAGGGGCCGACTCCGTCCCCGCCGCGCCCGCCCGACCGGGCGACGACCGCCGTGAACGCCAGCGTGGGCGCGAGCTCCTCGGCGACGTACCCGGCGTTCCAGATGGTGAGCGGCAGGGCGAGCAGCCGGGGGGTGGTGAGGGTCGGCCCTTCACCCACGACGGGACGGTTCCCGGACCCCGAGCAGGCCCCGTTCCCGCAGCCACGACTCGGTGCGGTCCATGCCGTCGGCGAGCGACACGGCGGGCGACCAACCGGTCAGCCGGCCGATCCGGGAAATGGAGAAGCCGGCGTCGCGGGTCAGTTCGCGCAGGCCGAGCGCCCCGAGGTCCACCCGGGCGCGCGGGTCGACGCCGGCCACGAGCCGGGCCCCGAGACCGCGGACCAGAGCACCGGCGGGTCGGCCCGGCACGGACGCCGGCGGGGCGACACCGGGCAGTGCGGCCACCGCGGCGGTCCCGGCCAGCTCCCGTGTCTGCGCCCCAGGCACAACGCCCGCCGCCGGCGACCTCGGCGCCGCCAGGCGGCTCACGCCGAATGCCCGGACCCGATCCCACGCGTCCACGGCCTCGACGAGCCGGCCCGGCACGGACCGCGGCGAGGGCAGCTCCAGCATCCGGCTGTAGTACCCGAAGAACTCGGCGGCGCTGACCTGCTCGCCCCCGGTGACGTGCAGCACCTCGCCGGCGACCGCGACGCGGTCCGCGGCGGCGACTGCGGTCACCGCCGCGACCACGTCGTCGACGTGGACCGGGCTGAGGACACCACGGCCGCCGTCCACCAGCACGAACCGCCCGGCCCGCATGAGCAGCACCGGCCACAGCGTCCAGCGCCCCGCGCGGGGGCCGTAGGCATCGCCGATACGAATGACGGTGGCACCGAGCCCGTGCGCCGCGGCCGAGCCCACCGCCTGCTCGGCGGCGGCGAGCGCATCGGCCCGCGCGTCGCCGGTGAGGCCGACCGGGGCGGTCTCGTCCACCAGCGGACCGCCCACCAGGCCGGTTTCGGCCCGCTCACTGCCGCGCGGCGCCACCAGCGACAACACGTCCACGCAGGACAGATGTAGGAAACGGGCGACCCCGGCACGGGCAGCCGCGTCGAGCAGGGCGGCGGTGCCACCGAGCGTCACCCGCCGGACCTCGGCGCCGGGGACCCGCAGCGGCGCCCCCGCGCGCCCCGGGCGCACCGGGGTGAGCTCCGCGACGCCGCCGGTGCCCACCGCGGCGGCGTGGATGACCAGTTCGGCCCCGTCGAGCGCCCGCTCCCAGTCACCTGGCCGGCTGATATCGGCCTGCACCACCCCAGGGGCGCGCCGGACGTCCAGTGCGACGACGTCGGCACCCTGCCGGCGCAGTGCATGCGCGAGCGCTCCGCCGAGAAACCCGGCCGCGCCGGTGACCACCGCCCGAACCACGGCCCACTCCTCCTACCCGGATCACCCACGACCGGGGCACCCGCGTCGACGATCCTGTCGCGATCGCCGCAGTCAGCTCCGCCGGCCGGGCCGCGTTCGCTGCCGTCGGCGACGACGTCCCGACCCTACGGGATCGACCGGCCCGGGACAGCGGACCATCGGCGCGAGTCGACCCGGTCGGCCGCCCCTCGGTCCCGCACGCAACCGGAACCCCCCGGTACCGGGGGCGGTGCAGCGCACTCGGTGATCGGACCGGGGTGTCGCCTCAGAGGCCCGTTCTGGGGGTCGCGAAGTCCTGCGTCCAGTAATAGCCGTAGGCGCCGCCCGTCACGAGGCCGACGCCGACCCGGGTCAGTGAGCAGGTGAGGATGTTGGCCCGGTGCTCGGGGCTGTCCATCCAATCCCGGACGACCTCGGCGGCGCTGCGCTGCCCGGCGGCGATGTTCTCCGCGGCGACGGAGAAGTCGAAGCCCGCAGCCGTCATCCGGTCGAACGGGCTACGACCGTCGGGGCTGTCGTGGCGGAAGTAGCCCGACGCGGCCATGTCGACACTGTGCGCCCAGGCCGCCACCGTCAGTACCGGATCGGCCACCAGGTCCGGGCAGCCGGCTGCCCGTCGCTCGCGGTTCGTGGCGGCGATCACATCGGCGACCAGCCGAGCCCGGGCGACCGGCTGACCGAGCGCGGCGAGACCGGCGGTGCCCGCGGGGGCCATTCCCGTCGCGCCCGGACCGGCCTGCGGCGACGGCTGCGCACCGGCGATGCCACCGATCGGGGCCGCCAGCGCCTGGACCCCCGTACGCGCCGTGGTGAGGCTGCCCGACCCGGCCCGGCCGGAGGATGCATCTGCGGCCGGGCCGTCGACGTTCCCCCGGGGCGACCCGCCGGCCGCCGACGTCGCGTTCGCGGCGCCGACGGCAACCCGGCCGGCGTTCGCGCCGACGCCGCCGACGACCCACAGCGCGAACACCAGCGTCACCAGCAGGACGCCCCCCGCCACGCCGAACCCGGGCACCACCGAGCGCCGCGGTGCCCGGTGCCGATTACGCGTGCGTTGCATCGAACCCTTCGCTCGGTCGGCCCCCCGACCTCGTGCCTGGATCGATCAAGGCTAGCTGGACGTAGTCAGGAACTACCACCCTCAACGCCCATCGCCCACCCGATGTGATCGGGTAGCAATGTGGTGGAGATTACCCGCCGAATCGGCCAGGGCGGGGGCCTTGGCGCGGGGGGCACACGGGGGGCACAAAGGGGCAACGCCGACGTCCCTGCGGCGGAGACCCCGCGGTCACCGCTTGCGATCGACCACCGAGGCCGCCGAGGGGTCCGGTTCCGAGAGACCGTCGCCCAGACGGAGATCATCATTCGCCGGCTCCCGGTCGGCGGCCGGCGCGGGGGCCGGTCCGGGGGCCGACTCCCCCCGGGCATCCCGGCTCCGGGCGGCGCGGCGGCGCAGCAGCTCGCCGCCGACCCCCGCCAGGACGGAGGCGACCACCACCACCAGCGCGAACCAGCCCATGGCGTCGCGCAGGCCAGGGATCGCGGAGGCCGCGTAGCCCAGCAGGATCAGCCCGGTGCCCCACACCACCGCGCCGGACACCACGGCGGCGAGAAACCGGTGCCACGGCATGGCGACGGCACCGGCCAGGACCGGGGCGAATGTCCGCGCCCAGGGAACAAACCGGGCGGCCACCAGCGTGACGGCCCCGAACCGCCGGTAGAACTCCTCCGTCCGGGTCAGGGCCGAGGCGTACCGGCGTTCCAGGAAGGGACGGCCCAGCCGGTGACCGGTGTAATACCCGGCCGCGGCGCCGGCGCTGGCCGCGACGGCGACGCCGACCGACAGAACATAGATCGAGACGTCCGCGCCGGCATCCGCGGCGACCAAGCCGGCTGCGAACAGGATCGTGTCCCCGGGAAGCCAGAACCCGATCAGGATCCCGCTCTCGGTAAAAATCATCGCGAACAGGACGATGTACAGCGTCGTCCCAGACAGGCTGCCGACGTCCACGTGACCAGTGTGCCGGGCGGGCCCGCCTCGGTGACGGGCGCGTCGCCGCGGTTGACGTCCCGGGCCCGCCGACGGACCACACCCGTCCGGGCCATCACCGGGCCACGCCCGCGCGCGACCGCACCGGGAACGGCGCCACGTTTCGGCCATCGGGCGCACGCGCCGCCCGGCGGGCCAATCGGATAAGTCCCCGGCGCCGCCCCGGACGCCCCGCGAGCCGTGCACCGGCCACCGGACCGCCTCGGGAGGCGACGGCGCCGCGACACCTGCGCGTCGGCGCCGCATCGGAAGCCGACTTTGCCCCGGCGACGTCGGCCGCATCCGACCACGCCGACGGGGCGTGCCGTCATACCCTTCGCCCACCAACAGTCCAACGGCGGTCTGCAGGTCCCATCGGGCTGCCCAGCGCCGCCGTATATGGCTGATCGGCGCCCCGACAGCTTCGACAAGGAGCCCCACCGATGCCCATCGCCACGCCAGAGACCTACGCCCAGATGCTCGACCGGGCGAAGTCCGAGCCCTTCGCCTACCCCGCGATCAACGTCACCTCGTCGCAGACCCTCAATGCCGCCCTGCGGGGATTCGCCGAGGCGGGCAGCGACGGGATCGTGCAGGTTTCCACCGGCGGTGCGGAGTACCTGTCCGGTTCGACGATCAAGAACATGGTCCTGGGCGCGGAGGCGCTGGCCGAGTACGCCCACCACGTCGCGAAGGCTTACCCGGTCACCATCGCGTTGCACACCGACCACTGCCCGGCGGACAAGCTCGACACCTACATCCGGCCGCTCATCGCGATCTCCAGGGAGCGGGTCGCGGCCGGGCGTGAGCCGCTGTTCCAGTCCCACATGTGGGACGGCTCGGCCGTCGAGCTCGAGGAGAACCTCAAGATCGCGGAGGAGTTGCTCGCCGACGCCGCCGCCGCGAAGATCGTTCTCGAGGTCGAGATCGGGGTCGTCGGCGGCGAGGAGGACGGCGTCGTCGGCGCAATCGACGAGAAGCTCTACACCACGCCGGGCGACATGTGGCGGACCGCCGAGGTCCTCGGCTCGGGCGAGAAGGGCCGTTACCTGCTGGCCGCCACCTTCGGCAACGTGCACGGCGTGTACAAGCCGGGAAACGTCAAACTTCGTCCGACGATTCTTCGCGAAGGTCAGGATCACGTCGCCCAGAAGCTGGGTCTGCCGGCCGGCGCAAAGCCGTTCGACCTCGTCTTCCACGGCGGCAGCGGCTCCGACCTCAGTGAGATCCGGGAGACCCTGGACTACGGCGTCGTGAAGATGAACGTGGACACCGACACCCAGTACGCATTCACCCGTCCCATCGTGGACCACGCCTTCAGGAATTATGACGGTGTGCTCAAGGTGGACGGCGAGGTCGGGGCGAAGAAAGCATACGACCCGCGCACCTACGGAAAGCTCGCCGAAACCGGCATGGCGGCCCGTGTGGCCCAGGCCTGCGAGGACCTCCGCTCCGCCGGTCGGTCCCTCAGCAAGGCGTAGCCACCGCCGGCTTCCGAACTCGGCCCAACCGCAACCGTCCAGGCCCGGAGGACCACACCCGGCGATCGTCGTCCAGGGTGCGCCACCGGGCGCTGTCGGGCCAAAACGGGCAACATCGGGCCGGTCCTGGGCCGCCGGTCGGGTGGTTTTCCGCTAAATCGCCGGCCTGGCCCTGCCGATCCGGCCGGACCGGCTCCTCGCCGACCCGCGTCGGCGGACATTCCGGCTGGCACGCTCCGCGTCGGCGATGGTCCCGACGATGTCCCGTATCATGCGAGCGCCCACGGTCCCCCAGTTGCACCATGCGACTGGGGGACCACTGTTTTTCCCCGAGTGGTCCCCATCGGGTCCGTTGCCCGGTCACGCTTAGCGGCAGCAGGTTTCGGCCAGATCAGCCCACACGAGGCGGGCGTGCGGCCGCACCGAACGCCCCGGGGGCCCCGGGGAGGGGCAACCAGGACATCCGGCCTCGGGACCTGGGCCTCCGGGCACCGCCGTTCCCCCGCATGACCGGCTGGACACGCGGCGCACCCGAATGACGTCTTTGTGAGTCACCACCAGGTTTCAGTAGCTTTTCTCACACAGATAGGCTGGACCGGACGAACTGGGGTAATTGAGCCAATGCGTCCATCCGGCGCGCCGGCCCGCAGTCGATATTGCTTCCCCGCAGGTCACCCATTCGGCGCGATTCACCACACTCTGGTCGCCATCACCCATCGGCAAACAGGGTGATCAGCCGGATACAAATGCCCCTGCCAGCCATACCGCCAGGTTGATGAGCGGGCGCGCACGCGCGATACCAGTCACTCCGGGGCTACTCAAGCAGGCGCGCCGACTGTGCTCTTTTTCACGCGCCCTATTCAATGCTTGGCGACTCGCCGGGCGGCGTGGTTATGGTCTTCGCCGTGCCGACAACAACGTCTGGCATTCGTCGGGCGGCACGCCGAATCCTGCCCCCGACCGGCGATTTCACCAGACTGGGCGGCAGGAACGGGGGAACCATCTCCGAGCGTCGAAAGGATTCGATGCTCTCGGGGTGAAGCCATGAGGACGGTCGCACGAGGGTCTTTCGGTGCGAGCACACGTCCCCAGGAATACCTGGCATGGCCGGGCAGTTCCCAGCCCGAATCCGACAGCTCACCTCGCAGGCGTGGGGAAGGACCACAATATATGTCCGACGCACGTACCAGTGGCCGACAATGGAGCGCCGGAACCCGCATCAGGGCGCGGACCCTCATGGTTGCTCCGGTTCTCGCAGCGGCAGTCGGCGGCACCCTCGCGGTGAGCCAGCCGGCCGAGGCGGCGACGACCTGGGCGGGTCTGCGACAGTGCGAGTCCGGCGGTGACTACACGACCAACACCGGAAATAACTACTTTGGTGCGTACCAGTTCTCGGCCAGCACCTGGCGCAGCCTCGGTTACGGGGGGCTGCCCCACGAGGCGGCACCGGCGGTCCAGGACCAGGCCGCTCTCCGGCTCGCTCAACGCTCCGGCTTCGGCCAGTGGCCGGTCTGCGGCCGCGGGATGGGCGCCAACCAACTCGCGGGGGGCACGTCGTCCAGCGGCGCGGTGCAGGCGTCGCGCTCGGCGCAGCGTGCCGTGCTGACCGTCAGCCCCGTCGCCTCCACCACCCCGCACTTCACCCGCACCCTCACGGCCGCGCTGGCCAGGCAGGATCGCGCCGATGTGCGAGCCTGGCAGACCCGGATGAGCCAGCTCGGCTACCCGATTGCGGTCGACGGCCACTTCGGACCACGCTCCGCCGCCGCCGCCCGTTCCTTCCAGGGCTCCCACGGTCTGGCCGTCGACGGCATCGTCGGCCCGGCGACCTGGCATGCCACCTTCGGCTGAGCGCCGCGTCACGCGCGGTAGCCATCCGGCCGATCGCCGCGCCGCCTAACGGCACCTTCCACACGTAGTCCATCCGGCCCGGGACGCGGGGACGCGCGTCACGGCTCCCGGACGACCTTCCCACCCCGGTGACACCGGCAGGGAAGCTCACCAACTCGACCCGACCGGCCCGCCCGGACGATCTCCGCTGCGCGTTCCGAAACGGGCCGGTCGGCCACCATCTCCACGCCGGATGCGCCCTGCGGGGTCGGGATACCCCCGCCGCGCCGCCGGCACACCCCGCCGCCCGATCGGGCGGCACTCTCGGGCTCCGCCGTTCGCGTGTCCCAACCTGGTTACTCCGAACCACCCGGTTTGCGCCCCCTGGACCGCTATCGCTAGAGTCCCGATCACTCGCCACCCTGGCGAGGCCGCTCGGACGGACGCCGAGTCCTGCCCGACGTACGAGCGGTCGGCACTAGTACGCACCGCAACGGGCAGGAGTGTGGGACCCACCAATTCGGGCGTCCCAGACGCCCTTGGGGTTAAGCAGGCTCGTCCCAGCCATCCGGTGGGGAGAACGTTTCCCACGCAGCACCGAAGGATCTGGGCGAACCGGCCGGGCCATCCCAGCCCGCACCCGACAGCTCACCCCGCAGGCGATCGGGATTGGACTGACATGCCGTCAGGACAGCGTGGTGGTAAACATCGGGCCCCGCAGGCCCACTCGACTGCGGGTCGTATCCTTCGCACCACCGGCGCGGTGACGGCCATCGTCGGCAGCGGGCTCGCGGTCACCGCGGCCCCAGCCGGCGCCGCCACCGCCGACGACTTCGCCAAGCTCCGGCAGTGCGAGTCCGGCGGGAACTACGCCATCAACACCGGCAACGGCTTCTCCGGCGTATACCAGTTCGACGACCAGACGTGGCACGGCCTCGGCTACTCCGGCCGGCCCTACCAGGCGTCCCCCGCCGCGCAGGACGAGGCGGCCGCCAAGCTCTACAACGCCCGGGGCTGGCAGCCCTGGCCGTCCTGCTCCCGGAAGATGGGCCTGGCGAACAATGGCCCGGCCTCGGTCGGCTCCGGCGACGTCATCGAGCAGGCCCTCACCCCCGCCGAGCCGCCGATGACGCTCGACCGCGCCCGCCAGGAGATGGGCGACAACGCCTACAAGGGCACCGTCCTCAACGCCGGATACAGCGACGACGTCCGCCCGGACGCCTTCGTCTGGCAGGCGGCGATGCGCAACAAGGGCTTCGTGCTCACCGTCGACGGCAAGTTCGGTCCGCAGTCCCAGGGCATCGCCGCCCTCTACGGCTACCTGACCCGGGTCAGCGACGGCCAGCCCGGTGCCGTCGGCCAGAACCTGTGGAACGTCACCGTCCGATCCTGACCCGGCGCGAGGGGACGCCCCGACCGTGCGGCAGGATGCTCCCATGACGACGCCGTCCGATCCGGGCCGCAACCTGCTCTCCGGTCCGCCGCCGACGCTGCTGCCCTCCGACGCCATCGCCACCGACGCGCTGGCCGCGGGCGAGGCGCCGGCCGCCGTGGCCGCCGCCTCGCCCGCGCTGAGCGCCCCGTGGGCCGCCCTGGCCGAGATCGCGCTGGCCGGCGACCGGCCCGTCGAGGCGTACGCGTACGCCCGCACCGGATACCACCGGGGGCTCGACGCGCTGCGCCGCGCCGGTTGGCGGGGCAACGGGCCGATTCCCTGGTCGCACGAGCCGAACCGCGGTTTCCTGCGTTCCCTGGCTGCGCTCGCCCGCGCTGCGGCGGCCATCGAGGACACCGAGGAAGCCGCCCGCTGCAAGGCGTTCCTCACCGACAGCGATCCCACCGCCGCCCGCGCACTCGACTTCGACGCGCCGTGAGCCACCGACATCGGTTGGTAGGGGTATCGCGCGATCGGCCCCGCGCGAGTGCCATCCCTAGTAACCTCGCCCGGTGCCCGCTCTCGTCCTCATCGGCGCCCAATGGGGCGACGAGGGAAAAGGAAAGGCGACCGACCTTCTGGGCGGCGCCGTCGACTACGTCGTCCGATACCAGGGCGGCAACAACGCCGGCCACACGGTGGTCATCGGTGAGGAGCGCTACGCCCTCCACCTGATCCCCAGCGGCATCCTGCGGGCGGACTGCGTGCCGGTGATCGGCAACGGAGTCGTGATCGACCCCGGTGTGCTACTCACTGAGATGGACGGGCTCGCCGCCCGAGGCATCGACGTCTCGCGCCTGCTGATCAGCGCGAACGCCCATCTGATCATGCCGCACCACCGGGCCCTCGACCGGGTGACCGAGCGCTACCTGGGCAAGGCGCGGATCGGCACCACCGGCCGCGGCATCGGCCCGACCTACGGCGACAAGGTCGCCCGCACCGGCATCCGGGTCCAGGACCTGCTCGACCCGGGCATCTTCCGCAAGAAGCTCGAACTCGCGCTGCGGGAGAAGAACCAGGTCCTGGCGAAGGTCTACAACCGGCGGCGGATCGAGGTGGACGAGGTGGTCGAGGAGTACGCCGCCTACGCCGAACGCCTCGGCCCGCACATCGCCGACACCGGCCTCGTCCTGGACCGGGCGCTGCGCGCGGGCGAGGTCGTGCTGCTGGAGGGCTCCCAGGGCACGCTGCTCGACGTCGACCACGGCACCTACCCGTTCGTGACCTCGTCGAACCCGACCGCCGGGTACGCGGCGACCGGCGCCGGCATCGGGCCGACCCGGATCAACCGGGTCATCGGGATCATCAAGGCGTACACCACCCGGGTCGGCGCCGGCCCCTTCCCCACCGAGCTGGACGACAAGGTCGGCGAGGAGCTACGGCGCATCGGTGGTGAGTTCGGCGTGACGACCGGCCGTGCGCGGCGCACCGGCTGGTTCGACGCGGTGATCGCCCGCTACGCGGTGCGGGTCAACGGCCTGACCGACCTGTTTCTCACCAAGCTGGACGTGCTGTCCGGCTTCGACCGCGTGCCGATCTGCGTCGGCTACGACATCGGTGGCAAGCGGGTCGACGAGATGCCGATGACGCAGACCGAGTTCCACCATGCCCGTCCCATCTACACCGAGCTGCCGGGCTGGCAGGAGGACCTCTCCGACGTGCGGAAGTACGCCGACCTGCCCGCGACGGCGAAGGACTACATCCGGGCGCTGGAGAATCTCTCCGGCGCCCCCGTCTCCGCGATCGGCGTCGGCCCGGGCCGCGACCAGACCCTGGTCATCAACGAACTGGTCTGACCCCGCTCGGCCGCCCCGCCCTCACACCGCCGCGCTTGCATTACACAGCGCTACCATCGACGCTTGGGTGGTCACGTTCAGCGGCGACGGGTGGGGGTGAGGACGGTGACCGGTGCAGGGTCCCGCCTGTCCGGCGACGATCACTCCGTCCCCGGCCAGATGCCGGCGCCATCCACCCCCGTCACCGCCGACACCCGCACCGCCGCGGACACCCGCACCGCCGCGGACACCCGGCCCGCCGCCGACACCCGGCCGGCATTGTGGGCGCCGGCGGTGCGGCACCGGTACCTGCGCTCGACCGACTCCGACGCCTGGCCCGTCGGGTTCTCCCCCACCGGCGAGGCGCTGCCGGACACACTCACCGACGTGCTGTTGCGAGGCAGCCACGCCATCCGCAGCTCGAAGCGCGCCGAGGCGCAGCGGCTCGAACGCGCCGCCGCAGTCGCGAACCACGTCGACGCCCAGATCCGCGACTTCCTGGACTTCTGCGCCGCGGAGAGCCTGGTGCCGCCGGTCACCGTGCGGGCCCGCGGCACCATGGCGCGCCGGACCGGCGGCCGGCACGGGTCCCGGCCACGCGCGGTTGTCGACCCGCACGGGAGCATCCCCGCGCGGGTCGCGGCGGATGGCGACGACGAGCCGCCCGCCGGCGGGCAGTCACCGCGCAGGGTGCGCCGCGAGCGGCTGAATGCCTGGCCGCTGCTGTACTGGCGGTGCGAGTCCTTCCCTGCCGCCGGGCGATCGCTGCACCTGTTCGTCGAACCGAGCGGGCGTGCCTTCGAGGGACGCGACGATCCGTCGCCGCTGACGGTGCTCGGCCGGGAGGTCCGCGTCTGGCCGGTCGACGCGGCCGCCATCGTCGCCGGCATGGCCGAGGTGGACGCTCGCCGCTGCGCCCTGCACCTGGTGCACGGGATGGCCCACCTGCTCTGGCGCGCGGGCGTCGGCCTCTGACTCGGCGAACCCGAACCCAGGCGGGGCGGAGCGGGGCCGATTGCGGTGCGTTCTGCACGGTCTGAGCCCCGGAACCGTACACAACGCACCGCAACACTTCCCCCGCACCGCACGCCCCCCCGCGCGCAGACGACCGCCACCACCTGGGTGGTAAACAGGAACCCCAGACCAAATCCCGGCGCACGGAACGCAGCCCCGGTTTCGGGGCCATCTCATCCTTTCGACACCTCGACGGTGGTTCGCTTCCGCTCGTCTTCCCGGCCCACCCTGATGCAGTAACGCCACGCCTTTCCGCCTCGCTCACGACCACCGGACTTTGACACCGGCAGCCGCAGACGGTGGTTTGTGGCCTCCGCCTGGAGCTTCGGCTGAGGCTGGGTGATCCACGAACACGGCTTGAGCGGAACGCCCTGGCAGGCCCGGCAGACCGGCTGGTCTCGCACTGAGCTGCGTGCCCGATATGTCCCGGCTGATGGCCGTCGACGGGTGGGCGCGGGACACCTGATGATCAGCTACGCGCTAGGCTGAGCCGGTGACCCGACCCGACCACCACGGCTCCCAGCCCGTTCCGGCGCTCGTCGGGGTGCCGCGCCGCTCGATGCGCCCGCGCCGGTTCCCTTCCCCGGCGCCGCGCGTCGGGAACCAGCGTTGACGGCCGCCTCCGGCCCTCGCCCGCCCTGCGCTCCGCCGCGGCGCGGCCACGGTCCGGCCGCCTCCGGCCCCACCGCCCTCTCCCCGGCCACCTGCCCGTCCCCCGGTGCCCGCCGGCGCGCGGCCGGCCGCCGCCCCCGCCCTGAGGTGAAAAGATGAAGGTCCTGGTCGTCGGCTCCGGCGGGCGCGAGCATGCCCTCTGCCGGGCGCTCGCTCGCGACCCGAAGGTCGACGCGCTGGTGTGCGCGCCGGGCAACGCCGGCACGGCGGAGCTCGCCGAGCCCCGCCCACTCGACGTCGCCGACCCGGACGCAATCGCGGAGCTCGCCGAGCGGGTCGGCGCCGATCTCACCGTGATCGGTCCGGAGGTGCCACTGGTCGCCGGGGCCGTCGACGAGCTGCGTGCCCACGGCCTGCCGGTGTTCGGGCCGAGCGCCGCCGCGGCCCGGCTGGAGGGCAGCAAGGCGTTCGCCAAGGGAGTCATGACCGCCGCGGGCGTTCCCACGGCCGCCGCCCGCGACCACACCGAGGTCGAGCCTGCCCTGGCCGACCTCGACGAGTTCGGCCCGCCGTACGTGGTGAAGTACGACGGACTGGCCGCCGGCAAGGGTGTCACCGTGACCGACGACCGCGATGCCGCCGTCGCCGCCGTGCGCGCGAGCCTGCGTGGCCCGGATGACCGGGTCGTCCTGGAGGAGTACCTCGACGGCCCGGAGGTCTCGCTGTTCGCGGTCGTGACCGAGTCCGGCGCGGTCCTGCCGTTGCTACCCGCCCAGGATCACAAGCGGGTCGGCGACGGCGACACCGGGCCGAACACCGGCGGGATGGGCGCGTACACCCCGCTGCCCTGGGCGTCACACGGGCTGTCCGCAGAGATCGTGGCGACGGTGATCCGCCCGACCGTGGACGAGATGGCGCGGCGCGGCACCCCGTTCACCGGCCTGCTCTACGCCGGGCTCGCGCTGACCACCCGCGGCCCGCGAGTGGTGGAGTTCAACGTTCGCTTCGGCGATCCCGAGGTGCAGGCCATCCTCGCCCTGCTCAGCACGCCGCTGACCGACGTGCTGTCGGGGCGCCGCGCGCCGGTGTGGCGTTCGGGCGCCGCCATCAGCGTCGTCGTGGCCGCGCCGGGCTACCCGGCGGCCCCGCGCCTGGGCGACCCGATCCGCGGGCTCGCCGCCGCCGGCGCGTTGACGGGCGTCGACGTCCTGCACGCCGGAACCCGCCGGGACACCGGCGGCCAGGTCGTCTCGTCCGGCGGGCGCGTGCTGTCCGTCACGGCGATCGGCTCCAACCTGGAGTCCGCGCGAGGATCTGCCTACGAGGCCGTCAGCCGGATCTCGCTGGCCGACGCCCATTACCGAACCGATATCGGGGAACCGTCGCGGATGCGTCATGCGGCTGACGTACATCGCGCGGACACCGCGCCGGGCGGGGACCCGACGCGGCCGAGGAAGAAGGAGTAGACCGTGTCGCAGAGCAGCACCGGATCCGACCGTCCCCGGGTGGCCGTCGTCTTCGGGTCGCCGTCGGACACCCAGACGATGAGCAAGGCCGGCGCCACCCTGGAGCGTTTCGGCGTGCCGTACGAGCAGGTGTCGCTGTCGGCGCACCGGGCCCCGCGCACCCTCGCCGAGTACGTCGGCCAGCTGCGGGCCCGGGACATCTCGGTGGTCATCGCCGGGGCAGGCCTGGCCGCGGCGCTACCCGGTGCCGTCGCGGCGCTGACCACGCTGCCGGTGATCGGGGTGCCGATCTCCGGCGGGGCGCTGGACGGGATGGACTCGATGCTCGCCATCACCCAGATGCCCCCGGGCGTGCCGGTCGCCACCGTCGGGCTGAACAACTCAACGAACGCGGCGATCCTCGCCGTTCAGATCCTGGCGCTGTCCGACCCCGACCTGAGCCTCAAGCTCGCCGCGTTCAAGGACGACTTCGAGCAGGCCGCGGCGGACGCCCTGAGCACGGTGGCCACCGCCGCCGCCCAGCCGTGATCGGCCGGTACACCCTGCCCGACATGGGCCGGGTATGGTCCGAGGCACGCAAGTACGAGCTGTGGTGCCAGGTCGAGGTGCTGGTCATGGAGGCGCACGCCGCCGCCGGCCGGATTCCCGCCGACTCCGTCGCACCGGTTCGGGCGGCCCCCGCTCCCACGCCCGAGGCGGTCGCGGAGATCGAGGCCGCCACCCAGCACGACGTGATCGCCTTCCTGTCGGCCTGGGCGGACCGCACCGAACCCCGCTCGGCCGCCGCCTACGTCCACTTCGGGATGACGTCGTCGGACCTGCTGGACACGGCGCTGGCGCTGCAGCTCGTCGAGTCGACCGACCTGCTGCTGGCCCGCGCGGACACGCTAGTGGCGGCCCTGCGCGAGCTGGGCCTGGCCCACCGGGACACCCTGCGGGTCGGGCGCACCCACGGCATCCACGGCGAGCCGACCGTCTTCGGCCACCGGGTCGCCGACCTCGCGTTCGGCCTCGCCCGCTGCCGCGACCGGCTGCGCGCCGCCCGCGCCGACGTCGCCGTCGCCAAGATCTCCGGCGCGGTGGGGACGTACTCGAACATCGAGTCGGACGTCGAGGCGTACGTCGCCGACAAGCTGGGCCTGCGCCCGACGCCGGTGGCGACCCAGGTGGTGCTGCGCGACGGCATCGCGAACTGGGTGGCGGCGCTGGCGGGGCTGGCGACCATCTGCGAGGCGGTCGCGCTGGAGGTGCGCCACGGCCAGCGCACGGAGGTCCGGGAGCTGTCCGAGCCGTTCGGCTCCGGGCAGAAGGGCTCCTCGGCGATGCCGCACAAGAAGAATCCGATCATGTCGGAGCGGATCGCCGGCCTCGCCCGGATCGTGCGGGCCCAGTACGTCCCGGTGCTGGAGGGTGTGCCGCTCTGGCACGAGCGTGACATCTCGCACTCGTCGACCGAGCGGATCGCCCTGCCGGACGCCGCCGCCGGCGTCGACTACCTGCTGCACCTGACCACCCGGCTGGTCACCGGCCTGGTCGTCGACACCGCCCGGATGCGGGCGAACCTCGACGCCACCGGCGGGCTGGTCTACACCTCGGCGGTGCTGCTGGAACTGGTCGAGACGGGCCTGTCCCGCGAGGACGCCTACGCCATCACCCAGGCGGCGGCGATGGAGACCTGGCAGACCGGCGTGCCGTTCCGCGAAACCCTGCGCAAGCACGCCGGCGACCGCGGCCTCCCGCTCGACGAGGCCCGCCTCGACGAGGTCAGCCGCCCCGAGCGCTACACCGAGCGCCTCGGCCCCGTCTTCGCCGCCCTCGCCGCCCTCACCTAAGCCGCGGCTCCCGGGGCCGGCAGGCGCCACCCGCCGGCCGGCCTCGGACGCCTTCGCCTTCCGTCGTCGCAGGACCACGCCGATCCACCGATCAAGCATGCCGCGGCCAGACACGGACGCGCACCTCGTCAAGCCGGCGTTCGACGACGGTACCCACCGGCCAGTCACCGACGAGCTGCATCAAACCGTCGGCCAGGTCGTCGGCGCTGGAGGCAGGCCATCGCTACGCTTCGAGACTCGCTCGTAACGCACCGATGTACCGGCGGCGGTCCGTTGCGACGTCACGAATCATCGCCGTCGTCGTCGCCCGGTGAGAGGACATCCCTGCGAACGCGCGCCCACAGCCACATCCACCGTCGGGGTTCCGGCGATCGGTCGCGCAGACGAGCCCGATCCACACGAGCTCCCCCTCGATGCAGTAGTTGAAGTCGTTGTGTCGGCGGCCCTGGGCGGCCGCCGTCGCAGTAAAGATCTTCAAGGTGGCTCCTCGGGCCAGGAAGGAATCGACTGCGCCGACGCCAGGTGGCGGGGTCGCCAGGTGGAGCGGAGGACGGGCGGCGCCGGACCCGCGCATCGAAACATCCGGGAGCTCGACAGACGAGGAGCAAAAGTCACCGCAATGACATGATCACGACATCGCTGCAGGTCAGAGCCCCTGTTTCGGAACCGACGCGGTACGCGCGAGAAGTATTCGAGGGCGGCCCCCCGTTCCGGTCCGCGCAGTGATCGACCGAACAATCAGCCGCGTCGCCGGCCAGGACAACCGCCTCAGTGGATGAGGACTTCCAGGGCGACTAGGATCAGGCCGAGCAGGGAGCTGCCGGTCGCGTAGCGGGCCAACCGCCAGCCGCCGAGGCCCGCGGCGCGGGCGGCGCGGGCCAGGACCAGCACGCCGAGCGGGACGAGCGCGGCCCGCACGAGCGGCCAGTTCGCCACCAGCGCCGTCCAGGCCAGCCGCAGCCCTCGTGGTGGTGAGACGGCCGCCCGCGCGCTGGTGGCCTCGCCGGGGGTGAGCCGGCCGGGCGACGGCGTGCGCGTAGCCATGGGCCAGCCAGAACACGGCGGCCGTGATCAGGACGTCGGCAAGCGGATCGGTCCGCGGGTCCTGGGCGGCTATCAGCCCGGCGGTGAGGATCGTGCCGTAGATGCCAGGCTCCGGGCGACTGTGTCCCCGAGCCCGGCAACGGGCCCAGGCCCAGGTCCGGGTTCGCACGCACCGCCTTCCCGACCCCTCGTCGCCCATGTCTCGTCCCGCATCCTGTCGCCCCCGTCCGTCCTGGGGCCGACGATCCATGCGCTGTCTCAGCTCCGGACGAGCGGGCGGCCCGCCGTCCATCCTCAGCGTTTCTCCTGGGCAACGCATGTCCGCTGTGGCCAGGCAGCGTGCGGCTGAGCGGTGCCGATGCCGCGATCCCGTCGCCTTGCTTCCCGTACTCATATTGATGCGGAACGTTATAATTAGATGCGTTTCGGTTGGACGCCGCCGGTCGGCATGGCTCGGAGGAGGACGATGAGCAGCAGGCCGCCGGGCGTTCCGGGTGGCTCGACGCCGGTCTGGGACGCGGTGCTCGCTCCACAGGATCCTCGCCAGATCAGCGGATACTGGCTCCGGGCCCGGATCGGTGCGGGCGGCATGGGCGCGGTCTACCTGTCCTACACCCCGGGCGGCCGACCGGTGGCGATCAAGGTTGCTCGGCCGGAGTTCGCCGCCGACGCGGAGTTTCGCCGACGCTTTGCCTCGGAAGTGGCAATCGCCCAACGGGTGCAGGGCCTCTATACCGCCCCGGTCATCGACTATGACGCCGACGCCGCGCAGCCCTGGTTGGCCACCGCGTACGTCGCCGCGCCCTCGCTGGCCGCGGCTGTCGCTCGTCAGGGCATGCTCCCCCCGGAGACCGTCCTGGTCCTGCTCGCCGGAGTTGCGGAGGCGTTGCAGTCCATCCACGCCGCTGGTGTCATCCACCGTGATCTCAAGCCGGGGAACGTCATTCTCGCGTCGGACGGCCCACGCGTGATCGACTTTGGTATCTCCCGTGCGGTGGAGGCCTCGTCCGGCGCCATCACCCAGGCCGGGGCCCGGATAGGCACACCGGCATTCATGGCGCCGGAGCAGGTTCAGGGACGATCCTTCGGACCCGCCGGAGACATTTTTGCCCTGGGCTCCACCGCCTACTACAGGCTCACCGGCGAGTTGCCCTTCGGCGCGGACGCCGCGGTGTTCCATCGCATTGAGCCTTTCCCGATAACGTTTCGTCGCTTTGCGTGACATCAATGT
>NZ_CADCWT010000016.1 GCF_902806485.1 Candidatus Frankia alpina | reverse complement strand
ACCGCAACCGGGCCCTCACATTCCTCACAACCCAGAGTAACCAGTCAGCACGGAAAGTGATCTTCGCGCGGCCCTGGGTTCGCGCGGAGGTGCTTCGGGCCTACTGTCTGAACGACGATATGATCGACCTGTTCAACGGCGGACGACGTGAGGATTTTCTGGACGCTCGACAGGGAAGGATTGATGTCATCTTGAGTGCATTCGTCAATCGGATGACTGAATGGTCTTTCGAGGACACTCCGCCGCTCGACTCCCTCGCTCTGGACGAGCTGGATGAGCTGACTGAATCGGACGAGTAGGCCAGTGACGCCGACGGAGCATCACCATGAGGTACTGCTGTACGGGGGGCATGTCGGTGTCCTCCGTCAGCGCGGCGACCATACGATGTTCACCTTCACCGAGGAGTATTTGACCGACGCGTCCCGTCCCGTCCCGTCCCGTCCCGTACTCGGGCTGCGGTTCGAGGAGGATCTCCGCGGTCGGTACGCGGCCGCGCTGCGCCTACCGCGCTGGCCTACCGCGGCCGTGACCTGTAGGCACTCCAGGAGATGGCCCGCCGGTTGGCCTTCAACGTCCTGATCGGCAACGGAGACGCGTGCCTGAAGAACTGGTCGCTGATCTACCTGGACGAACGTCGGCCGACTCTCTCGCCCGCCTACGACCTGGTCTCGACCGTCGTGTACGGCAGGCAGGGCGGGCATCTGGACGATCTTGGCCTCAGGCTCGGCGGCAGTAAGCGGTTCGACTCGGTGTTCCGCGCTCGGCGCTGACATCGGGGAATGGATCGACCGGACGCGGGCGGGGCTGACCTCGCCCCGGTAGGTCGCGGGGGTCAGCGGGGCGGGGTGGCGACGCCGGGTGGGGCGAAGCGTTCGCCGGTGACGGCCTCGCTGATGCCGGTGCGGTCCAGGTAGGGGGTGATGCCGCCAAGGTGGAACGGCCAGCCGGCGCCGAGGATCATGCATAGGTCGATGTCGGCGGCCTCGGCGACGATCTTCTCGGCGAGCATGAGATGGATCTCCTCGGCGAGCGCTCGCAGGGCGGCCTCGCGCACCTCGGTGGCCGTGGGGGGGTGGGCTCCTGTGGGGGGCTGCGCCGCGGACCGAAGCGCCGCGGCGGCCGCGGGGTCGACGATCTGGGTGTCATCCGGGCTGGTGGTGTAGACCGAGCCCCGGCCCGCCTCGACTAGGCGGGCGAGGCTCGTCGGCGCCCGGAACCGGTCCGGGAAGGTGGCGTGCAGCGTCTCTGCGACATGCAGCGCCACCGGCGGGCCGACCAGCGACAGCAGGACGAGCGGTGACATCGGCAGCCCCAGGGGATCCAGGGCGTGGTCAACCTGTTCGATCGGCGCGCCCTGCTCCGCCGCGCCCAGCACCTCGCCGAGGAAGCGGGTGAGCAGGCGGTTCACGACGAACGCCGGCGCGTCCGCGACGAGCACGGCGTCCTTCTTCAGTTTCCTGGCGACGGCCAGCGTCGTCGCGATCGTCGCGTCGTCGGTGCGGGCGGCGCGGACCACCTCGACGAGCGGCAGCACCGACACCGAGTTGAAGAAGTGCAGGCCGGCGACCCGTTCGGGATGGGTCAACCGCGCGGCCATCTCGGTGACGGACAGCGCGGAGGTGTTCGTCAGCAGCACCGTGGTGGGCGCCACCATGGCCTCCAGCTCGGCGAACACCGCCTGCTTGACCGCCAGATCCTCGAAGACGGCCTCGATGACCAGGTCCGCGTCGGCAAAGGCGTCCTTGGTCAGGGAACCGGTCACGTTCGCCTTGTATCGATTGGCCTGGTCGGCGGTGATCCGCTGGCGCAGCAGCAGGTTGTCGATCTCTCGGTGGACGTTCGCGACCCCGGCGTCGAGCCGTTCGGCGTCGATGTCGGTGAGCACGACCGGCACCTCGAGGCGGTGGGCGAAGACGAGCGCGAGCTGGGCGGCCATCAGCCCGGCTCCGACGACCCCGACCTTGGTGACCGGGCGGGCCAGCGCCGGATCGGGCCCACCGACCGGCCGCTTCGCCCGCTTCTGCACCAGGTCGAAGGCATACAGCCCGGCGGCGAGCTCATCGCTGACGGACAGGTCGGCCAGCGCCTGCGTCTCGGCGGCGAAGCCGCTGTCCCGGTCGGCCGTCTCGGCCAGCGCGATCAGGTCCAGGGCCCGGTAGGCGGCCGGCGCTGCGCCGTGCAGCTTGGCATCGGCGAGGGCCCGGCCGCGGGCGACGGCGTCGGCCCAGGCGGCGCCCCGCTGCACCGGGCGGCGCTCGGCCGCCGGGTCGATCTCCCCGCGCAGCACCCGACCCACCCAGGCCAGCGCCTCCTCCAGGAAGTCGGCCGGCTCCAGCAGCACGTCCCCGATGCCCAGGTCGAACGCCTTGGATCCGCGCAGGGTGCGGTTCTGGCTGAGCGCGTTGTCGATGATGACGGACACCGCCGCCTCGGCGCCGATCAGGTTCGGCAGCAGCTGGGTGCCGCCCCACGCCGGCACCAGGCCGAGGAACACCTCCGGGAAGGCGAGCGCGGGAATTCCCGCCGACAGCGCCCGGTAGTCGCAGTGCAGGGCCAGCTCTAGCCCGCCGCCCAGCGCCGCCCCGTTGACCAGCGCGAAGGTGGGGACCCGGCGACCGCCGAGGCGGCCTGAGGCGAGCCGGGCGAAGGCCTCATGCCCGAGCCGGCCGAGCGCGTCCAGCGACGGGCGTACCCGGTTCGCCTCGGTGATCGACGACCGGAAGCCCAGGTCCGCCCCGACGCTGAAGATGAACGGCTTGCCGGTCACGGCGACCGCGGCGACCGGGGGATCGTGCGTCTCGATCTCGGCGACGGCGGCGAGCAACGCACGCAGCCCGGCCGGGCCGAAGGTGCTCGGCCGGGTGTGGTCGTGGCCGTTGTCGAGGGTGATGAGGGCGACCGGGCCGGCCGCCTCGGGCAGCGTCACGTACCGGGCATGCGCGGCCGTGACGACCTCGTCCGGATAGTCCAGGGTCACCTCGGTGGTCATGCGGCCCCCTCCTGGGACTGGGATCTCGCGGGACGTCAGCTCGTCGCGGTCGCGGTCGCGGTGCCGCCGGTGGCCGCGGAGTTGCCCGCGGCGTCGTGGTGGGGGTTCTCCCAGACCGTGGTCGCCCCCATGCCGAGGCCCACGCACATCGCCGTCAGGCCGTAGCGGACCTCGGGATGCTCGGCGAACTGCCGGGCCAGCTGGGTCATCAGCCGCACCCCGCTGGACGCCAGCGGATGGCCCAGCGCGATCGCGCCGCCGTACCGGTTGACGCGGGGGTCGTCGTCGGCGATCCCGAAATGGTCGAGGAAGGCGAGGACCTGCACGGCGAACGCCTCGTTCAGCTCGAACAGGCCGATGTCGTCGATCGTCAGGCCGGTGCGGGCCAGCGCCTTCTGGGTCGACGGGATCGGACCGACGCCCATCACCTCGGGGGCGACGCCGGCGAACCCGTAGCCGACCAGCGTCATCTTCGCCGGCAGGCCCAGCTCGGCGGCGACCTCCACGGCGGCGAGCAGGCATCCGGTCGCGCCGTCGTTGATCCCGGCGGAGTTGCCCGCCGTGACCCGCCCGTGCGGGCGGAACGGGGTACGCAGCTCGGCCAGCCCGGCCAGGGTCGTCGTCGGGCGCGGCGGCTCGTCGGCGGTGACCAGTTCCCAGCCGCTGTCGGCGTGCCGGGCCGCCATCGGGACCAGGTCGGGCTGAATCTGACCGTTCGCGTAGGCCTTGGCGACCTTCTCCTGGGAGGCCAGGGCGTAGGCGTCGGCCCGCGCCCGGGTGATCGCCGGGTAGCGGTCGTGCACGTTCTCCGCCGTTGAGCCCATGACCAGCGCGGCCGGATCCACCAGCCGCTCGGCGACGAAGCGTGGGTTGAGGTCGGCGCCCTCGCCCATCGGATGGCGGCCCATGTGCTCCACCCCGCCCGCCACCGCGACGTCGTAGGCGCCGACCGCGATCGAGGACGCCGTCGTCGTCACCGCCGTCACGGCGCCGGCGCACATGCGGTCGACGGCGTAGCCGGGCACCGACTCCGGCAGCCCCGCCAGCACCCCGGCGATCCGGCCGATGGTCAGGCCCTGATCGCCGATCTGGGTGGTGGCCGCGATCGCCACCTCGTCGACGCGCTCTGGTGGCAGCGATGGGTTGCGGCGCAGCAGCTCCCGGATCACCCGGACGATCAGGTCGTCCGCCCGGGTCTCGGCGTAGACGCCCTTGGCCTTGCCGAACGGCGTGCGCACGCCGTCGACGAAGACCACGTCGCGGACCGAACCGCGGGCTGAACCGAACACGGTGGCCTCCCCACCGGCGGCGCTTGGCCGCCGGCACCTCGCCGCGAGACGCCGACTGCTCGCGCCGGCCCGATGGGACCGCGCTGACGGTCAGCACCGGCGCGGATACCGCCGGCACCGGCTAGCCTACGGCAGTGGTTACCGGCTGGTAGACCACTCGCGTCGTCTGCCCCCGGTGTCGCGGTACGGCCGTTGGCGCACCGCCAGCGCGGATGGGATGATCAGCCGGGGCCGGGGCCGGCTGGGGTGGATCCCCCGGGGCCCGAGCCCGGCGCGGCCGGGTCGGTGGGACCGCTGCCCGCCGGGGGGGCGCTGACCGAGGAACCACCGCCGCCGTCCGTCGCCGACGCGCCGACCGGAGAGCCGGGGGTGGCCCGCCCGGCCGCCCCGCGCACCGACCGGCCGGCGCCGGCGCGCCCACCGCGGGAACGCGGGCGATCGGCCCCGCCGGCCCCGCCGGCCCCGCCGGCCCCGCCGGCACCCCCGCCGCGCCCCGCCCGCCGCCTGCCGGCGCGTTCGGCGGCGGGCGGGGCTGCCTCGTCCGCCGGATCGGGTTCCGGGTCGGCGAGCGCGGAGTTCAGGGCCGTGCGGGTCAGCTCCCGCTGCCAGGCGCGGGCGCCGCCGGCACTCAGTGCCTCCTCCACCGCCGACTCGGTCAGCGGATCGGGCGGGGACCAGGCGATCCGCCGGGACAGCGCGGGTTCGAGGAGGTTCTCCACCGGCATGGTGTGAGCGGCGGCAATCGTGGACAGCTCCGCCCGCACCCGGGCGAGCCGGGCGGCGGCCACCGGGTCGCGCTCGGCCCACCGGTTCGGCGGGGGAAGGCCGTCGCCGCTGGGACCGGCCGGCGCCGGCAGCTCGTCGTCGGGCAGCGCCGCGGCGCTGCGCAGTGCATCCAGCCAGGTGTTCGCGGTCCGTCGGATCCGCGGGCCGGAGAAGATGGGCAGGCGGATCAGCGCCGCGGTGTCGGCGGGGGCGTTGAGGACCGCGTCCATGATGGCGCTGTCCGGCAGGACCCGGCCCGGGGCCACGTCTCGGGTGCGGGCCACCCGGTCCCGGGCGGTCCACATGGCCCGCACCGCCGCGAGCTGGCGGCGGGAACGCGCCCGGTGGATGCCGCTGGTCCGTCGCCATGGCTCGGCGCGGGGCTCGCGGGGCGGGGTCGCGACGATCCCGGTGAACTCCTGCCGGGCGAACTCGATCTTGTCCTGTTCGATGAGCTCGGCTTCGAGCGCGTCACGCAGCTCCACCAGCAGCTCGACGTCGAGCGCCGCGTAACGCAGCCAGGGCTCGGGCAGCGGCCGGGTCGACCAGTCCGCCGCGGAGTGGCCCTTCTCCAGACCGTAGCCGAGCACCCGCTCGACCATCATGCCGAGGCCGACCCGCTCGTAGCCCAGCAGTCGGCCGGCGAGCTCGGTGTCGAACAGCAGGCTTGGCCGCAGCCCGAGTTCGGCCAGGCAGGGCAGGTCCTGGCTGGCGGCGTGCAGCACCCATTCGGCGTCACCCACCGCCTCCTGGATGACGCTCAGGTCACCCAGTGGGACGGGATCGACGAGCAGCGAGCCGGCTCCTCGGCGCCGGATCTGGACCAGGTAGGCACGTTGGCTGTACCGGTACCCAGAGGCCCGCTCCGCGTCGAAGGCGACCGGGCCCGTCCCGGTCGCCAGCCGTTCGGCCGCTGCGGTGAGCTCGGCGGCGTCGACGATGACGGGAGGGACGCCGTCCACAGGCGCGAGTAGCGGGATGGGCTCGCGGGCGCTGCTGGTGCTGGGCTCTCCCTCCACCTTTGCGCTTACACCCCCGCTGACCTGCTGTGTTGGTTCAGGAACCGTCGACGTCACGATCGGCGATCGTACGTCTGAATCCTCGCGGAGGCAGCCGCGCTGTACAGCGAATCGCGCTAATTATACGCATCGTGACACCACTACCGGGTACGGTGGTCGGCTCCCGGTCCGAACGGGGTACCGCGGGTCCGGTCGGTGTGGTGGCACAACCGGGCCGCGGCCGGCGGCTTCAGCCCCGTCGCTGGGGGAGTGACACGACGCCGGACAGTGCCGGTGGCAGGCCGGCCATGGCGGCCAGGAGATCACCGAAGGCCAGCAGGTGGGCGGTTGCCCCGGCGGGACTCCACGCGGGCCGTGCCGGCTCGGAACCGGCCGGGCCCCCGTCGGCCGGGTCGTCGCCGAGCTCGGTCTCGGCCCAGTCGGGTGACCAGGAACAGCGCAGCTCGACGTCGAAGCTGTCCCCGTCGGCCCGAAGGACGCCGAACCGCCGTGACGTCGTCGTCGTCACCGCACCGCCGAGCGCGCGGAACTGTGCGCCGTGCGCGTCGAGGGACTCCCGCAGCCACGACCAGGCCACGTCGGCCAGCAGCGGATCGGCGGCGATCTCCGGATCGACGCTCGCCCGGGCGTAGCAGACGAAGCGGGTACTGCCCTGCCAGGCGGGCTGTCCGTCCGGGTCCATCAGGACGATCAGCCGCCCGGCGGCGAGGTCGGCGGCGTCGCCGGTCAGCCCGCCGGCGAGGGCAAAGGCGTAGGGCGCGAGCCGGGTCGGGGCGGCGACCTCGTGCACGCTGATCTCCGGGCGCAGCCGCGTCATCCCGTCACGCAGGGCGCCGGTGCTGGCGAGAAAGATCGGCGGGCTCGCCTCGTACGTCTGCGCCGCCCCCATGACGGCAACGTTAGGGCGTCGGCCTTGATCGCGCTGGGTGGACGCCGGAGCGTGCTGCTTCGGCCCGGTTGCGTGCGGTCGGGTGCCGATGAGGCGATGGCTGGAGCGGTGTGCCGCCGCATCCCGCAGGACCGGAACCTCCCGCGACCCGGGTGATGCCTCCGTCGGGACGGGCTCGCCGTATGCCCCGGGACAGTCCGGGGCGGCGCCGTAATCGGGACGCGGGGCGGGATTGTGCAGGCTCACGCCAGAATCCGGGCGGCGGCGCGCCCGCGATGGTCTCGCGCCGCCGCGCCGGCCTCCCTGGCCGGTCTCGGGTGCGTCGCCGGTCTGGCCGCCGGGATCTGCCCCACGGACGGGACCGGCCCCACAAGCACCGCGGCACCGCACTCTGTGCAGGCCCACTCCGGGCAGTCCGATCCGTGCCCGTCCGCGCACGGTGGCTGCTCGAACGGCCGCTCGTCACCGCACTCGGCGCAGGTGAGAACAATGTGATCGTCGGTGCCCACCCGGACCAGTTCCACTCGAACACCACTCCCCGCGCACGGCTGCTGCGTGTTGCGTACCCTCGGATGCGGCGGGCGCCTGCACCACGGATCCTGCGCCCCCGCGACTGCCGGCCGAGGCGGAACGCCGACAACGCGCACCCTCTGCCCTCATTCCGACTGGACTGACGGTGCCATGGGACGGACAGATGTCCGCGCATTCTCTCCGGCGTGTCGCGTGCGCCCGTCTCGATGGGGAGTGGGTGGGTGATCCCCTTTCGGGGGATTTGCCCCACTTCGTCGCGGGGGACATGCGTGCGCCGGTGAGGCGTCAGCTCCGGCGAGCGGTGGTCTGGGAGACCGGCCGCGTGTCCGGGCCTGCCGGTGCGGTCGGACTGCCTGCCGCGCCGGCGTCGCCCCGCAGCCAGTGCCGCTCCACGAAGAACGGCGCCACCGGCAGCACGGAGGCGATCAGGGCCAGCACGGTGCGTCGGCGGGGCCAGCGCCCGACGAACGCCAGGTAGCCGATGAGGGCGCAGTAGGCGAGGAAGAGCGTGCCGTGGATCGGGCCGAGGATCTTCACCCCCTGGGGATGGTCGGCGCCGTACTTGATCCCGGTGGCGATGAGCAGCAGGAGGAACGACGTCGCCTCGGCGAACGAGACGGCGCGGGCAGCGGTCAGGATCCGGTAGCCGCCGTGCGGGGACCTATCGGTCATCGGTGAATCCTCAATCGTCGTCGTGTGTGGTGATCGTCGTGTGGTGATTGTCGTGTCGCGGGTGGAGCGCACCGTGGCGGCGAGGTGCGCACCGCCCGGGACACGCCGACCGCTCACCTGGGCAAACAGCGGATTTCGTCACACCTGGCCCGCCTGCGGTCACACCTGGCCGGCCGGGTCGGCCGGGTCGGTCCAGGTCAGCGGGCACCGGCTGGACCAGCAACTTCTTCTACTGAAAGTAGAAGATAGCTGACGTCGGATGCCCCGATCGGCCCGGACCGTGACCACGCCGACGCCGGTCATCACCCGCCCGTGCCGATCGGGGTGTCCCCGGTCACACCGGCGCAGGTGCGGTGGACATGCAACGATCGAGTCATGTCTGTCGTCCACATCGACGCCGGGCCCGGGTCCGGGTCGGCCAGCGTCCAGACCGCGCCGAGCGGCGTCGCGGTCGCCTCGGCGCGGGTCGCGCCCCCGCGGGACGGCGACAAGCCCTATCGTCCCGGCGGGTCCGCCGGGACGATAGGGCTCCCACCCGCCGACGCCGCGTTCCGTGCCGGTGCGGCCGGCCTGCACCCCGGTGCCGCCCGCCGGCCCGGCCTCGCCACCACCGCTCCGTTCCTGCGAGCCTGCCGGCGGGACCAGCCCGAGACCACGCCGGTGTGGTTCATGCGCCAGGCCGGCCGTGTGCTGCCCGAGTACCGGGCGCTGCGCGCCGACGTGCCGATGCTCGACTCGTGTCGCGATCCGGCGATGATCACCGAGATCACCATGCAGCCGGTGCGCCGCTTCCGGCCGGACGCGGCGATCTTCTTCTCCGACATCGTCGTGCCGCTCGTCGCGATCGGTCTCGACATCGACATCGTCGCCGGAGTAGGGCCGGTCGTCGCCGAGCCCGTGCGTGACGCCGCCGCAGTCGCGACGCTGCGTGCGCTGGAGCCGGACGACGTCCCCTACGTCACGCAGGCGGTCCACAGCCTGCTCGGCGAGCTCGGCGGCACCCCGCTGATCGGATTCGCGGGCGCGCCGTTCACCCTCGCCAGCTACCTTGTCGAGGGCGGCCCGAGCCGCAACCACCTGCGCACCAAGGCGCTGATGTACGGCGAGCCGAAGCTCTGGCACGACCTGCTCGACCGGCTGGCCGTCATCACCACGGCCTTCCTGCAGGTCCAGATCGACGCCGGCGTCGACGCGGTGCAGCTGTTCGACTCCTGGGCCGGTGCGCTCAGTGAGGACGACTACCGGCGTTACGTGGCGCCGCACAGCGCGCGGGTGCTGAGCGCCTTCGCCGACGAGGTGCCGCGCATCCACTTCGGGGTCAACACCGGCGAGCTGCTCACCGCCATGGGCCAGGCGGGAGCCGACGTCGTCGGGGTCGACTGGCGGGTCCCCCTCGACGAGGCCGCGCGCCGGATCGGGCCGGGCCGGGCCGTGCAGGGCAACCTCGACCCGGCGGCGGTGTTCGCGCCCGAGCCCGTGCTCGCCGCCAAGGTCGGCGACGTCCTCACCCGTGCTGCGAAGGCGGAGGGGCACGTGTTCAACCTCGGGCACGGCGTCCTGCCCGAGACGGACCCGGGGGTCCTCGCGCACATCGTCGACCTCGTCCACGCCGGTTGAGTCACCACCGGCATCCGGCCGATGCCCGGTTGCCGGTCCACCACCATCGGGGCCGGAGTCCCCACCTGATCGAGATCCGTCGCCGAGGCGCGGCCCACCTCCGGTCGAGCGTGACGCGATGGTGAATCCTGGGGGACGGCACCAATTATCGTGAAGGGCGGCAGGTCATCGTGAAGGGCGGCAGGAACGTGCGGGTTGTCATCGTCGGTGGGGGAATCGCCGGGCTCGCCGCGGCACACGCCCTGGCCGGCCACGCTGAGGTGACCGTCCTGGAAGCGGGGGAACGCGTCGGCGGCAAGCTGCGCACCACCCCGATCGAGGGCCTGAACGTCGAGGAGGGCGCCGAGTCGTTTCTCGCCCGCGTCCCCGACGGTCTGCGGCTGGCCAGGCAGATCGGCCTCGGCCACGACATCGTGCATCCGGCGACGACCCGCGCGTCGCTGTGGATCCGGGGCCGGCTGCGGCCGATTCCGCCGAACACCATGCTCGGCGTGCCGACGGACGCGTTCGGCCTGGTCCGCTCCGGGGTGCTGTCGCCGTGGGGGCTGTTGCGCGCGGCGGCCGACCTGGTCCTGCCGCGCACCCACTTCCCCGACGACCCGACCGTGGGCGGCTTCGTCGGCGCCCGGGTCGGGCGAGAGATCGTCGACCTGCTGGTCGATCCGCTGCTCGGCGGCGTGTACGCCGGGCGAGCCGACGCGCTGTCACTGCGGGCCACCGTGCCGCAGCTCGTGCCGATTCTGGCCGAGGACCGGTCGTTGCTGCTCGGCGCCCACCGGGTGCGAGCCCGCACCGCCCCGGCCGCCTCCGCGCCGACGACGCCGCTGTTCGCCAGCCTGCGCGGCGGTCTGGGGTCGTTCGCGGCGCGGCTGGCCGAGCGGTCCGACGCGACCGTGCGCACCGGCGTGCTGGTGCGGGCCGTGGAACGCGGCGCCGAGGGCTGGCGGGTTGTCTGCGACCGGGTCGGCGGCGGTGAGAAGCCCGAGCCGCTGACGGCCGACGCAGTGATCCTCGCCGTGCCCGCCGGGGTGGCCCGCTCGCTGCTGAGCCCGCTGGCCCCGCACGCGGCCGCCCCGCTCGCCGGCGTCCCCTACGCCTCGGTCGGCCTGGTGACGCTGGTCTACCGGGACGCCACCCCACCGCCCGGCAGCGGGATCCTGGTGCCGGCACGGGCGGGCACGTCGGTGAAGGCGGCCACCTTCCTGACCACGAAGTGGCCGCATGTGGGCGCAGGCCGGCTCACGGTCGTGCGGGCGAGCGTCGGGCGTGCCGGCGCCGAGCAGGACCTGCAACGCGGCGACACCGAGCTCGCCGGCGTGGCGGCGGCGGAGATCGCCCAGATCACGGGGCTGTCGGCGCGTCCCATCGCGACCCGGGTGAGCCGGTGGGGCGGTGCGCTGCCGCAGTACCTCCCGGGCCATCTGAACCGGATCGCCAGCGTGCGCCGGGCGCTGCCGGCCGGCCTGGCACTCGCCGGCGCCGGCTACGACGGCATCGGCATCCCGGCCTGCATCCGCTCCGGGGAGGCCGCCGCCGCCGCGGTACTGCGTGCCGCCCGGACGGCGCAGGGCAGCCCGGCCGATCCGGTGGGTCCGGGAGTCTGAGGAACAACCCGGTCGGCCGGCCCGGTCGGCCGGGATGAGGAGGAGACGGGTATGCCGGAGTCCACGAAGTCCGTTCAGGAGCTCAACGCCGAGCTCCTCTACACCGGGTGGTCGGTCTTCGCCGCCGACCGCCCGCTGCCCGCCGATCGGACTTCTCTGATCGACGAGGCCGACGCCCTGCTCGAGGGGGCCCTGGCGAAGGACGTCTACACCCGCGGAACGTACGAGATCTCGGGCTACCGGGCCGACGCGGATCTGATGGTCTGGTGGACCAGTCCGGATCCCGACCTGCTGCAGGAGACCTACCAGCGGTTCCGCCAGACGGCGCTGGGCGGTCACCTACGGCCCGTGTGGTCGGCGGTCGGGCTGCACCGCCCGGCGGAGTTCAACCGCAACCACATCCCGGCGTTCGTCCGCCGGGAGGACCCACGCGCGTACATCTGCGTCTATCCGTTCAACCGGTCCCTGGAGTGGTACCTGCTGCCGGACTACGAGCGACGCGGACTGCTCGCCGAACACGGGATCATGGGCCGCGAGTTCGAGGACGTCCGGGCCAACACGGTCGCCGCGTTCGGCCTGGGCGACTACGAGTGGCTGCTCGCGTTCGAGGCCGACGAGCTGCACCGCATCGTGGACTGCATCCGCCATCTGCGGGCGAGCGCCACCCGTCGGCACACCCGGCTGGAGACCCCGTTCTACAGCGGTGCCCGGAAGTCCCTGGCCGACATCGTCGCAGCCCTGCCCTGACCGGTGTGGCGGGCGTCGCTGGCCACCGGGCTCGGCGTGCGCCCGCCCGCCAGCCCCCGCCCGGCTGGGCGATTGCAGCAGCCGGCGCCTGCCTGGGCGCCCCCACCCGTCCGGCAGACGCCGACCGTCCCGTGCTGTGCCCTCCGGCGTCGCGCAGGCGCGAGCCGCAGTACACAGTTCCTTCCCACCCCGACGGCGCCCATACGGGCCGGGCAGCCGACTGCTCCCCGGCCGGAGCCGAAGAGTCATAACGCATAGTAGCAGTACGACCACTGCTTGTATACGCAGCGTGTGGCCGGCGTGTGCTGTCCGGAATATCGATATCCACGATTGAACGCGGGAATTTCGCTACGGCGGGTTACCGGCGATCGACCTCGTCTCTGCTACCTTGAGTCGCCACAAACGGACGGATGACGCTGCCGCAACGCTTGGCGGTCACGGCGCCGCCCCGCATCTGCTCCGCGGGCCCCCGGTCGATCGGCTGAGGAGAGCCGGTAACGTGACCCGTGACCAGGAGTGCCGGCCGCGTCGGTGTCCCGCGGTCCGGTTCGCTTCGGTGTGCACCCCAGTAGAACGCCGGGCAATGCGCGAACAGCCGGCCCGTTGTCCGGGGTGGCCCACAGTCAGTGGCGGGGGAAGATCGCTGGAGGTCCGGTCGATGCATCACCGATGGTTGAGCTCACGGCCGTCTGAGCGAGGCATACCGCGAACCGCGGCAGGATTCTGTCGACCCGGACCACACCCGAGATCCGACGTGTTGTGGCGACCGTGCGGCGACCGGCGATCGGCGCAGCGCGGGGCATCAGCATGACTGCGACTATCGGAACATGCCGGACGACCCGTACAGTTCGGGCGAACCTTACGGTTCGGTCGATTGATGCGGTGTGGGCGACGGCGCGGCGCCCAGGACCGCCCTGGTGGCGTCATCCCGCGGGTCACGTACCTGGGGGGGCACGAGTGACGGAGACGATGTCGGGGGACGCCCGTGCCTCCGCCGGGTCGAACTTCGTCCCGCGGTCCCGGCCCGGCCTGGCGCCGGCCCGGCCCGACGCCGCTGCGTCGGACCCATCGGCCCCGCCATCGGGCGGCCAGCCCGTCTGGACCGGGTCCGGGTCCGGGACCGGCGGACGCCACAGCGTCGCCCGCGCACACTCGGTCGCGGCGCTCGAGACCGTGGCCTACCGTGCGCAGGTCACCTGGGAGCGCCGCTACGTGCGGCTGCTGATCCTGTTCGACGCGGCGGCCTGCGTGGTCGCCGCGGGGCTGGCGTTCTTCGTGCGGTTCGGCGACCTCGTCGACTTTGAGACCAAGCCGGTGTCGATCAAGCCGTACATCCTCATGACGGTGCTGCTGCCGGTGGCGTGGGTGCTGGCCATGTCGCTGAACCGGGCCTACGAGACCAGGTTCCTCGGCAGCGGGTCGGAGGAGTTCCGCCGGGTGGTCAACGCCGCAGCCAGGTTCACGGCCGCGCTTGCCATCATCTCCTACGCGACCAAGGCCGAGATCGCCCGCAGTTACGTCCTCATCGCGTTCCCCGCGGCGACCGTGTTGTCGGTGGCCGGTCGGGTCATCGGGCGCGGCATCCTGCATCGGATGCGCCGTGCCGGGCGTTGCCTGCACCGGGTCCTCGTCGTCGGTGCCGGCGAGTCCGCCGCCACCCTGGTCCGCCTGGCCCAGCGCGACCCGACGTCGGGCTGGTCTGTGGTCGGCGTGGTGCTCGACCGCTCGCCCGGCCGGCACAGCCACGACCGGCCCGAGCGCAGCGGATTCGACCTGCTCGGGGTGCCGATCGTGGGCACCTCGGAGATCCTGCACACCGCGATCACCGCCACCCACGCCACCACCGTCGCGATCTGCCCGCAGATGGACGGTGAGACCCTGCGCCGGGTGCTGTGGACGCTGGAGGGCAGCGACGTCGACGTGCTCGTCTCCTCCGCGCTGACCGACGTGACCGGCCCGCGGATCTCGATTCGCCCGGTGGCCGGGCTGCCCCTGCTGCACATCGACGAGCCGGAGCTCACTGGGACCCGCCGGGTCATGAAGGGCGTGTTCGACCGCTGCGTCGCCGGCACGGTGATCCTGCTGTTCCTGCCGGTCCTGCTCAGCCTGGGGCTCGCGGTCCGGCTGACCAGCCGCGGGCCGGCGCTGTTCAAGCAGACCCGGGTCGGCCGCGGCGGCGAGCACTTCACGATGTTCAAGTTCCGGTCGATGTACGTCGACGCGGAGGCGCGCAAGGCCGAGCTGGAGTCGCACAACGAGCGCGCCGAGGGCCTGCTGTTCAAGATGCGTGACGACCCTCGGGTCACCCGGGTCGGGAAGTTCCTGCGCAAATGGTCCCTCGATGAACTGCCGCAGCTGATCAACGTGCTGAACGGCGGCATGTCGCTGGTCGGCCCGCGCCCGCCGCTGCCCTCGGAGGTCGCCCGTTACGAGGACGACGTGCACCGCCGGCTGATGGTGAAGCCAGGCCTGACCGGCCTGTGGCAGATCAGCGGCCGGTCGGATCTGGAGTGGGACGAGTCGGTCCGCCTCGACCTGCGCTACGTGGAGAACTGGTCGCTCGCGATGGACTTCGTCATCCTCTGGCGGACCGTCTTCGCCGTCCTTCGCCGCGAAGGCGCCTACTGACCCGCGGGCCCCGCGCAAGGTTGCACTACGTGAGGTCGATCCAGCCGGCGACGCGCAGGTGGTCGAGGACGCGGTCGACGGCCTCGTCACCGGAGAGCTCCGCCGTGTTCACCGTGACGTCGGCGTCGGCGGGTTGCTCGTACGGGTCCGACACACCGGTGAACGCGGGGATGACGCCGGCTCGAGCCTTGGCGTACAGGCCCTTGCGGTCGCGCGCCTCACAGACCTCCAGCGGCGTCGCGACGTGGACCAGGACGAAGCCGCCGCCGGCCGTGCGGACCATCTCGCGGACCTGCGCGCGCACCGCCGCGTAGGGGGCGATCGGCGCGCAGACCGCGGTGCCGCCGGCCCCCGCCACCGCAGCGGCGACGAACCCGATGCGGCGCACGTTCGTGTCCCGGTCCGCGGGGGAGAAGCCCAGGCCCTGCGACAGCTGGGTGCGCACCACATCGCCGTCGAGCAGGGTTATCCGCCGCCCGCCCTGCTCGAGCAGCCGGCAGACCAGCAGCCCGGCCAGGGTCGACTTCCCGGAACCGGACAGCCCCGTGAAGAAGATGGTCAGCCCGCGCTGCGAACGTGGGGGGATCGCCCGGGCGAGCTCCGCGGCCACCGCGGGCGGGGTCAGCTCGGCGGGGATCGGACCGCCGGCGTCGAGCAGCGAGGCCAGTTCCTGGCGGCCCGGTGCGCCGATGGCCGGGCCGATCAGGCTGCCGGACAGTCCGTAGTTGCTGGCCAGATGCGCGCGCTGGGCGTCGAGCCGGGCCAGGTCCTCGGTGTCGCCGTTTGGCGACGGCTCGCCGCCCGTAGCGCCGATGTCCGTTTCGAGTGGAATCCCCACACGCGACAGGCTCGCCGATTCGATGCCGACTGGCCCGGTGCCGACCGGCCCGGTGGGCGGTGGGCGGCGTGCGCGGCCGGCGGGTGGCAGGACCGTCGCGCTCATACCGGGTTCCCGAGGGGTGGCCAGCAGCGGCGAGGGGATCGCCGGGACGAGGACCAGCAGGCTGCGGCGGCGCGGCTGGTGGTCGGCACCCGGGCGGTGATAGGGGTCGGGCGCCGGCTCATGCCGGCGGCCGGCGGCACCCGCCGCGATCGCGTCGGAGGCCACCGCGTCGGAGGCCAGGGTCGCCTCGCTCGGGCGCAGCGGCGCGTCGACGGCGTCGAGCGCGGCCTGCAGGCAACGGACCCGCAGGTGGTGCCCGGCATCCGCCGGGTCGGCGCCGCCCACCGGGGCGAGCACCACGCACCGCTTGCCCTGCCTGGTCAGGGCCCTGATACGCCCCACATCCGCGGTATGCAGCAGGCCGTCGGCCCAGACCGCCCACGTCGCCCCCGCTCCCACCTGCGGGCCGGTCCAACCTCGGGCGCGCAGCTCGGCGCGCAGCTGGTCCGGGGTCAGCCGCAGCGCGGGATGGTCCGGGTGGTGGGGCAGGCGCAGCCCTTCCAGGGCGCCGACCAGGCGCACGGGGGACCCGGCTGGAGACGGCAGCAGCGTGCGCAGATGCAGGGCGGCGATCATCACTCCTTCCAGGTCACGGAGGGCAACGGTCACACCTGCCGCCAGCGGGTCGGCTGCGGCAGCCGGGACGGCGAGGGTCGGGACCGGCACGCCGGCGACCTCCTGTTCCGCCGGGTAGCCGGGATTCGGGCCGAAGGCGCCGACGAGCAGCAGTTCCAGCTCGGCGAGTTGCAGCGGCGTCAGGGTGAGTGACGGCCAGCCGAGCGAGGCCGTCACCAGCTCCGCGGCGTGCTGCGGTGTCACCAGCGCGAGCAGTGCATCGGCGGTGGAAGGTCCGCCCGCGGGGCCGGCGGCCCGCGCTGGGCCCGGCTTCGGGACGCGGTGGGGATCGGGATCGGGATGGGAGGTGGCGCTCACACCCGCGACCGTAACGGGTGACAGACTCCGTCCCGATGAACACCGACGACACCCGCCGGCCGGCCACCGTCCCCGTCGACATCGCGACCGACGAACTCGACGACGACGTCCTGGCCCGGCGACTGGCCACGGATGCCGGCAAACTGCTGCTCAGGATTCGGGAGGAGGTCGGGTTCGCCGCTCCCGCCACCCTGCGCGACGCCGGTGACGCGCGTTCCCATCAACTTCTGATCCGGGCACTGACCCGCCACCGCCCGCAGGATGCGGTGCTGTCCGAGGAGGGTGTCGACGACCCGGCCCGGCTGTCCGCCGAGCGGGTCTGGATCGTCGACCCGCTCGACGGCACCCGCGAGTTCGCCGAGCCCGGGCGGACGGACTGGGCGGTGCACGTAGCGTTGTGGCGCGCCGGCGAGCTCATCGCCGGGGCCGTCGCCCTGCCGGCGCTGAACGTGACGCTGTCGGGCGGCGGCGGCGGCCAGCCGGCCCGGCCCGCCGCGGCGCGCCCGCCACGGATCGTCGCCAGTCGCACCCGGGCGCCCCGCCTCGTCGGGGAGGTAGCCGAGGCCCTGGGCGCCAGCGTCGTCCCCATGGGGTCGGCCGGTGCGAAGGCCGCCGCGGTCATCCGCGGCCAGGCGGAGATCTACCTGCATGCCGGCGGGCAGTACGAGTGGGACTCGGCGGCCCCGGTGGCGGTCGCGCGGGCGACGGGGCTGCACACGAGCCGCCTCGACGGCACCCCGCTGCGGTACAACCAGCCCGACCCGTCACTGCCCGACCTGGTCATCTGTGATGCGACCCTGGCCCCGGCGGTGCTCGCGGCGATTCGGGCGGCCGATCCGCAGCGGTGAGGCCACCTGCGGTGGCCGCCCGGTGCCGACGGTGGTCCGGGTGTGCACGGACCGCGATCATTGGTTCTGGCGTCGTGTCGCGGGTGTGGGGCATTGGGAGAATTGGGCCTTGGGTGAGCTGGTTAACGTCGGTGAAACTGTCGGCGGGGCGGTCGGGTCGGCTATTTTGGACGGATACATCGGCGAGACGAGGGGTTTTCGCGTGCCTGTCACGGGTTACGAGCTCACCCACCTGCAGATGCTCGAGGCCGAGGCCGTCCACATCTTCCGCGAGGTGGCGGCGGAGTTCGAGCGTCCCGCGCTGCTGTTCAGCGGCGGGAAGGACTCGATCGTCATGCTGCGGGTGGCCGAGAAGGCGTTCTGGCCCGCGAAGCTGCCCTTCCCGTTGCTGCACATCGACACCGGCCACAACTTTGACGAGGTGCTGGCGTTCCGGGACCGCCGCGCGACCGAGCTCGGCGCCCGCCTGGTGGTCGGCTCCGTGCAGGCGGCGATCGACGGCGGCGAGCTCACCGAGGACACCCGGCCCGGGGCGTCGCGCAACCAGCTGCAGACGCCGGTGCTGCTCGACTCGATCACGGACAACCGGTTCGACGCCGTGTTCGGCGGCGCCCGGCGCGACGAGGAGAAGGCCCGGGCCAAGGAGCGGGTTTACTCCTTCCGCGACGAGTTCGGCCAGTGGGATCCCAAGAACCAGCGTCCCGAGCTGTGGTCGCTCTACAACGGCCGGCACCGCCCCGGCGAGCACATCCGGGTTTTCCCGCTGTCGAACTGGACCGAGCTGGACATCTGGCGCTACATTGCCCAGGAGTGCCTGGAGATCCCCTCGATCTACTACGCGCACAGCCGCGAGATCTTCGAGCGTGACGGCATGCTGCTCGCGGTCACCCCGCTGACCCAGCCGCGCGTCGGCGAGGTCGTGGTGCCGCGCCAGGTCCGCTACCGCACGGTCGGTGACATCACCTGCACCGGCGCGGTCGAGTCGACTGCGGCGACCGTCGACGAGGTCATCGCCGAGGTCGCGGCGACGCGGATCACCGAGCGGGGCGCGACCCGCGCCGACGACCGGGTCAGCGAGGCGGCGATGGAGGACCGGAAGCGGGAGGGGTACTTCTGATGGCCGAGCTGCTGCGCGTCGCAACCGCGGGGTCGGTCGACGACGGGAAGTCGACGTTGATCGGCCGGCTCCTCTTCGACACGAAGTCGCTGTTCACCGACCAGCTCGCCGCCGTCGAGCGGACCAGCCGGGAGCGCGGCGACGGCTACGTCGACCTCGCGCTGCTCACCGACGGTCTGCGGGCCGAGCGGGAGCAGGGCATCACCATCGACGTCGCCTACCGCTACTTCGCCACCCCGCGGCGGTCGTTCATCCTCGCGGACACCCCCGGGCACGTGCAGTACACCCGCAACATGGTCACCGGTGCCTCGACCGCCGACCTCGCGCTGCTGCTCGTGGACGCGCGCAAGGGCATCGTCGAGCAGACCCGCCGGCACGCGTTCCTGGCGTCGCTGCTGCGGGTACCCCACCTGGTGCTCTGCGTGAACAAGATGGATCTCGTCGACTTCGATCGAGAAGTCTTCGAGAAGATCAAGGAAGATTTCCGGCGCTTCGCCGCGAAGCTGGAGATCGTCGACGTCACGACGATCCCGGTGTCCGCGCTGACCGGTGACAACGTGGTGTCCCGCTCGCCGAGCACGCCCTGGTACGACGGCAGTTCGTTGCTGCACCACCTGGAGGAGCTGCACATCGCCTCCGACCGCAACCTGATCGACGTGCGGTTTCCGGTGCAGTGGGTGGTCCGGCCGCGCAGTGAGGAGCTGCAGGACTACCGCGGCTACGCCGGCCAGGTCGCCGGCGGCGTGATCAAGCCCGGCGACGACGTCATCGTGCTGCCGTCCGGGCTGACGTCGCGGGTCGCGGGGATCGACACCTACGACGGGCCGGTCGACGAGGCGTTCCCCCCGATGTCGGTCACCGTCCGCCTGGAGGACGACCTCGACGTCTCCCGCGGGGACATGATCGCGCGGCCGAACAACCAGCCCACGGTCGGGCAGGACCTCCACCTCATGGTCTCCTGGATGGTCGACGCGCCCCTGCGCCGGCGCGCCCGGGTCGGGATCAAGCACACCACCCGGTCGGTGCGGGCGATGGTCACCGACGTCTCCTACCGCGTCGACATCGACACGCTGCACCGCGACGAGGCCGTCGACTCGCTGGGCCTCAACGACATCGGCCGGATCGCCCTGCGGACGACCTCGCCACTGTGCTATGATCCGTACCGCCGTAACCGTAACACGGGCAGTGTGCTGCTCATCGACGAGATGAGCGGAACCACCCTCGGCGCCGGGATGATCCTCTAATCGAGCGGTGGACCCGCCCGTTCTCCCGCCGGATTGTCGGATGGTCAACCGTTCGGCCGCAGTGCTTCGTCCGGCGGGATCCGCGCCTCGCCGAGCGCCGCTGCCCCGGCGAGGATGGGCAGCCGGTCGTTGTTGGCGACCAGTGCCGGACTCTCCAGCCAGGCCAGGTACGCGCCTCGTTGGGCCGGGGTCATCGCCGCGGCCGGTCGGGGATTGCCCGCCGCGTCGAGGAAATCCGTCGCCGGACCGGTGATGTATCCGTCGGCGTGCGGATCCCCGGTGTACACCCGGCGCCGCCCGTCGCTGCCGGTCACCGTGATCGGTCGTAGCGGGTCCCCGGCGCGGCGAGCCCACAGCAGGCGGGCGCTCGCCTCGTAGGTCGCGGCCCACTGCGAGCCGACCCGCGATGCCTCCCGCAGCCGGGCGAGGATCCACGCCGGTCGGGCGGTGGACACGTCGCGGTAGCGCTCCCGGACGAGGGCCTCGACCATGTCCACCGTGATCCCGACACCGAGATGGACGAAGGTGGCGGCCGGATCGGTCGGGTCGGTCGGGTCGATCGACGTGGCCACCGTGCCGAGCAGGTCGAGGATCACCGCCTGCCGCCGGCGGTGGGCTGACCCGGCTTGCGCATGCTCGCGTAGCACCGCGTCGGCGGCGTCGCCGAGGGCGCCGGTGAAGAACGCCTGCGCCCGAGCACCCCGCAGGTAGCCCAGCGTCCGCGGGCTCGACGGGTAGCCGCCGGCCCCGGTGTTCCAGCCCCGCGTGCGCCCCGCCACCCGCTCGTCGAGCCCGATCGCGTAGGCTGCGGCGTCCAGACCGAGCAGCCCGGCGAGCGTCCCGCCACGCAGGCATTCCCGCAGCAACGCCGGCCACCCCGCGACCGGGACCTCCCGGGCGGCGGGTGCGGCCGTCGGTGGGGAGACCGGCCCGGGAACGACCGCCGTCACCGCGTCGTACATCTCCTCCCGGTACGTCCGCAGCGCGGGGACGAGGGCGGCGCGCAGATGCAGCGGCAGTGCCGACCCGTCGGCGGCGTTGACGGCGCCGGCGAGGCGGGCGACGAAGTCCGCCGAGCCGAGTGGATCCGCCCGCCGCGCCGCCAGACCGCCGGCCGCGGCGATCAGCCCGGACCAGGCCCGCCCGGTCGCGTCGTCGAGCCCGACGGCCACCGGCAGACCCAGCTCCGCGATGGCGGCGCCACCCAGGACCGCCTCGACGTACCGCGTGGCGAACCGGGCCGCCAGCGCCGGTTCGGCGGCGATCGCGGCCAGCAACGCGCCCCGGTACCCGCGGTCCGCTGTCGCGCTGAGCACCGTGCCCACGACCCGACCGGGCGCCGGCGCGGGGGCGGGGGTCGGTCCACGCGGGGCCGCGGCGGCGGTCGGCGGTGCCCCGGGCTCCGGTGGCCCGATCCCGGGGCCGAAGGCCAGCCGGCCCAGCCGGTCGAGCAACGCGCCGTCGACGCGGCCGGCCGCCAGCAACGGGGTCAGCAGCACGGTCTCGGCGTGGTCGAGGCGTCCCCGGGTGTTGAACCGGCCCAGCCAGGAGTCGTCGAGCGACCGGCCGCGGGTGTAGGCGGCAAACGTCCGGCCGAGAACGCCCTCGGCGTCCCGCCGGTCCACCCCGGACGGCGGTGCCGGCCGGTTGACCATCGGCCCGCGGGCCCGTCCGGAGACGATGGTGAGCAGCTGCGCGAGCCCGGCCGGCCCGAGCGCGTCGTAGAAGCCGGCGATGAAGTCGGGGTCGTCGGCTCGCGCGCCCAACCGGTCCAGCGCTTCCTGCAGGCTGGCCGATGGTGCTCCGCTGCCGGACAGCAGTGACCGGGCCGTGGCTCGGCCTGCGGGTCGGCCAGCGGCGAGCGCTGCCGCTCCTGCGCGCGCAGTGCCGGGAACGACCTCGGTCTCGCCCTTGGCGATGGCCCCGGTGTCGAGGACGGGTCGGACGTCGAGGAGCGCCGGTGCGCGGTGCACGGCCGGCAAGATGACTACTGCCGTCGCCACGAGTGACCGCCCCGCGTCGTCGGCGCCCTCCGCGAGCGCGAGCCGGCGGCGCAGCATCGCGGCGTCGGCATCGAGCTCGTCGCCGAGTCGGGCCAGTCGAGCCGCCCAGCCAGCCGGGCCGCCCACCTGCGCCAAGGCGTGGGCGACCGTCCGCGCCCCGGAGTGCAGGGCCTCGCCGGCAGCCCGCACCGCGGCCGCAAGCGGGCGGAGCCGGACGGGATCGAAGACCACCCGGTCCCCGCCCACGCCGGGCCCGGGGGGTAGGGCCACAGCGGCGAGGTGGACGCCGGCACCGAGGCTCGCCACCGGTGTCAGCCGATCGCCCGCGGCGGGGCACCGGGCGCCGTCGACGCTGCGCTCGGGCCCGAGCGGGCCTGCTCGCACACCAGCAGGCAACGGTCGAGCAGGGCGGTCGCCTCGGCGGCGAGGTGCCGCATCCGGCCGGCCCACAGCTGCGCCGCCCGGCCGTCCCACGCGCCGGCGCCGGCGGCCGCGACCCGGTCCAGGGCGGCCGTCACCTCCCGCCGGGTGCGCGCCACCGTGGCGAGCGCGCCGGCCGCCGTCGCCCGGGTTTCATCGGGGATCGTCATCGCATACCACCGCCGTCGGGTCAGGTTCGGTGCGGCGACGCTAACAACGCGGCGGTGGGTCGCGCTGCTCCTCATCGGATCCTGTGGACGACGGCTGTGGGAATCGCCGACCTGTGGATAAAACGCGGCCACCGCCGGCTCCGCTTCGCCGGGCATGGACGGTCTCGGGCGCGGAACTCGACGTCGCTACGAGTCGCGCGGGCCGCGCAGGTAGCGCAGGAAGAGGTTGCCGTCCTCGATGAGCGCCTGAACCAGGCGCATCGTGGTCGGTTCGGGCCACGGCGGGCCCTCCACGATGCCCATCCGACCGGGCCCGGCCAGCAGCGGCGCCACGGTCAGGCACAGCTCGTCGAGCAGGCCGGCACCGGCCAGCTGGGCGTGCAGCAACGGGCCGCCCTCCGCGAGCACTCGGGTCATCCCCCGTTCGGCCAGGGCCGCGAGGGCCGACGCCGGGTCGACGGTCGAGTCACCGCAGATGACGACCTCGGCCACCGCCGCGAGCGCCTGCCGCTTGGCCGATGGGGCGGCGTCGCAGGTGAGCACGACGGGGCGGACCTCGGCGTCGAACAGCCGGGCGCCGGGGTCGAGGCCCGCGGTCGCGGTGACCACAGCGATCGGGGGGACCGCGGCGAGCCCAGCGGCCCGCCGCCGGTCCCGCCGTTCGGGCGTGACGATCACCGGCCCGTAGTTCTCATGGCGGACGGTGCCGGCGCCGACGAGCACGACGTCGCTGAGCCAGCGAAGCAGCTGGAAGACCCGCCTGTCCGCGTCGCCGCCCAGCGGTCCGGACCGGCCGCCCACCTCCGCGGCCCCGTCGACGGAACTGACGAAGTTCGCTCGAACGTAACTGGTCTGCCCCGCGCCGGGCGGGTAGGCATAGGCCTCGTCGAGGTCGACTTCGGCCGCCTTCGCGACGACCTCGCCGCCGACGGTCGGATCGTCCGCCGCCGCGGCGATGGCACCGCCGGCACCCGGCGTGGCGAGCGGCGCGGGCGTGCCTGGCCTGTCGGAGCAGCCGGGAACCGGCAGGATGCGTCGCACCGAGCCGACTGTAGCCGTCCGGCCTGCTCGCCCCGACCGGTCCGGGCACTGTGAGTTCGGTCCCGGCGGCGTGCGGCGGGCGGCCCGTCCCGGACTGCTTCGTAGGCTGGTGAGGTGGTGCAGCGCCTCGTCGACCGGAGGCCGCAGGTGCGGCCGGACGATCTGATCGCCGCGCTCGTCCCGCCGCCGCGCTTCGACGCCGTCCGTTTCGCCGGCTATCTGCCCGACCCCGCGGAGCCGAGCCAGAGCGCCGCGGTCACCGCCCTGTCCGCGTTCGCCGACCGGGTGAACGCGACTCCCGGCGGAGGAGGCCGTTGCGCCGCCGGCGCCCGGGGCGCCTGGTCGGGGCTGTTCGGGCGGAGGGCTCGCGGGGCCCGATCGGGTGGTGCAGGCCGTGAGGCGGGGACGGCCCTGCCGGGGGTGTACCTCGATGGCGGGTTCGGCGTCGGCAAGACCCACCTGCTCGCCTCGCTGTGGCACTCGGTGGCGGGCCCGAAGGCATACGGCACCTTCGTCGAGCTCACCTCCCTGGTGGGGGCGCTCGGCTTCGCGGCGACCGTGGAGGCTGCGGCTGGTTGCCATCGACGAGTTCGAGCTCGACGATCCGGGCGACACGGTGCTCATGTCGACCCTGCTGACCCGCCTCGCCGACGCGGGTGTCGCGCTGGCCGCGACGAGCAACACCCAGCCGGAGGATCTCGGCGCCGGCCGGTTCGCCGCCGCCGATTTCCTGCGCGAGATCCAGGGCCTGGCCGCCCGCTTCGACGTCCTGCGCATCGACGGCAGCGACTACCGTCACCGGGGACTGCCGGCACCGCCCGCACCATGCCCGGCCGCCGAGGTCGCGGCGTTTGCCGCCGCCTTCGAGGGGGGGCGAGCGAGGACGGGTTCGCCGCGCTGTGCGCGCATCTGGCGGGGCTGCACCCGTCGCGCTATGGGGCGCTCGTCGACGGGGGGCTGGTCGCCTTGCACGGCGTGGCGCCGGTCGCCGACCAGGCCGTGGCGCTGCGGTTCGTCGCGTTCGCCGACCGGCTCTACGACCGGTCGATTCCGATCGTCGCCTCGGGCGTCGGGCTGGGGGAGTTGTTCGGCGCGGAGCTGCTCGCCGGGCCGCATCGTAAGAAGTACCAGCGGGCGGTGTCGCGTCTCGCGGCGCTCGCCCGCGACGGCGCCCGCCTCACCGCCGCCGCCTGAACGCTGCTCCCGCCTGAACCCCGCCGGCTGTGCCGGCTGCACGCCCGCGTCCGGCTCGACCGGGAAGATCAACTAGAAGTCTTGCGCTTTCCCCAGGGATGGCGGCCTCGCAGCAGTCCGGAGCCGGCGGTCCGGCGGCGCCGGACGGACATCGGGGACCGGACCGCCGCGATCGTCGGCTGATCCTGCGACGATGGACGCATGGGAACCTACGTCGTGCTGCTCGTCATGGTGTTGCTGGTGGGACTGGCGGTGCTCGGCGGGCTGTATTTCCTGCTGTCCCGGGACCGTGTCCGCCGCTGACCGCCGCTGACCGGCGACGTCGGGCGGCGCCGCTCAGCCGGCCGGCGGCAGCAGTCGGGTGATGACGACGGACTCGCCGTCGAGCTCGACGCGGCCCGGCATGTAGGTGAAGCCGGGCGCCGAGGCCGCCGGCGCGTCGAAGGGCACCCCGTCGAGCGGCACCGCCTGCCGCTGCGACGACAGGTTGACGACGATCGCCACGTCCCCGCGGCGCACCACCAGCCAGCGGGCCTGTTCGTCGTAGGGGCACTCCACCGACGACCACGCCGGGTCCGTCAGCGCCGGCAGCTTGCGGCGCAGCCCGATGAGCCGGCGGTGCCAGTCCAGCAGGCTGCCGTGGCCCGGGCGGGTCGGCTCGGACCAGTCCAGCTTCGACCGCTCGAACGTCGCCGGGTCCTGCGGGTCGGGGACGTCGTCGGGCCCCCAGCCGTGCTCGGCGAACTCGGCGCGCCGCCCCTCGCGCACCGCGTCGCCGAGACCGGGCGCGGTGTGGTCGGTGAAGTACTGCCAGGGGGTGTGCGCCCCCCATTCCTCCCCCATGAACAGCATCGGGGTCAGCGCCGAGGTCAGCAGCAGGGCCGCGCCGATGCGCAGCAGACCGTCGTTGAGCTGCGCCGACGACCGGTCGCCCACCGCCCGGTTGCCGATCTGGTCGTGGTTCTGCAGGAACGTGACGAACCGGTAGGCCGCCGTCGTCGGCGGCATCGGCCGGCCGTGGGAGCGGCCGCGGAACGTCGAGTAGCCGCCCTCGTGCACGAAACCCTTCGTCAGCGCGTGGGCGAGCGTCTCGATCGACCCGAAGTCGATGTAGTAGCCCTGCCGTTCGCCGGACAGCGTCGCCCACAGCGCGTGGTGGGCGTCGTCGCACCACTGGCCGTCCAGGCCGTACCCGCCGGCCTCGGGGGCGACGACCAGCTTGGGATCGTTGAGGTCGGATTCGGCGACGACGAACAGCGGCCGGCGCACCTGCGCCCCGAGCCGGTGCACCGACTCGGCGATCTCCTCGAGCAGGTGCATCGCCCGACTGTCCTGGAAGGCGTGCACGGCGTCCAGGCGCAGCCCGTCGCAGTGGAAGTCCCGTAGCCAGGACAACGTGCTGTCGAGGATGAACGCGCGGACATCGTCGGAGCCGGGGGCGTCGAGGTTGACCGCCGGCCCCCACGGGGTGATGTACCGGTCGGTGAAGTACGGCCCGAACTGCGCCAGGTAGTTTCCGTCCGGGCCGAGGTGGTTGTAGACGACATCCATGATCACGCCGATGCCGCGGGCGTGCGCCGCGTCGACGAACCGCTTCAGCCCGTCCGGCCCGCCGTAGGGCTCGTGCACGGCGAACAGGCCGACCCCGTCGTAGCCCCAGCCGTGGTGCCCCGGGAAGGCGTTGACCGGCAGCAGCTCGACGGCGTCGATGCCGAGCTCGGCGAGGTGGTCGAGCTTGCCGATCGCGGCGTCGAAGGTGCCCTCGGGGGTGAACGTCCCGACGTGCAGCTCGTAGAGCACGCTGCCGGCCAGCGCGATGCCGCGCCAGCTCGCGTCCGACCAGTGGAACGTCGAGTGGTCGACCAGCCGGGATCGGCCGTGCACCCCCGCCGGCTGCCAGACCGAGCGGGGATCGGGCAGTTCCTCGCTGCCCCCGTCGAGTACGAACGCGTAGTCCGTGCCGTGCTTCGCGGAGGGGACGTTCACCCACCACCAGCCCCGCCGCCCGGCGGACATCTCATGGGTGGCGTCGCCGGCGGAGTCCGCCACGACCAGGCTGACCGTCTTCGCGTCCGGGGCCCACAGCCGGAAGGTGCTCATAGCTCCTGTCTACCTTCCACCGCCGCCTGACATGCCGTGTCCGTGACAACGGCCCCCACCGAAGGTGCCCGCACGACCCGGTTTCACCGGGTGAAAAGGCCCCCTGTGACCAGCCTCATGGCGGCGGGCGCACCAGGTGGGATCCGTGATCGGCCTCGTGGCGCATGCCCCGGCCCCGCCCCGTGTAGACGCCCGGCGGCGGCGGAGGTCGGTTCGCCGGAGGGGCCCGTTCGCGCCGGCCGGTGCCGGATCAGGAGCGGATGAGGAGGCTGACGGGGAAGTCGCGCAGCAGGCGCAGAACGTAGGCGGTGCCGCCGTCGTGGCGGCGGCCGGTCAGGACGTCGGTCCAGCGGCCCTCGGGCAGCGGGATGGTGGTGTCGCGCCAGCCGCCGCTGCGGCGCAGGCCGAGGACCAGGCGGGGCGCCACGGTGACCACCGACTCGGAGCGGGCGAAGGCGACCGCGTTCTCCGCGGCCGAGCCCGACGCCCACAGGGGGCGGTAGGTGGCCCGGTCGCCGAACCACTCGGGGTGCTCGCGGCGGGTTCGCAGCGTCCGGGTGACGACGAGCAGCTTCGCGGCGCCGGAGTCGTCGAGCACCGGTGGGCGCCGCGGCGTGCCGGTGTCCACGCCGGGCTCGGCGAGCAGCTTCGTCCGGTCGCCGTAGTTGACCGGGCGGCGGTTGTCCGGGTCGACCAGGGACAGGTCCCACAGCTCCTGGCCCTGGTACAGGTCCGGGACACCCGGGACGGTGAGCTGGAGCAGCTTCTGGGCCAGCGAGTTCTGCCGGCCGAGCTCGACGAGGGTGCCGATGTAGCCGGTGAGCACGGCGAGGAACTCCTCGTCCTCCAGCACCGACTCGATGTAGTTCGTCAGCGCGGCCTCGTAGGCGGGGTCCTGGTCGGTCCAGCTGGTGTAGACCTTCGCCTCGCGGACGGCCTTGAGCATGTACTGGGTCGCCCGCTCGGTGGGCAGCGGCCAGGCGCCGACGAGGGTCTGCAGCAGGAAGTAGGCGGTGGAGCGGTCCGGCCAGCCCTGCTCGGTGTCACGGTGACGTTCGCCGAGGCGGACCAGGCTGCCTGCGACCTCCGCCCAGCCGCGTGGATCCTCGGAGAGGACGGCGAGGCGGGCGCGGACGTCCTCGGAGCGCTTCGTGTCGTGCGTCGACAGGGTGGTCATCGTCAGCGGCCAGCTCCGCTGCACCGCCAGGTTCGCCTCGTGGAACTCGGTGACGGCGCTGCGCGGATGCCCGGTGGTGAACGCCGGGAAGCGCGCCGGGTCGCCGCCGACCTCGTTGAGGGCGATGAGCCGGGAGTAGCGGTAGAACGCCGTGTCCTCGATGCCCTTGGCCATCACCGGGCCGCACGTCTGCTGGAAACGCGTGACGAACTCGGGCGGACCGCCCAGGGCCAGGTCCTCGATCAGGTCGACCTCGGCGGAACGACCGGGCAGGTAGGACCGGGCCTGCTCGCAGGCCCGCACCACGTGGCCGCGGGCCTCCAGGCTCGGCGTGCCGTCCGGGCGGATGTAGGCCCGGTAGACGTCGAAGGCGGCCAGCACCTCGCACAGCGCTTCCCGCAGCCCGGTGCGGGTGAGGTCCGCGCGGGCCTCTCGGGCTTCCCCGAGGGCGAGCGCGGTCAGCCGGTCCACCTCGGGTTGCAGCACGCCGGCGAGCACGTCGAGCTTGGCGGCCCGCGCCTCGGCCTCGTAGTCGGGATCGGCGCGGGTGATCTCCTGGTAGAGCACGGCGAGTGGATGCCCGGCGACGGGGTCGAGGAACAGCCGGGTCAGCCGGGCGATTCCCTCGTAGCCGGTGGTGCCGTCGCAGGCCCAGGTGTCGGGCAGGGCCTCGTCATGCTCCAGGATCTTCTCGACGACGGTCCACACCCCGCCGGAGGCGTCGGCGAGCCGACGCAGGTAGCCCTCCGGGTCGGCCAGGCCGTCCGGATGGTCGATGCGCAACCCTTCGAACGTGCCCGCCCGGACCTGTTCGATGAGCAGCCGGTGGGTCGCGGCGAAGACGTCGGGTTCCTCCTGGCGCAGCCCGGCGAGGGTCGTGATGTCGAAGAAACGGCGGTAGTTCAGCTCGCTCGCGGCGACCCGCCACCAGCACAGCCGGTAGTACTGGGCGTCCAGGGTGGCGGCGACGTCGTCGGGGTCGGCGGTGCCGGGCGAGGTCGGCAGCACGTGGTCGTAGTAGACGACGACCCACGCGCCCTCGGTGTCCTGCTCGACGGAGATCTCCCCGGCGGCCAGGCAGTCCGCGAGGCCCGCGCCGAGGATCGGGACCAGCACCCGGCCCGGGTTGTCGGGCGCGGCCCAGTCGATGTCGAACCAGGAGGCGTAGGGGGATTCGGGCCCCTCGCGCAGCACCGACCACCAGGCCGAGTTCGCCGTCTCCGGGGTGACGGACATGTGGTTCGGGACGACGTCGACGACGATCCCGAGGCCGGCCTTGCGGCAGGCGGCGGTCAGCCGGCGCAGGCCGCCCGTCCCGCCGAGCTCGGGGTTGATCTGGCCGTGCTCGACGAGGTCGTAGCCGTGCGTCGAGCCGGGGGCGGCCTCCAGCACCGGCGACAGGTACAGGTGCGACACGCCGAGCGTGGCCAGGTAGGGAACGATCACGGCCGCGTCGGTGAAGGAGAAGTCGAGGTTGAGCTGGAGCCGGTAGGTCGAGGTCGGCACCACCCGCTCGACTCTGGGCCCGCCCGGTGGGGGGGTGGGCTCAGTCGACACGGCGCAGCACGACCGTCGAACGGGCGTCGATCTCGATCGGGTCGCCGGTCTTGACCACCTTGCCCACGTCGGCGGGGTCCAGGGCCGGGTGGGCCGGGGGGATGACCTCCAGAGTGGCGTCGATCTCCGCGGTGGACTTGCGGGTGTCGACGACCATCTCCCAGGACGCCCCGAAGCTCGGTGCCGGCACGCGGAAGGCGACGGGCTCGTAGTGCGCGTTGAAGTACAGCAGGAAGGAGTCGTCGGAAATCGGCTGGCCGAGCGCGTCCGGGTCCGGGATGCCGTCACCGTTGAGGTAGACGCCCAGGGAACGGGCGGTGCCGGACTCCCAGTCGATGTCGGACATCTCGGTGCCGTCCGGCCGCAGCCAGACGATGTCCTTCTTGGCCGGGTCGTCGGTCACGGCCGGGTCGTCGCCCGCGGCGCCGCGGGCCGTGGCGCCCTGCCCGCGCAGGGAGATCCCCTGGAAGAACCGGCGGCGCCGGAAGATCAGGTGATCTTTGCGCAGCCTGGACAGCAGGCCGACGAACTCGACCAGGTCGGCGTTGCGCTCGGTGTCCGCCCAGTCCAGCCAGGAGAGCGGGTTGTCCTGACAGTAGGCGTTGTTGTTGTCGTGTTGGGTGCGCCCCATCTCGTCTCCGGCGACCAGCATCGGCACCCCCTGGGACAGCAGTAGCGTCGTGAGCAGGTTACGGGTTTGCGTGGTCCGTAGAAGCAATACGTCCGGGTCGTCGGTCGGCCCCTCGACTCCGCAGTTCCAGGAGCGGTTGTCGTCCGATCCGTCCCGGTTGTCCTCCCCGTTGGCCTCGTTGTGCTTGTCGTTGTACGAGACGAGGTCGCGCAGTGTGAAGCCGTCGTGGGCGGTGATGAAGTTGATCGACGCCCAGGGGCGCCGCCCGCTGTTCTCGTACAGGTCGCTCGACCCGGTCAGCCGGGAGGCGAACTCGGCGATGCCATGGTCCTGGCCGCGCCAGAAGTCACGGACGGTGTCGCGGTACTTACCGTTCCACTCCGTCCACAGCGGGGGGAAGTTCCCGACCTGGTAGCCGCCCTCGCCGAGGTCCCACGGCTCGGCGATCAGCTTGACCTGGGAGACGACCGGGTCCTGCTGGACCAGGTCGAAGAACGACGACAGCCGGTCGACGTCGTAGAACTCCCGTGCCAGCGTCGCGGCCAGGTCGAAGCGGAAGCCGTCGACGTGCATGTCCGTCACCCAGTACCGCAGCGAGTCCATGATTAGCTGTAGGACGTGGGGGTGGCGTACCCGCAGGCTGTTGCCGGTGCCCGTGTAGTCCATGTAGTAGTGGGGGTCGTCGTCCACGAGCCGGTAGTAGGCGGCGTTGTCGATGCCGCGGAAGCACAGCATCGGCCCCATGTGGTTGCCCTCGGCGGTGTGGTTGTAGACGATGTCGAGGATCACCTCGATCCCGGCCTCGTGCAGGTTCTTGACCATGCCCTTGAACTCCTGCACCTGCCGGCCGTGCCCGCCGGAGGCGGAGTAGTCGTTGTGCGGGGCGAGGAAGGCGATCGAGTTGTAGCCCCAGTAGTTGCGCAGGTTCTTGCTGACCAGGTGCTCGTCGTGGACGAACTGGTGCACGGGCAGCAGTTCGATCGCGGTGACGCCGAGCTTGCGGTAATGGTCGATCATCAAGGGGTGGGCGATACCGGCGTAGGTGCCGCGGTACTCCTCGGGCAGCCCGGGATGGTTCTTGGTGAGCCCGCGGACGTGGGCCTCGTAGAACACCGACTCGTTGTAGGGCGTGCGCGGCGGACGGTCGCCGTTCCAGTCGAAGAACGGGCTGATCACGACCGACTTCATCATGTGCGGGCCGGAGTCGGCGTCGTTGACGCCGTCCGGGTCGCCGAAGGTGTATGGGAACACCGCCTGGTCCCAGGCGACCTCGCCGTCAACGGCCTTCGCGTACGGGTCGAGCAGCAGCTTGTGCGGGTTGCAGCGGGTGCCGTGGGCCGGGTCGTAGGGGCCGTGGACCCGGTAGCCGTAGCGCTGCCCCGTGGGCAGGTAGGCGTGCCAGACGAAGGCGTCGACCTCCTTCAGATCGACCCGGTCCTCCTGGCCCGCATCGTCGAACAGGCAGAGCTGGACCCGGTCGGCGATCTCTGAGAAGAGCGCGAAGTTCGTCCCCGACCCGTCATATGTGGCGCCCAGGGGATAAGGGCTGCCCGGCCATACCTGCGACATACGAACGAAGCCTACGGCCAGGAGGGACGCTCTGATTCGGGGGCGCACGAAATGTGAGGTCAGAGCCTCGACGATCATTGAGGTTTCATTGATCGGTTGCTGATGGCCGGGCCTAGCATGGAGTCATGGCCGACTGGGCGATCTGGGTCGTCGTCGCCGGCGCTCTGCTCGTCGGCGAGCTGTTCACGCTGGACCTGACGCTGGTGATGTTCTCGCTGGCGGCGTTGGTGGGCGCGGCCGTCGCGCTGCTGGGCGTCGACGCGGCCTGGCAGATCGCCGGGTTCGTCGTGGCGGCCGGCGGCCTCGGCCTCGGGCTTCGTCCGGTGGCCCGCCGGCACCTGCAGCGAACCCCCGAACTGCGCACCGGCACGGACGCGCTGGTGGGGGAGCGGGCGCTGGTGCTGGAGCGGGTGGACGGGGAGGGCGGCCGGGTGAAGATCAAGGGGGAGGTCTGGTCGGCCCGGTCGTACCCGACCACGACCGTGCTGGAGGTCGGCAGCGAGGGGCGCGTCCTGCGCATCGACGGAGCGACCGCCATCGTGCACCGATTCGAGATCTGACTCCGCGGCCCGGCGTCCCCGGCGTCCCCGGGGTCCCCGGGGTCGGTGGGGTCACGGCAAGGCCCACGGGCCCGACAGAGAAGGGGTACGTCATGGCAGGTGTCATCGTCGCCGTGGTGGTCGCGGCGGTAGTTTTGATCTTTTTGGTGCGGGCGGTGCGCATCGTCCCGCAGGCGCGGGCGATGGTGGTGGAACGCCTCGGTCGGTACCACCGCACCCTCACTCCGGGGCTGGCGATCGTGGTCCCGTTCGTCGACCGGGTGCGCGACCGCATCGACCTGCGCGAGCAGGTGGTCAGCTTTCCGCCGCAGCCGGTGATCACCGAGGACAACCTCGTGGTCGGGATCGACACGGTGATCTACTTCCAGGTCACCGATCCACGGGCGGCCACCTACGAGATCGCCAACGTCATCCGCGCCATCGAGCAGCTCACCGTCACCACGCTGCGCAACGTCATCGGCGGGCTGAACCTGGAGGCCACCCTCACCTCCCGCGACCAGATCAACGGGCAGTTGCGCGGCGTGCTCGACGAGGCCACCGGCAAGTGGGGCATCCGGGTCAACCGGGTGGAGCTGAAGGCCATCGACCCGCCACGTTCCATCCAGGACTCGATGGAGAAGCAGATGCGGGCCGAGCGGGACCGCCGCGCGGCGATCCTGACCGCCGAAGGTGTCAAGCAGAGCGAGATCCTGCGGGCCGAAGGGGAGAAGCAGGCGGCGATCCTGCGGGCCGAAGGCGAGCGTGAGGCGCAGATCCTCACCGCCGAGGGCGAGGCGAAGGCCATCGGAACCGTCTTCCGGGCGATCCACGAGGGCGACGCCGATCAGAAGCTGCTGGCCTACCAGTACCTGCAGACGCTGCCGCAGATCGCCCAGGGGCAGGCGAGCAAGCTGTGGATCGTGCCGAGCGAACTGACCGGCGCGCTCAGCGGCCTCGGTGGCCTGCTGGGCGCCGCCGCACCCGCACCCGCCGCTGCACCCGCCAGCGGCGGACCCAACGGGGCCGCACCGCAGCGGCCGGAGCCTGCCTCGGGTTGAGCTATCCGGATGAACCACCCCCCGGTCGGGGAGGGTGGTTGCTCCGGGCCGGTCTTCCGCCCAATTAGTCTTCCTTCCGGAAGGGGGTGGGGCTAGTCCGCGGAGCCGGACCATGGGACGATTTCGGCAAGCTATCCGGGGGCGAGTCGACAGGCGCAGGGGAAGGCGTTCCTCGTCGACGGAGGTCCCGCGTGGTCGCAATGTCCTCGACAGCTCGTGAGCTGTCATCCGGCTCGTCGTCCTTCGCCGTGCCGGGCAAGCTGGCGGTGCTCGCCTGTCCGCCGGCGCTGTGCCCGCACCTGGAGTTCGGCGCGTCCGGAGTGTTGTCGTCGCCTGTGTCGCTGACCTGGACGGCGCAGCCCGGCATGCCCGGATTCCTCTTCGCCGGGCTGGAGTGGCGCGCGTCCCCGGGCACGGCGGGCCGGGTCGCCGGTGCGCTGCGCCGGCTTGGGCACGTCACCTTCGAAACCGTCGAGGGGCCCTCACCCGGGTGTGACGCCGAGCGCTATTCCTATACCCCCGATCTCGGCCTGCACCGGGCCGCGATCGCCGCGAACGGCGATGTGGTGGTCGGCGAGGCCGCCCTGCGGGCGCTGCTGGAACGGGGCGAGGCTCGCGAGACCCTCGCCCGGGGCCTGCACCGCCTGCTCGGGACGGCCTGGGACGATGTCCTCGAGCCACTGCGCCGAGGCGCCCACGGAGCCCCGGTCACCTGGCTGCGGCGCACCGGCTAAACGACCCGCGCAGCCCGGCCCGCAGCCGTGTCGGGCCGCACCGGGTTGGGTGGCGCTGCGGATGGTCAGGGCCGCGCGACGCATCGACGCGGAGATGGTTGCGAGGGTGTGGCGAAGCCCACACCAGGGTAGCGCGGGTCTGACGGGCACATACCCCGGCGGTCGTGCGTTGTGGCTTGCGCACGACCACGCACAACCTTTCTGGGAGTTATTCAGTGGCCACCGATTACGACACACCTCGTACGGCTGACATAGAGGACGCCTCGGAGCAGAGCCTCGAGGCCCTCAAGGCGCGGCGGGCGGACGCGGCGACTGATCTCGGTGACGATGTTGATCCGTTCGAGACCGAGCTCGGCCTGCCGGGTGCCGACCTGGCCGGAGAGGAACTCAATGTCCGGGTGCTTCCGCGGCAGGCCGACGAGTTCACCTGCACGCAGTGCTACCTCGTCCACCACCGTAGTCAGCTCGTGGACGAGCGCCGCATGATCTGCCGAGACTGCGCGGCCTGAGGAGCCGCGTTCGGATAGTTCCACCGCATGGCCTCTGGCGTGGGCTCGCGACACGCCACGGCCGTGGCGGCGGCATGTCCGCCGGCAGCACCCCGTCGCCGATCAGTCGCGACGCACCCTGCGCGACCGGCCAGGATGCCTCAGGCGACGAGCACGCCTGCGTCCCGCATCGCCGCCACCGCCCGTTCGTCGTCGCCTGGGTGGAGGTTGACGAATCTGGTGTGGGCCAGCGGCAGCAGTACCGTCAGGCCCAGTAGGCGTGCGTCCAGCGCGCTTTCCCGGACGCAGTGGTCGCCGGCCAGGCCGACCATGACGAGCGTCGAGACGCCCAGTCGAACGAGCCGCTCTTCGAGCACGGTCGCTGACCGATGCCCCGAGGCCGGGTCGCGCACAGAGAAGGCGGAGTAGCCGTCGGCCCCGTCCACCCCTTTGCGGATCACCTCGCCGGTCACGACCAGATCGGGGTGGAACCCGGCGCCGGTCGTGCCCGCCACGCAGTGCGGCGGCCAGACACCGCCGTCGGTCACAAAGTGCGGGGTGCGCGCGGGATGCCAGTCCTGGCTGTAGAATACCGGGGACCCGGCGTCCACCGCGGCGGAGACCTCGGCGTTCACCCCGTCGATGATCTTCTCGCCGCCGGCGACATAGAGACTACCCGCCGGGTCGGCGAAGTCGTTCTGAACGTCCACGACCAGCAGGGCGACTCTCGGTCCGTAGCGTGCGGTCACCGTGGTGCCTCCCGTTGCTCCAGACAGCTCCTCCACTCGCGCCACCAGGCCGGGGTCGGACCGACCGGACCACCGCGAGCCAGCGCTGGGCCAGGGGCGCCGTGTGCGGATATGCCCCCACTGTCGTATCTCGACACGCCCGCGTCGATATCCCTGATCATGACGATCTGGCGGCCTAGGTTCGGAGCATGCGCAGCCGCGACTATAGCCGGGATGTCCTGGCACCCGCCGCCCGCACTCGCCCGGCTCCGCCGCCGGAGGTCGAGCTCGAACCCGACCTGGTGGTCGAGGAGGTCGCGACCGGTTTCTGCGGCGCCGTGGTCGGCGCCGAGCACAGCGCGGTGACGTTGGAGGACCGGCACGGCGCCCGTCGGGTGTTCCCGCTCGAACCCGGCGCCTTTCTGCTGGAGGGGCGCCGGGTCACGCTCGTGCGGCCTCGCCGCGCGGCGCCCGCCGCCCCCTCGCGTACCGCCTCCGGCTCGCTCGTCGTCGCCGGTCACCGGGCCCGGGTCGCCCGTGCCAGCCGCATCTACGTGGAGGGTGTGCACGACGCCGCCCTCGTCGAGCGGGTGTGGGGCGACGACCTGCGCATCGAGGGGGTGGTGGTGGAGAGCCTCGATGGCGTCGACGAGCTGCCCGCCGTGGTCGAGACCTTCCGGCCGGGGCCCGGCCGGCGGCTGGGCGTCCTCGTCGACCATCTCGTCCCCGGATCGAAGGAGAGCCGCATCGCGGCCGCCGTCGTCGGCGAGCATGTGCTGGTCACCGGGCATCCCTACATCGACATCTGGCAGGCGGTGAAGCCGGCGTCGATCGGCATCCGGGCCTGGCCGACGGTGCCCCGCGGGGAGCCGTGGAAGGAGGGGGTGTGCCGGGCGCTGGGCGCCGCTGAGCCCGGCGACCTGTGGCGCCGGGTGCTCGCGTCCGTCGACAGCTACACCGACCTGGAGGTGGGCCTGCTTGGCGCCGTGGAGCGACTGATCGACTTTGTCACGGCCTGACGGCTGCCCGCGTTGTCCCGCGCCGCCCCGTTCGGGCCGGATTCGGGCGTTCGCATACGGTGAGTGCGGACGGGGCAGCTCGACCCCTTCGTGGGCGGGAGACACGATGCCGGTGTGGATCAGGCCGACGCTTGTCCAAGCCGTCTGCGTGGTTGCCGTCGCCCTGGTGGCCGGGTTCGGTCTGCGGTTCGCGTTGACCGGCTCGGACGGGAACGGCGTCGGTGCCTCCACGCCCGGTGTCTCGCCCACCGTCGTCGCCGCGACGGCGCTCGCCGGCCGCACCATCGTGCTCGACCCGGGGCACAACGGCGGGAACAGCCGGGCGGCCACAGCCATCAGCCGGCCGGTGCCCGCCGGGGGCTTCGACAAGGAGTGTGACACCGTCGGTGCCGAGACCGACGGTGGCTATCCGGAGCACGCCTTCACGTTCGATCTCGCCCAGCGGGCGGCCGTGATCCTGCGCTCGCGCGGCGCCAGGGTCGTGCTGACCCGACCGGACGACGACGGGGTGGGCCCGTGCGTCGACGAGCGGGCGAGGATCGGCAACGACGCCGCAGCGGCCGCGGTTGTCTCCATCCACGCGGACGGGGGGCCCGCCCAGGGCCGCGGGTTCCACGTGATCGCGCCCGCGCTGAGCCCCGACCGGACCAACGCGGCGATCCTCGCCTCGTCGAGCCGGCTCGCGGGGACCCTGCGGTCGGCGTTCGGCCATACCACCGGCCAGCCACTGGCCGACTATCTGGGAAAGGAGGGGATGACGATCCGGTCCGATCTCGGTGGGCTGAACCTCTCCCGCGTCCCGAAGGTGTTCCTCGAATGCGGAAACATGCGCAACCGGACCGACGCCGCGGAAATCATCGATCCAGTCTGGCGGGCCCGGGCGGCGAGTGGCCTCGCCGACGGTGTGACCGCGTTCCTCCTGGCCGAGGGTGCACCGTCGGCGGTGCCGCGCTGAGGTGGCCGGTGGTGGACGTGCCGCAATAGGATTGCCTGTGCCGCAGCGGATCCGCGCGGGCGGGCGTCTCCCGGGCCGGCGGTGCAGCCACGCACGGACATGAAAACGGCCACTCCGCGGAGTGGCCGTTCGAAGCAGATGAAACGCTGTTCTGCGGGGTGGGCGATACTGGGATTGAACCAGTGACCTCTACCGTGTCAAGGTAGCGCTCTCCCACTGAGCTAATCGCCCGCAATGGATCAGAGGCGGAGGCGGGAATCGAACCCGCGTACAGGGCTTTGCAGGCCCTTGCCTAAACCACTCGGCCACTCCGCCGCGGGAGGCCGCTGGTACGGACCTCAAGCCCCTCTGTTCCCGAGCGGACGACGGGATTCGAACCCGCGACCCTCACCTTGGCAAGGTGATGCTCTACCAACTGAGCCACGTCCGCGCTGCACCGGCGTTTCCGGCGGTGCAGCTAGCACTCTAGCGGACGAACGGCCTCTGCGTCGAATGGCCCGCCAGACGTCGCGAGAATGTTGCGTTGGGTCAAGGTGCCCCACGTGAACATCGGGTTTCGCCCACGGCACGTCCACCACGCCGGTCGACGCTCGCGCCGGCCCGCTCCGAGGCCCCCCTCGCACCGTCGCCGGCCGGCGGGTCGTGGGGGAAGGCGGTAACATGATCGGAATGAGCCGGACGAACGTGGGCGCTCCGGAACCGATCGCCCGCGGGTCCACGGCGGTCCCGCGGTCCAGGTCACCCTCGTACCTGCTCGCCGGCGACCGGCTCGCCACGGGAGTCGTGGAAATCAGTGACGATCCCACGGTGTTGGAACGCGGTGGTTTCTGGGCCGTGGTCGTCGACTTCGAGGGAGCGCTGCGCTGCGTCCGGTTCGCCGACGTGCGTTCGGTGCCCGCCGCCGGTCCCGCGGCCCTGCGCCGCGGCCCGTGGCGTGGCCCGGACCCGCGGTCCTGGACGACCAGCCTCGATCACGCCGCCTACGTGGCGGGCGCGGTCGCCATCCGGGAGCGCATCGCCGCCGGTGACGTCTACGAGGTGAACCTCTGCCGGCTGCTGTCTGCGCCGCTGCCCCCCGCCGGTCCCGGTGGCGGACCGGTCGAACCCGACCCCGCCGCGCTCGCCGCGGTCCTCGCGGCCGGGAATCCGGCCCCGTACGCGCTCGCGCTGGACGTTCCCGAGGCAGGCCTGCGGATCGCGGGGGCCTCGCCGGAGCTGTTCCTCGAGCGGGACGGCGATGTCGTGCGCTCCGGGCCCATCAAGGGCACCGGGCGGACCGTGCGCGATCTTCGGGACAAGGACGTCACCGAGAACATCATGATCGTTGATCTGGTGCGCAACGACCTCGGGCGGGTGGCCCGGACCGGCAGTGTCACCGTGCCGGCTCTGTGCGCCGTCGAACATCATCCGGGCCTGGTCCACCTCGTGTCGACGGTGCGCGCCCGGCTACGGCCCGGGATGGGTTGGCCGGAGTTGCTGGCCGCCACCTGTCCGCCCGGCTCGGTCTCCGGGGCGCCCAAGTCGAGCGCGCTGCGGATCATTCGCGAGCTGGAGCCGGGGCCGCGCGGTCCCTACTGCGGCGGGATCGGCTGGGCGGACGCCGACAGCGGCCGAGGATGGCTCTCGGTCGGCATCCGCACCTTCTGGTTCGATGCGGACCGGCTGTGGTTCGGCACCGGCGCCGCCGTGACCTGGGGCAGCGACCCGCAGGGGGAGTGGCGCGAGACCGAGCTCAAAGCCCACCGGCTGGTGGGGTTGGCGAGCAACTGAGACGAGGGGGAGCTCCATTCACGCGCAGCATCCACCCGCCCGGCCAGGCGGGTGGATGCTGCGCGTGAATGGGATCCAGAACTGCCTCAGGTACAGGAGGCGATCCCCCTGTCGATACAGTGCCCGCACCGGCCTGCCGGGGTCGGGCTACGATCCCGACCCCGGTGAGATCACCGCTCGGGGCCGCCCCAGATCAGTAGGGCGAGTTCCGCATCAAGATCGATGATGTCGCTCTCGCCGCCGAGGGGCACAGCGGAATACGTCCGTCGCAGGAAGGCCAGCACTTCGGAACGCGGCATCTCGAACAGCGCGTGCCCCGAAGGACTGGACAGGGACAGGCAGACGATCCGCCCACCGGACTGGGCGGCCGGCCACACCTGCACGTCACCGTCCCCGGCCGGACGGCGGACGCCGTCGCTCAGGAGTTGGCGTGCGAAGGTCCACTCCACGACCTCGTCGGCTCCCGTGCGGAAGCCGATGCTGATCGCATACGGGTCGGCCGGCTCGTACCGGACCGTCGCGGCGACCGGCACCGGAGCGCCGCCGGGGACGACGAGTCGAAGGGCGAGTTCGGCGGTGATCGAATCGTGACGAATAGTCATCGGGCGGCCTCTCATGGTGCGTGGTGCGGGCGAGCACCCGTGTAACGGGATAGTTCCCTCTCCGAGTCCCGTTGGAAACAAGATTATGCCAAGACAACATCCGTTACGGCAGTTCGGACGAGTTGACTGGCCCGGAAGGGTGAACCTTTCCCGGGTAGATCCTAGATCGGTCGGCCGCTAGGTGTACCCCCGCCGCGGGCGGGCGGATGATTACCATCCGTAGCGTCCGAATGTCCCCCCGAGCATCAGGCCAACCTGCCAAGGCCGTTCCACCTTGGGCCTTCCCCGTCCGGGTGGTTCTCAACCTCGGCCAGTCGCGGCGAACCTGGCCCAGTCCGGCCACCGGGCGGGACGGCGGACATCGGCGTATCCGTCCACCGGGACCCCCTGCGCCGGCCCGGATCGGCGCCGTGTAGGGTAGTTCCATCACCTGCAAGGGCGTATAGCTCAGTGGTAGAGCGCTGCCTTCACACGGCAGAGGTCCGTGGTTCGAAACCACGTACGCCCACGCGATCTGCCTTGTCATGCTGCGCCCCCGGTGGGGGCTTGCAGAGGTTCCGCGCAATATCTGCCCGGGGGGGCGATCCCCCGGACCCCCCGGGTTTGTGGGGGTGGGGAATCTCGTTCTTTGAAGTGGTTTGGGGCGGTCTGGGGTGGCGTTGAGGGCATGGGGCGCCTTGGGGGGTCGGGCCAGGTTGCGGCAGGTGAGGTGGGGCGGTAAGGCGTGGGGAGCGCGCTGTCCTGGGAGCGTCGGGCGGCGGCTAGATCGGTGGGATCGGCGTTGGGCGAGGGTCTGAACGGAAACGGTCCGAGGGGGCGCGGGAAGCGTCCGGTGCGGGTGGTTCGTGCTCATGCTCGCGCCTTTGAGATGTGGCCGTTGGTGATCCGCAGCTGTTTCCCCTTTGGTGTCGGTTTCTGCGGCTGATTTACCTCGCCGCCTCGGCGGGCTCGCTCGCGGCGGGCCTGCGGTGGCGGGCCACTTCAAGATCCTTTCTCTTGTGGTGGGCCGGCTCCCTACCAGCGCAAATGCCGCTTTTTTCGCGATCCGGGCGCCCTGGCTGCGGGTCGGCCGGACCGGAATAATCTCCTCGCGACCCCACTTTGGTGCCATACCGGTGGGGGTGCTCGACATCGGGCCCGCGGACGGGGCGCCCACGTCGTCTCGAACGTCGTCCGACGGGCGGTGACAACGAGTGAGTATCGGCCGGAGCTGATGGCAGCGGTCCGACCGTCTGGCGGGCCGCCCGACGGTCGATTTCCCGGTCCGGGTAGCCGAGAAGAGTGGCCCAAATGCCGGAAGGTCCTCCGGGTTTGGGCGGCCATTTCCGCCTGGCTGGGCTACCCCGGGTGGTCTGGGGCGGACGGTGCCCCCTGGGACGGTGCCCCCTGGTCGCCGGCCGGCCGATGATCCCCGTGGCCGCCGTCTGTCCAGCTCCTGGCGGTGGAAGGCGAGGCGAGCCGATTGCGGCGGCCGATGAGGTACCGGTTGGCCCATCGTTGATCGTCATCGCTGTGCATCCCGCCCCTTCGGTGAGTTGCTCGGTGTGCCTACGAGTTCAGGTCCGGCCCGGCGATGTGCGCCCGGTTATTTCCGGGCGGCATGAGACCCGCCCTGTACAGATCGGCTTAACACCCGCTGCCCTGATCGGGCAGGGCGTAGCGGGTCCCTTTGTCGGCGCGACGTCTCGCAGGGGGTTGCGCCGGGCGATCTTTCCCGGGCGCGGTTCCCTTCGGGTGCGTCGCCGTGGCGACCGGGACGCCGTGGTTCGAAACCAAATACGCCACTCGGGGGAGACTGGCGGCGACCCCCCCACGCCGTCAGTCTCCCTCTTCCTCTGTGGGCGCGCACCTGCGCGTGAGCGTCATCGCCCTCGCCGGGGCCGCCTCATCGGTCGACGTCCTGATAAATTGGCGGGATGTTGGCCACCCTTCGAGGCGGATCGTCCGATGAAGGTGGCGGGGTTCGCGTCGCCTGGCCTGCTGTCTCCCGCCCAGCCGGCACTACCTGCGGGATCCCCCGCCCCGGCCGGGGCGACGCGGCCGCGGTGACAGCCCGGTGACCGCCCAGGTCTCGCCCGACGGGGTTCCGCTCGAGGAGCAGGCCGGGGTCGGCGGCCCCGACGCCTTCCAGCGTCTTTACACGCCCCACCGGATGGCCTACATCAAGGGCGAAGGTCGCGGCCGCGACGATGAATGCCCCTTCTGCTCCATCGTTGACATGTCCGACGAGGATGGGCTGGTGGTCGCCCGTGGGAAAGCCGTCTACGCGGTTCTCAACCTCTATCCCTACAATGCCGGGCATCTGCTGATCGTGCCTTACCGGCACGTCGCCGACTATGCCGAGATGAGTTCCGAGGAAATCGTCGAGATGGCCTTTTTCGTGCAGCGTGCTCTGCGCGCGCTGCGCACCGCCAGCGGGGCCCACGGTTTCAACACGGGCATGAACCTCGGGCACGTTGCCGGCGCCGGAATCGCCTCCCACGTGCACCAGCACGTGGTGCCCCGGTGGGGCGGCGACACGAACTTCATGCCCGTGGTGGGGGTGACCCGAGTGCTGCCCGCCCTGCTCGGGCAGACCCGGGAGATGCTCGCCGACGCCTGGGCAGGCGCGGCCCCGGCCGAGTAGCC